>NZ_CP031425.1:2595009-2919385 GCF_003367705.1 Microbacterium foliorum | reverse complement strand
GTGTCGACGGAGTACTGCGACGCGAACGACTGCACTCCGAGCGGCAGGGTGAAGGTCGCGGCGTCGTTGAGGATGAACAGCGGCAGCAGGTAGCCGTTCCAGCTGCCGATGAAGGCCAGGATGCCGGTCGTGATGACCCCCGGCAGCGACAGGGGCAGAACCATCCGCCAGAAGAAGCCGATGCGACTGCAGCCGTCGATGAACGCCGCCTCCTGGATCTCGTCGGGGATCGCTCGCAGGAACGGCACCAGGATGATGATCGTCGTGGGCAGAGCGAAGGCGATCTGGGGCAGGATCACGCCGCCGAGGGAGTTCATCAGCCCGAGGCTGCGCACCACGATGTACAGCGGGGTGATCGCCACGGTCAACGGGAACATCAGTCCGGCGGCGAAGAACGCGTAGAGCACTCCTCGGCCCGCGAACCGGTACCGGGCCAGCACGTACGCCGCCATCAGGCCCAGCGCGACCACGCCGACGGTCGTCGCGAGCGCGACGATCGTGGAGTTCAGCACCTGGCGCCAGAAGATCCCGCCGGTGAGCACGTCGAGGTAGTTCCCGATGGCCCATGGCTGGGGCAGGCCCGCAGGATCCGTGGTGATCTGCGCGTTCGTGCGGAACCCGCCGACGATGATGTAGGCGATCGGCGCGAGCATCAGGCCCACGGCGATCAGCGCCACGAAGTACACCGTGGGGTTCGCCCAGGGCAGCCGCGGCCTGGACGCGCGTCCGGGACGCTGGGTGACGAGCACCGAGGTGGCGGTCATCGGACGGACTCCTTCTCGATTTCCGGCGCGACCGGCGCGTCGGGGGTCGTGCGCGTGCGGGCCCGACCCGACGCTCCGGTGAGCGCGCCGTCGGTGTCCTTGCGGAGCACCGCGCGCTGATAGATGAGGGCGACCACGAGCGAGATCAGGAACAGCACCACGGCGACCGCGTTGCCGTAGCCGAAGTTGCCGGCGTTGCGTCCCTCCGAGACCATGTACGTCGCCATGGTCGAGGTGCCGGCGGTCGAGGCGATGTACTGCCCCCAGATGATGTACACGAGGTCGAACAGCTGCAGCGAGCCGATGATCGACAGGAACGCCCAGATGCGCAGCGTCGGGGCGAGCAGCGGCAGCGTGATCTGCCACTGGATCTGCCAATAGGACGCACCGTCGATGGCCGCGGCCTCGTGCAGCTCCTCGGGGATGCCCTGGAGACCTGCGAGGAAGAGGATGACGGCGAATCCGACATACTTCCACGTGATGATCGCCATCAGGGTCCAGATCGCGATGTCGGGGTTCGAGAGCCAGTCCGCGGCGAGGAACCCCAGACCGATCTTCTCGAGCAGGGCGTTGAACGCGCCGTTCGTCTGCAGCATCAGGCTCCAGCCGGTGCCCACCACCACCTCGGAGATCACGTACGGGACGAAGATCAGCACCCGGATGAGCGACTGTCCGCGCATCCGCCGGTTCAGCAGCAGAGCCAGCGCGATGGCCGCAGGCCCCTGCAGCACCAGGGACAGGACGAGGATGAACCCGTTGTGCGCGAGTGCGTCGAGGAACAGCGGGTCCTGCACGATCGTGAGGTAGTTCTTCAGGCCGACGAAATCGGTCGGCGGCCCGTATCCCTGCCAGCTGAAGAAGCCGTAGAACGCGGCCATCAGCACGGGGAAGATCACGAACGCGAGGAAGACGACCAGGGCGGGCCCGGCCAGAAGGATCACTTCCAGCCGGGCTCCTGCCTCACGCCTTCGCCGCGGCATCCTGAACGGCCTTGACGATGTCCTCCGGGGATCCCTGACCGGCGAGCATGGTGACGACGGCGACGTTCAGCGCGTTTCCGACGTTCTGCCCGTAGACGGTGTCGAGCCACTGGGTCGCGTAGGGGGCGGAGTTGTACGCCTCGAGGATGGACTGCAGGTAGGGCTCGGTGACAGCCTCCTGGGCGACGGTGTTGACCGGCGGTGCGTTGAACGCCTTGTAGTACGCCGTCTGCACATCGGAGGTGCCGAGGTAGTTGAGGAAGTCGACGCACGCGTCGGGCGCATCGACCGAGCAGGAGAAGCCGTCGACGCCGCCCATCATCGAGCCGGGCTCGCCCTCGCCGCCCTCGATCTCGGGGAACGGGAACCAGCTGAGATCGGCCAGCGGCTTCTCGTCGGGGGTCAGCGAGGCGATGACTCCGGGGTTCCATGCGCCCATCAGCTCCATCGCCGCCTGGTGGTTCGCGACCAGGCCGGCCGAGCTGCCTGCACCCTGCTGCGCAGGAGTAGTGAGGAATCCCGAGTTGAACGGCTCCGTGGCGGCGAAGGACTCCAGGTCCTCTCCGGCTCGGATCCAGCAGTCGTCGCTGAAGTCCATCTTGTCCGCGGCGGCGGCGAGGGTGTCGGAGCTGCACTCGCGCAGCGCCAGCCAGTAGTACCAGTGCGCCGCAGGCCACGCATCCTTCGCGCCGAGGGCGATCGGATCGATGCCTGCGGTCTTGAGGGCGGCGGTCGTCTTCTCCAGGTCGTCGAGCGTGGTCGGATTCTCGGTGATGCCCGCCTCGTCGAACAGATCCTGGCTGTAGAAGAGCCCACCGGGCAGCACGGCGACCGGCATGGCGTAGATCTTGCCGTCGAGGCTGTTGGCGGAGTAGGCGGCGTCCGGGATCTCCTCCGCGGCTGCGCCCGTGATCTCGTCGGTGAGGTCCTTGAGCTGTCCGGCCTTCACCATCGCGGCCATCTTGCCGCCGCCGCGCTGCAGGAAGATGTCGGGGGCGTCGCCGGAGTTCAGCGCGGTCTGCAGCTTGCCGTCGAGGTCCTCGTTCTGCACGGACTGGATCTCGATCGAGACCCCGGGGTTGTCGGCCTCGAAGTCGGCGACCGTCTTCTCCCAGAACTCCACACCGGGGCCGGTGGTCGAGTTGTGCCAGAGGGTCATGCTGGTGTCGCCGCCGTCGCCGGTGCCCGACGCGTCTGCCGTGCAGCCCGAGAGGGCGAGCGCTCCCACGGCCAGGACGGTGACCGCGGAGGCGAGGGGGAGCCTTCTGCTGTTCATGTGATCGTTCTCCTCATCGAGAGTTGCGCACCGCGTCGCTGCGGGCGTCTGCGGACACTCGGGGGTGAGACCGCAGTGGGATGCAGTCTTCTGCTGTCCTGGAAAGGCGTCAAACGTTTTCGAAAACAGTTTCCATGCGGGGGTGCTCGCGGCTACGCTGGCGTCTCATGGGGGCTCGCACCACGATCCACGACGTCGCTCGGGCCGCCGGGGTGTCGGTGTCGACGGTGTCGAAAGCGGTGAACGGCCGATACGGCATCGCCGACGCCACCGTGCAGCGGGTCCTCGACGCGGTGAAGGCTCTGGGGTACGAATCGAGTCTCGTCGCGAGCAGCATGCGGGCGCGTCGCACCGGAGTCATCGGCGTGCTTCTGGCCGACTTCGAGCCGTTCAGCGCCGAGATCCTCAAGGGCGTCGGCACCGCCGTGCACGACACGGCCTTCGACCTGCTCGCCTACAGCGGGTCGCATCTCGGCGCGGGCGACGGCTGGGAGCGACGCTCGTTGAGCCGGCTCTCGGGCACGCTCATCGACGCCGCGATCCTCGTCACCCCGACCGTGGTCAGCGCGGGGACCGAGATCCCGGTGGTCGCGATCGACCCGCACACGGGGCGCGCCGATCTTCCGACAGTGGAATCCGACAGCTTCGGCGGCGCGCTCGCGGCGACCACCCATCTGATCGGTCTCGGACATCGCCGCATCGGCTTCCTCGCCGGGCGGCCCGACCTGCGCTCGGCCGGACTGCGAGATGCCGGATACCGGCGGGCTCTGGCCGACGCCGGCATCGGCCTCGACCCGTCGCTCATCGGCATCGGCCGCTACGAACTGGACGCGACGAGGGAGTCCGCACGGGTGATGCTCAGCGCGACCGATCGCCCGACGGCGATCTTCGCGGCCAACGACCTGTCGGCGATCGCGGTGATCGACGTCGCCCACGAGCTCGGACTGCGCGTGCCCGCGGATCTGTCGGTGATCGGCTTCGACGACGTGCCCGAGGCCACCCGTCGTGCGCTTCCGCTGACCACGATCCAGCAGCCGATGCGCCGGCTGGGCGCGGTGGCGGCCGAGATGGTGTTCACGCTGCTGTCGGGTCAGGCGATCGACGAGATGAACGTCATCCTGCCGACGCGTCTCGTGGTGCGGGCGACGACGGCGCCGCCGTCGCGGTGACCTCGCGCACGCGCTGCCAGGCGGCATCGGCCAGCGCTGCGGACAGCCGGGTGAACTCCGCGACGCTCGCGCCGCCGGGCCAGTCCTCCGGCAGCATCGACGGCGGCAGGCCGGGGTCGAGATAGGGCAGCACCCGCCAGCTGTCGATCAGGCGCACGTACCCCGCGAAGGGGTCGTCGGGGAGCGCGGTGAGCGCGGAACGGAAGGTGAGATGCTCGGCGCGCAGCGCGTCGAGATCCCACCAGGCCGCAGCGGCCTCGCGCGGCGTGCCCGCCATGACCGGACTGTGGGCCTGGAACAGCGTCACCCAGGGGTGCGCGTCGAGATCGGCGACGATCTGCCAGGCCTCATCCTGCAGATGGCCGGGGCAGATCCAGAGAGCGGATGACACCACCCCCGCGCCGATCCAGTGCAGCCGACGGCGCAGCTGATGGCGCACGCCGCGGGCGCTCTCCGGGATCGAGAACGAGATGAGGCACCAGCTGTCGGCATCCGTCATCTCCCGCATCTCGAAGATGCGGCGGTCGCCCCGTTCCAGCATCGTCGTGGCCGCCGGGTTCAGCCGATACCCGACGGCATGCCGCCGCTCGGCCAGCAGCAGGCCCTTCTGCTTGAGTCGAGTGATGCCGGTGCGGGCCTGCGCCGCGGGGATGCCGAGGTCGTCGGCGAGCACGATCAGATCGGCCGTCGACACCCAGCCGCCGAGCGGACGCAGGTACAGCCCGATCAGCGTGCGCAGCAGCGAGGCGGTGCTGCCGGGACGCGCATCGATGTCGTCGAGCACCGTCTCGTCGCGGAGCCGACGGTCGGGGTCAGCGCTCATGCGACTCCAGGGCATCGCGCACCGCGAGTACGCCGGTGACCGTCTCGACGTGCGAGGTGCTCAGCGGCGACAGCCCCAGGCGGATGCCGTCGGGAAAACGGAAGTCCGGGATGATGCCCTGCGCCCACAGCCGCTGCGTCACGGCGCGGAAGTCGGGGTGCCCGATCGTGACGTGCCCGCCGCGCAGGGCGGAATCCCGGGGGCTCAACAGGCGCACGCCGAGGGTGGCGAGAACCTCGTCATAGGCGCGGACGGCGAGGTCGGTCAGCGAGACGGACTTCTCACGGACGCGCTCGATCGTCGATTGCTCGAGGAGGTCGAGCATCCCCTGCATGGCGAGCATCGACGTGATCGGCGGTGTGCCGCTGAGCAGCTGGCGGATGTCGCCCGCCGCCACGTACTCGGGGCCCATCGCGAAGATGTCCGCCGCGCTCCACCAGCCCTGGATCGGCTGCCGCAGCACGCCCTGATGGTCATGGCGCAGGTAGGCGAACGCGGGGGAGCCGGGGCCGCCGTTCAAGTACTTGTACGTGCATCCGACGGCCATGTCGACGCCCCAGGCGTCGAGCTGCATCGGGATGACGCCGGCCGAGTGGCAGAGGTCCCACATCATCAGCGCGCCGACCCCGTGCACAGCTGCGGTGATGCCGGGCATGTCGGCGAGCGCCCCGGAGCGGTAGTCGACGTGGCTGAGCGACACGAGCGCCGTGCGCTCGGAGATCGTGTCGAGCACGTCGGCGATCTGCACTCCGTGCATGGGGTCGGGTTCGATCCACCGCACGGTCATCCCCGTCTCGGCCGCGACGCCGGCGGCCAGGAACCGGTCGGTGGGGAAGTTCCCCGCCTCGATCACGAGCTCGGTGCGGGTGGGGTCGGCGGTGGCGGCGGCCCGCATCAGCTTGTAGATCAGCACGCTGGTCGAGTCGGCGACGACGGTCTGGCCCGGTGCGGCGCCGAGGGTGGCGCCGCCGATCCGGTCGCCGAGCTCCATCGGCAGCGCCATCCACTGCTCGTCCCACGAGCGGATCAGCCGCGTGCCCCAGTCGTCGCGTGCGAAGGCGGCGAGCTTCTCGGGGATGTCGCGCAACGGACGGCCGAGGGAGTTGCCGTCGAGGTACGCGTCGACCCCCGGGGCATCGGCGAACGCGTCGAGGTGCGCGCGCAGCGGGTCGGCGGCGTCGAGGGCTCGGGCTTGCTCGAGAAGTGCGGTGTCGATGCGGGCGGAATCGCGGGAGTCGGTCATATCAGGCCTTCAGATCGGCGGGGGTGAGCGGGCGGGCGAGTATCGGATCGGCATCGAGGCCGGGTAGGCGCAGCAGCACGGATTCGGGGTCGCGGGGGTCCTGCGGAGCGAGGGCGCGCAGCAGGTCGTCGCCGTCGATGCCCGCGTCACGGAGGGCATCGAGCTCGGCCGGGTTCAGCCCGACCGGTGTGGGGCCGTTGCCCATGTCGGTGCCGTAGAGCACCGTGCCGCCGGCGGCGTGGAAGCGTCGGACGTTGTCGGTCGCCGTGGCGAGCGCGTCGCCGTCATGGATCGAGAGCGTCGAGATCCAGGCGACGGATGCGGCCTGCGCCGCGATCTCGGAGTCGTCGAGATGTTCGGTGAACGGGGCGTGTGCGAGCCGGGTGGCGTCGAGGCGCGCCGCGCGCTGGGCCTCGCCGGCGCCCTGGGCATGGGCGACGACGGGCAGTCCGCGGGCGGAGGCGGCGTCGACGATCGTGCGGAACAGGACGTCAGTGAAGACGGGGCCGGCCTCGGCGTTGCTCGCGACCTTGATGCAGGATGCTCCGGCATCCGCCATCTCGGCGACTGCCGCGTGCGCCGTCTCGGCGTCCGCGATCTCGCGGAATGATCCCGCAGGTGCCCAGTCGCGGTGCGACGGATACCCGCCGACCGGTGTGAGGAACGCACCCGCGAAGTCGATCGCGACGGGGTGGGCGGCGCGTTTCGTCTCGCTCCGCTCGCTCAACGAGCGGGTGCTGTCGCCCTCCCGCTCGTCGAGCGCGTGGGCGTCCGTGTCGTCGAGACCCCGCTCGTTGAGCGCGCGGGCGTCCGTGTCGTCGAGACCCCGCTCGTTGAGCGAGGGAGCGCCAGCGACCGAGACGAAACGCGCTGCGGCCAGTGCGGAGATGGCCGCCGGGTTCGCGCCGAGGTCGACCACGCGGCCGAGCGTCGAACTGCCGAGCAGGGTGTGGTCGACGAGCTGCAGGTGCACGTGGTGGTCGGTGAATCCGCCGATGACCCCGCCATCGAGACGGGGTGTTCCCGGCGCGGGACGCTCGTCGCGCAGCAGCATCCGTCCGTCGATCAGCTCGACGAGGCCTTCGCGCCATCCTTCGCCGTCGAAGAAGGTCGCGGCGTTCATCAGCGGCCGATCTCGGTGCGCACGGTGTAGAGCTCGGGGAAGAACGTCAGATCGAGAGCGCGTTGCAGGAACCCCACGCCGCTCGAACCCCCGGTGCCGACCTTCATGCCGATCGTGCGGGCGACGGTCTTGAGGTGGCGGAAGCGCCAGAACTGGAAGTTGTCTTCGAGGTCGACGAGGTCTTCGCAGGCCTCGTAGAGGTCCCAGTGCTGCTGGTGGTTCTGGTAGATCTCGCGGATCGCAGGCACGAGTTCGGGTGTCTCGCGGTAGGGGAGGCGCACGTCGCGATCGAGGATCTCGGCGGGGATCGGCAGCCCGCGTCGCGAGGCGTAGCGCAGGAACTCGTCGTAGAGCGTCGGAGCGTGCCACTCGGCGGTGAGCAGCGCGAGGTTGGCGGGGTGGTCGCTGAACACGCTCAGCATCTTCTCGTTCTTGTTGCCGAGCGCGAACTCGACGGCGCGGTACTGCACGGACTGGAAGCCCGAGGAGTTGCCGAGCGCGCCGCGGAACTGCGCGTACTCGGTCGGTGTGAGCGTCGCGAGAATCGCCCACTGCTGGGTCATGACGTCCTGGATGCGCTTGACGCGCGCGACGCGCTTCAGGGCCTCGCGCAGATCGTCGCTGGCGAGGAGCTCGCGGGCGGATGACAGCTCGTGCAGCAGCTGCTTGAGCCACAGCTCGGTGGTCTGGTGCTGGATGATGAACAGCAGCTCGTCGTGGTGCTCGGGCACGCTGACCGGGTTCTGCGCGGTGAGCAGCTGGTCGAGTGACAGGTAAGACCCGTAGGTCATCCGGCCGGACAGATCTGTGACGATGCCGGCCTCGAGCTCGCGCTCGTTGTTCTCGGTGCTCATGGGTCGCTTCCTGTGGTGACGGACAGGACGAACATATAACAATCGTGTCGAGCGTCACAATCATGAAATATGGAAAGCCTTCCTCGACGGGTGGTCATCCGGTGGATACCGTCGGCGTATGGGCGACAGCATCGAGGCGCGGACTTTCACGCGCCAGGACCGTACGCAGTTCCGTGCCAAGGCCGAGCGGTGTCTCGAGGCCTTGGCGTCCATGCTGGCGGATGGCCGATTCTCGGCCGTGGATGCCCCCGACTCGCAGCTCGGTCTGGAGATCGAGCTGAACCTGGTCGACGAGCAGGGCGCACCGGCGCGGGGCAATGACGCGGTGCTCGACGCGATCTCCTCGCCGGCGTTCCAGACCGAGCTCGCGCGCTTCAACGTCGAGATCAATGTGGCACCGCGGCCGATCGGAGGCGCACATCTCCAGCAGCTCGAGACCGTGCTGCGCGGCTCGCTCGATGTCGCCGACAGTCGGGCGCAGTCGGCCGGGAGCAGCCTGGCCATGATCGGGATGCTTCCGACGCTCGACGAGACGCACTTCACCGAGCGCTGGTTCTCGGCAGACCCTCGATACAGCCTGCTCGGTCAGCAGATCCTCTCGGCGCGGGGCGAGGACATCGAGCTGCAGCTCGACGGCGTCGCGCTGGACGAGGAGCGACCGGCCGAACGGCTCTCGATGGTCTGCGACACGATCCTGCCCGAAGCCGCCTGCACCTCCGTGCAGCTGCATCTGCAGGTCGCCCCCGAGTCGTTCGCGGCCTACTGGAACGCGGCGCAGGCGATCGCCGGCGTGCAGGTGGCGCTCGCGGCGAACTCCCCGTTCTTCGCGGGCAAGGCGCTGTGGCACGAGACGCGGATCCCGATGTTCGAGCAGGCGACCGACACCAGGCCGCAGGAGCTGAAGAATCAGGGCGTGCGCCCCCGCGTCTGGTTCGGCGAGCGATGGGTGACATCGATCTTCGACCTCTTCGAGGAGAATTCGCGGTACTTCCCGGCACTGCTGCCGGTGTGCGCGGAGGAGGATCCCCTCGAGGCGCTGGCCGAGGGGCGTGCGCCGGAGCTCGCCGAGCTGCGCATGCACAACGGCACCGTGTATCGCTGGAACCGCCCGGTCTACGACGTCGAGAGCGGGACCGCACATCTGCGTCTCGAGAACAGGGTGCTGCCGGCGGGGCCGAGCGTCGTCGACGTGGTGGCGGATGCCGCGTTCTACTACGGCCTCGTGCGCAGCATGGCCGAGGCGGACCGTCCGATCTGGACGCAGATGACCTTCGACGCCGCGGCCGAGAACCTGCAGGCCGCGGCGCGCGGCGGCATCGACTCGCGGCTGTACTGGCCGGAGGTCGGCGGGATCAGCCCGAGAGAGCTGGTGCTGCGACGGCTGCTGCCCGCGGCGGCCGAGGGGCTGGACGCCTACGGCGTCGACCCCGAGGTGCGGGACCGGTATCTCGGCATCATCGAGCAGCGATGCCTCACCGGTCGCAACGGCGCCGTCTGGCAGCGGCAGAACGTCGCGGCTCGCGAGCGCGCCGGCGCGTCACGGCGCGACGCGCTGCACGGCATGCTCGCGGACTACCGGGAGCGCGCGCAGGCGGGCGAACCTGTGCACACCTGGACGCACTGACGCCCGCCCAGAACGGAAAGACGAACAGCACGAAAGGAATCGCTCCGTCGTCGATGGGTCAGAGCAGACCGTGGGGCAGGGTGTCGCGCTGGTGCTTGCGCACATAGGTTCGCTCGCTGCGACCCGCGTGGATCACGGTCAGGCGCTCGACCATGACGCGGATCAGCAGGTTGATACCCGCCACGATGAACCAGGCGAGCGCGAACAGCGCGGGACCGAACAGGATGTAGAAGATCAGCCCGCTGTCCATGCGCTCAGAGTAGACCCATGCCCGAGAGCGTCACAGCCTCGGCGTGCGCGGCGGAGGCGTGCGCCGCGCGCCGGGTGCTCCGATCGCCTCGAACGCCGCAGCGAGACGCAGCAACGCGGAGTCGTCGTAGGCGCGCCCTGCGAAGGTGAGGCCGATCGGCATGCCGATGTCGCTCATGAGGCCCATGGGCACCGTGACAGTCGGGATGCCGAGGTGGCGCACGGTGAGGTTGCCGTTGGCGATCCACGTGCCGTTGCGCCAGCCGAGGTCGGCGGAGGCATCGTTCACGTCCATGTCCGCGGGCCCCACGTCGGCGACGGCCGGAAAGACGACGGCGTCGAGCTCGTGCTCGTCCATCCACTCCTCGAGGTCGACGCGACGGGTCTCTTCCAGCCCGCGCAGTCCGTCGGGGAGCTCGGCCATGTCCTCGAATCCGACGCCCGGATTCGCACGCACCCAGCCCGGGTGCTCGGCGATGTCGTCATCGAACCCGGTGTAGCGGTCGGGGAGTGCTCCGTCGGGATGCGGGAAGATCGATGCGCCGTCGACCTGCGCGAGCGTGTGCAGCTGCGGGTCGCCGTTCGCCTGCAGGAAGTCCTCCCATCCCCACGCCGACAGGTCGACGATCTCGCGCCGCAGGTAGGCCGGCGACACGAGTCCGCGCGTCGCGATGGTGGGGGCGCCCGCTCGGTCGCCCTCGTAGTTCGACACCACGGGGAAGTCGACCTCGACCACCGTCGCTCCGGCGGCCTCGAGGTCGCGGCGAGCCGCCTCCCAGCGCTCGATCACCGAGGCACGGGTCTCGATGCGGTGCCCCGTGGGGCCGCCGATGCCGGGCGCGTCGGCGGTGCCGGCTTCCGGATCCGCGTTGATGTACATGCGCGGGATGCCGATGCGCACGCCGCGGAGGGCAGCCGTCGCGTCGGCCGACAGCGCCGGATACGACTCGGGGCGCACCTCGGAGGACACGGGCAGGGTCACCCACGGCTGCGCGCGCCAGAAGTCGCCGCGCACCTCGGCATCGTCGGCGACGATCACGTCGAGCACCTCGAGCAGGTCGGCCATGGTGCGCGCATGCGGCACGACGACGTCCATGGTCGGCACGAGCGGCCAGTTGCCGCGGGTGGAGATCACTCCGCGGGAGGGCGTATAGGCGCAGAGGGCGTTGTTCGTGGCGGGACCACGACCACTCGACCAGGTCTCCTCACCGAGACCGAAAGCCCCGAAGCTCGCCGCCGTCGCGGTGCCCGACCCGTTCGACGACCCCGATGCGAAGGGTGCGGTGAGGAACTCGGGGTTGTACGGACTCTCGGCGCGGCCGTAGACACCGCGTTGCATGCCGCCGTTCGCCATCGGGGGCATGTTGGTCAGCCCCAGGCAGACGGCCCCGCCCGCACGCAGTCGCTCGATCGTGAACGCGTCGCGCTGGGCGACCAGCTCGGCGAAGGCGGGGCTTCCGGCGGCGGCCGTGAGTCCGCGTACCAGGTAGCTGTCCTTCGCGGTGTAGGGGATGCCGTCGAGCGGCCCGAGCACCGCTCCGCGCGCACGCCGGGCATCGGACGCCTCGGCCTCGGCGGGTGCGTCGGGATTCGCGACCACGACCGCGTTCAGCGCCGTCACGGTATCGGGCCCGTCATAGGCCGCGATGCGCGCCAGGTACGCGTCGACGAGGTCGACGGCGGTGGCCTCGCCGGTCTCGAGCGCTCGCCGCAGATCGGCGATGGAGGCCTCGACGACATCGATCATGAGGCACCGCCGATGCGCGGCTGCTGCTGGGTGATGCAGTGGATGCCGCCGCCTCGGTCGAACAGGGGGCGCGCGTCGACGGTGACGACACGTCGCCCGGGGTAGGCGTCGGCGAGGAGCTCCCTGGCCGCCGCATCGGCCGTCGCGTCGCCGAAGCCGCAGGCGACCACGCCGTCGTTCGTCACCAGGTGATTGACGTAGCTCCAGTCGACCGGGCCCTCGTCGTCGCGCAGGGTCGACGGAGCCGGGAGGTTGATGATCTCGAACGCGCGGCCGGCGGCATCCGTCTGCTGTGCGAGATGTGCGCGCAGCTCGCGGGACACGGCATGATCGGGGTGGTCGGGGTTCTGCTGGTCGTGCAGCAGCAGTCGGCCCGGGGAGGCGATCGTGGCGACGATGTCGACGTGCCCGTTCGTGCCGAAGTCGTCGTAGTCGCGGGTGAGTCCGCGAGGCAGCCACACGGCCGTCGTCGCGCCGATCGTGCGGGCCATCTCGGCCTCGACGCGCTGCCGGTCGGCGAAGGGGTTGCGTCGAGGGTCGAGCTGCACCGTCTCGGTGAGCAGCACGGTGCCCTCGCCGTCGACATGGATGCCCCCGCCCTCGTTGACCAGGGTCGAGCTCACCAGCTCGGCACCGACCGCACCCGCGACGATGCGCGCGTGCTGTGCCGCCTTCTGCCAGCGCGCCCAGGCGGGGGCGCCCCAGCCGTTGAAGATCCAGTCGACCGCGCCGAGCACGCCCGGACGTTCGTCGTCGACCACGAAGGTGGGGCCGGAGTCCCGCATCCAGAACTCGTCGACCGGCGCCTCGACGATGTCGACGGCGCGGCTCAGCATGCGCCGGGCGCGGGAGACCTCGGCCGGATCGACGATCATCGTGACGGGTTCGAACTCGGCCACCGCGTGCGCGACCTCGGTCCAGGTCGCGTAGCCCTCGTCGCGTTCGGACGCCGTCTCGCCCAGCGTCGGCCCCTCGGCGGGGAACGCCATCCAGGTGCGGTCGTGCGGTGCCGTCTCTGCGGGCATGTGCCAGGCCATGATTCGTCTCCCTCGCTGCTGATCCCTCTCTCGAGGCTGCGGAGCCGTGATCGCTATTGAACACGTGATCAACGAGTGATACGGTAGTCCGTGATGAAGACCACGTCAAGAGCCCCCGCACCTCGCCGGCTCCCTCCCGAGCAGCGCGAGCGCTCGATCCTCGACGGTGCCGTCTCGCTCGCCGGCGAGAGCGGACTCGAGGCGCTCACGGTGCGCGCCGTCGCCGCCAGGGTCGGGGTCACGCCTGCGCTCGTGGCCCACTACCGCCCGGTCATGGAGTCCTTCGTCGCCGAGGTCTTCACGACGATCGTCTCGGCCGAGCGCGACGAGGTCATCGCCTCGTACGACGACGGCGTCGACCTGCGCACCAACCTGCTGCGGCTCATCGAGACGCTGCTCGACGACTCCCGCGACGACGTCGCCATGGTGTGGGTGCAGTCGTGGGCGCTCGGCGCCCGCAATGAGGCGCTCGGTGCGCGGGTGCGCGCCGAGATGGACCTCTGGCACAGCGCGCTCGAAGACCTGATCGCCCGCGCCGCCGCCGAGGCCGCCGACATCACGGTCGACCCGGCCTCCTCCGCGTGGATGCTGCTGGCCATGGTCGACGGAATGAGCGCGCACTCGCTGGTGCACTGGGCGCCTCGTGACCGCACCGATCTCGCCCGCCGCACTCTGGCCGCCGTGCTCGACGCCCCGTCCACGTCCACACCCACATCCACATCCACGACCTCCGCACCGACATCGCCCGCACGAACCCACAGTTAGGGACAGCTCATGGGAGCAGAACGCATGCACGCGGCCTCGGCCGAATCGACGGCGATCGTCGACGCCGTGCTCGACTACTCGCGACGACGGATGCTCGCGGCCGACGTGCCGCTCGACAAACCGCAGTCCCCGGCCGAGCTCAACCGGCTGGTCGGCACCACCATCACCGACGGCGGTCTCGGATCGCAGCGAGCCCTCAGCGTGTTCGAGCACATCCTCGCGCCCGCGTGCCTGACGACGAGCCACCCGTCGTACCTGTCGTTCATCCCCACCGCGCCGACGATCGCCTCGATCGCGTTCGACCTGGTGGTCTCGGCATCCGGCCTCTACGGAGGCAGCTGGCTCGAGGGCGCGGGCGCCGTGCATGCCGAGAACGAGGTGCTGTCGTTCCTCGCCTCCGAGTTCGGGCTGCCCGACACGGCCGGCGGCGTCTTCGTGCAGGGCGGCACGATCGGCAACCTGTCGGCGCTGGTCGCGGCACGGGAGGCCGCGAAGGCCGCACTGCGCGACGCGGGCAAGGAGCTGCCGCGTCGGTGGAAGATCGTCTGCAGTGTCGAGGCGCACTCCTCGAACAAGTCGGCTGCGAAGGTCATGGACGCCGATGTGGTGCTCGTGCCCGCCGGCCCCGACGGCGTGCTGCGAGCGGATGCCGTGCGCGAGGCCCTGCGCGAGCACGGCGACGAGATCTGCGCGGTGGTGGCGACCGGCGGATCGACCAACTTCGGCATCGTCGACGACATCGCCGGCATCGCCGCGCTCAAGGACGAGTTCGACTTCTGGCTGCACATCGATGGGGCCTACGGGCTCACCGCGATGCTGGCTCCCGAGGCGCGGGGCGTCTTCGCCGGTGTCGAGCGCGCCGACTCGGTGATCGTCGATCCGCACAAGTGGCTGTTCGCGCCGTTCGATTGCTGTGCGCTGATCTACCGCGATCCCGACGCCGGGCGCCGCGCGCACACGCAGCATGCCGAATACCTCGACACTCTCACGGATGCGGGGGACTTCAGCCCGTCCGACTACTCGATCCAGCTAACGCGCCGCCCGCGCGGACTGCCGCTCTGGTTCTCTCTCGCGACCTACGGCGTCACCGCCTACCGCGAGGCCGTGAGCGCGACGCTCGCTCTCACCCAGCACATCGCCGCCGAGATCGCCGCGCGTCCCGAACTGCGTCTCGTGCGCGATCCGCAGCTGTCGGTCGTCGTGTTCGAGCGTGAGGGATGGGAGCGCGCCGACTACGACCGCTGGTCCGACGAGCTGCTCGACTCGCAGCGCGCGTTCGTGGTGCCGAGTTCGCACGGCGGACGTCCGAACACCCGCTTCGCGATCCTCAATCCGCTCACGACGTTCGACGACCTGGTGGGCATCCTCGACACCATGAAGTGAGACGGCCGCGCCCGATCTGCGGACCCTGCCCCGAACAGCGGAGGGACCTCTTCAGTTCGGCCGTCACGTGGGGCAACATCCGCAGATCGGGTCACCACGCCGCGCTCAGCGGGTGGTGTGCGTGTTCAGGAAGTCGATGGTCTTCTGCAGGGCGGTCTGCGCATCCGGCAGGTCGAGATGGAACTGGTACTCGTGGGGCAGCTTCGGCTCGTGCGGGGCGGGCCAGAACAGGGTCGTCACGTCCACCCCGAGTTCGTCCAGGCGCTTCGCCATCGGGATCGACTGCAGCCACGTGAGTCCGTCTCCGTTTCCTCCCGAGATATACGTCGTCGGGAAGTCGGCCGTGACCCAGTCGATCGTCGACATGGTGGACCCCGTCGAATCCTCGGCCCAGGTCTTCGTGCCCGAGTACGCCCACATCGACGTCTTGAGCCCCCAGCCGGCGATGCCGTCGAGCCGGGCGAGGGCGGCGAGGTCGTAGACGCCGCAGTTCAGCACGGTCGCCACCACCTGATCCTTCGTGAGCGCGGGGGTGATGTCGAGGATCTCGGCGTAGTCGGGGCTCGTCATGAGCGTCGCCATCTGGCTGGCGAGCTGGCCGCCGGCCGAGTCTCCCGCGAGCACGATCTGGTTCGGATCGACGCCCAGGTCGTCGGCGTGCTCGTCGATGTAGGCGAGCGCGTCGTTGATCTGGTGCACCGCGAGGGGATACACGCCTTCCGGTCCGATCGTGTAGTTGACGGCGATGGTCGTGTATCCCTCGCCGGCGAGGATGCGCAGGTACGGATCGACGTTCTCCTTCTCTCCGGAGATCCACGCGCCGCCGTGGATCCAGACCACGGTGGGCAGGGGGCCGGTGGAGGATGCCGGGGTGAAGACGTCCATCGTGGTGTCGGCGCCGTCATCGGCGTAGGCGACATCGAGCTGCTCGGTGAGCTTCGTGTCAGGCACATGCCTGTCCATCTCGGCAGCGGTCTCGTCGCCGCCCTTCGTGAAGACGGCCCGGATCAGCATGGCGGACGGCCAGGGCGTGATCGCGCCGACGGTGGCGATCACCGCGGTGACGGCCACCAGGAGGCCGACGGTGATCTTCGTCCGGCGCCACGGGCGGCGGGCCTTCTTCGGGTGCTCGGACTCTTCGGCGTGCGCGCTGCTGTTCACTGGAACCCCTCCCTGGACATCAGTGTGCCAGTACTTCTTCCAGTGCACTCCAAGGTTCAGAGTGCAATATTGCACTCTATGAATGACAGTGCAGGTTCGTTGCGAGATCTTCGCAAGCGCGAGACCATCCGCTCTTTGACCGACATCGCGCGACGGCTCACGGTCGATCACGGATTCTCGGGGTTCACGGTCGAGGACGTATGCGCCGAGGCGGGGATCTCCCGCCGCACGTTCTTCAACTACTTCGAGAGCAAGGAGAACGCGGTCTTCGGCTTCACCGAGATCGATCCGCGCCTGCTCGAACTGGAGGAGGAGTTCGTGATGATGGAGGGCGATCTGCTCGACGACTTCGTGGCGATCATGCTCCGCAGATGGGCCCTGCTCGACCCGCTGTCGGATGCGCCGGCGCTGATGTCGGTCATCGAGAACGAACCGCGCCTGCTGCGAGGTGCCTTCGAGCGCCTGGCCGAGAACGAGCGCCGCGATGTCGCGCTCATCGTCCGCCGTGAGGGGGAGAGCGAGATGCTGCGCGCCGAGGTCGTCGTGCACATGACCGGCGCGCTCGTGCGCATGGCCGTGGATCAGCTCCTCCACCACCATTCCACCGAGTCCATCGAAGACCTCGTCCTTCGACGGCTCGACGTCGCTCGTGCCGCGTTCGCGACAGCGCCGGCCCCCGCATCCGCCTCTCTCCCCGCATCCGCCCAGAACTCTGCACCGACTTCTGCCCCGAAAGAAGACTGATGTCCGCCACCACCACCCAGGACGCGCCGTTCCTGCTCACCAAGCGCCGCATCTGGATCATCTTCAGCGCCCTCATCGCCGGGATGCTGCTGTCCAGCCTCGACCAGACGATCGTCTCGACCGCCATGCCGACCATCGTCGGCGAGCTCGGCGGCGTCGATCACCAGGTCTGGATCACCACCGCCTACCTGCTCGCCACCACGATCGTGATGCCGATCTACGGCAAGTTCGGCGACGTCCTCGGGCGCCGCACCCTGTTCCTCGTCGCGATCGCCCTCTTCACGCTCGCCTCCGTCGGCTGCGCCTTCGCCGGCGACTTCTGGATGTTCGTGGTCTTCCGCGCACTGCAGGGGCTCGGCGGCGGCGGACTGATGATCCTCTCGCAGGCGATCATCGCCGACATCGTGCCCGCCAATGAGCGCGGCAAGTACATGGGGCCGCTCGGTGCCGTCTTCGGTCTCTCGGCAGTCGCCGGTCCGCTTCTCGGCGGATTCTTCGTCGACCACCTGACGTGGCAGTGGGCGTTCTACATCAACATCCCCGTCGGCATCGCCGCGTTCATCATCGCGCTCGTGGCCCTGAAGCTGCCGAGCAAGAAGGCCCAGAAGCCGATCGACATCTTCGGCGTGATCTTCCTCTCGATCGCCACGACCTGCCTCATCTTCTTCACCGACTTCGGCGGCGACAAGGAGTTCGGCTGGTCGTCGGTGGCCACGTGGGCGTGGGGCGCAGGATTGCTCGTCGCGGCGACCGCATTCGTGATCACCGAGTCGCGCGTGCAGGATCCGATCATCCCGCTGAGCCTGTTCCGCAATCCGATCTTCATCAACGCCACCGCCATCGGGCTCGTGCTCGGCATCGGGATGTTCGCTGCGATCGGGTTCGTGCCGACCTTCCTGCAGATGTCGTCCGGCACCTCGGCGGCCGAGTCCGGCCTGCTGATGATCCCGATGATGGTGGGTCTGATCGGCACCTCGATCTTCTCGGGAATCGCGATCTCGAAGACCGGGAAGTACAAGATCTACCCCATCATCGGCACGATCCTCACCGGCATCGCCATGGTCTCGATGACCACGCTGTCGGCGCAGACCCCCATCTGGTTGATCTGCGTCTTCCTGTTCGTGTTCGGCGCCGGGCTCGGCCTGATCATGCAGGTGGTCGTGCTGGTCGTGCAGAACGCGGTGCCCTCGAACGAGATCGGCACCGCGACGAGCACGAACAACTACTTCCGCGAGGTCGGTGCATCACTCGGCACCGCCGTGTTCGGCACGCTCTTCACGACGCGTCTGACCGAGAACCTCGTCGGGGTCTTCGCCGGCGCCGGAGCCTCCACCGACGATGCGGCCCAGTCGGCGGCGACGATCGACCCGGCCACCCTCAACGCGCTCCCGGACGAGGTGCGAGACGGCATCGTGACCGCGTATGCCGATGCTCTGGCGCCGGTGTTCTGGTACCTCGTGCCGTTCATCGTACTGGCGCTCGTACTCTCGCTGTTCCTGAAGCAGATCCCGCTCTCCGACCAGGCCGGTCTCGTGGCCCGTGGCGAGGCGATCTCGGGTGAAGAGGCGGAGCGGCTCGAGGCCGAGCAGCGGTTCGGGGCGGGCGCCGACGTGATGGTGACGACCACACGACCGAAGACGGCGACCGCAGACACCGACGACAGCGGTGACGACGAGCGGACGGATCGCTGACGGCATCCGCCGACGCTGACGGAGTCGGCCTCGTTCACTTCGGTGGGCGAGGCCGATCGCCGTTCATCCGGCCAGCCCCGCGAGGAGTCGCCGCAGGCCGTAGTCGAACGCCCGGTCGACGTCGCCGCCGAGCCGGAAGGCGCCCGACAGCTCCATCTGCAGGAATCCCGTCGCCCAGGCGGTGAAGAGCCGGGCGGCGTCGAGCGCGTCGTCCTCGCCGACGAGTGCCGTGGTCGCGCGGAGGAGCGGTGCGGCCGAGCGCTCGAGCGCCTCGTGCGGCGCGGCCGTGCTGAACATGAGGCGGAAGGCCTCGGGATGCTGCTGCGCGAAGCCGCGATACGCCTGCGCGATCTCGGTGAGGTCGGCGTCGGTCGCGTCGAGGCGTGCGGTGAGCTCGTCGATCGCGGACTCGGCGATGGCGGAGAGGAGCGCTTCGCGGTCGCGCACCCTCTTGTAGAGCGAGGGGGCGCGGACGCCGACCTTCGTGGCGACGGCCTGCATGGTGACGCTCGCGGGGCCGGTGGCGTCGAGGATCTCGCGGCCCGCGGCGATGATCGCTTCGAGCGAGGTCCGGTCGGGTGTCGGCATGGCATCTCCTTGATAGCTATTGACAATAGCCATGATAGCTACGTAACGTAGCCATCGCAAACATCCTGAGAGGATCCGCCATGAAGCTCGCACCGCACCTGCACCGACTCGGCAACGACATCGTCGCCTCGTACCTCATCGATCTGCCCGAGGGCATCACCCTGATCGACGCCGGCCTTCCCGGCCACTGGAACGACCTGCAGCGCGAACTCGCCACGCTCGGACGCCCGATGTCCGACATCCGCGGACTCGTGCTGACCCACGGCGACGGCGACCACATCGGATTCGCCGAGCGCCTGCGTCGAGAGGCCGGCGTGCCGGTGTTCATCCACGCCGCCGACGCCCACCGGGTGCGCACCGGCGAGAAGCCGAAGACGCCGATGGGGCCGGCCCGGATCGGACCCATGCTCGAGTTCCTCGCCTATGGCCTGCGCAAGAACGCGATGCGCACCCCGCATGTCTCCGAGGTCACGGAGGTCGCAGACGGAGACGTGCTCGACCTCCCCGGCTCGCCGGTCGTGATCGGGATGCCGGGGCATTCACCCGGCAGCATCGCGGTGCACGTGCCGGCCGCCGACGCCGTGTTCGTCGGCGATGCCCTGACGACGCGTCACGTGCTCACCGGGCGGACCGGCGCGCAGCCGGCGCCGTTCACCGACGAGCCTGCCGCCGCGCTCGCGTCGCTCGACCGTCTGGCCGCCGTCTCGGCATCCTGGGTGCTGCCGGGCCATGGCGCGCCGTGGCAGGGGTCGCCCGCCGACATCGCTGCGGCCGTGCGGGCGGCGGGCTGAACCAGGTCACGATCTGCGGAGGAGTTCACGTTTCGCGGACAGATTCGTCGGATCGGCCCGCTGATCGTGACACGGCCCGCTGATCGTGACAAGGCACGCCGATCGTCACGGGCACCTGCCGGCGGCTCACCGCTCGGCGCGCACCGCCGCGCTGTCGCTGATCGTGATCTGCGGCGGATACAGGCCCATGACCTGCAGCGCCGCGGCCTGATTCTCGGCGGTCGATCCCGCGCACGCGTCGGCGACGACCGTGACATGGGCTCCGGCATCCGCGGCGGCCAGCGCCGTCGAGATCACGCAGCAGTCCGTCGCGACACCGGTCAGCACGATGTGCGCGCCCTGCCCCACGATCGCCTCGATCTCGCGGCCCCACTTGCCGAACGTCGGCAGATCAAGGGTCGGATGCGGCGACAGGCCGACCGCATCGGGAACGAGGTCGAACAGCGGATCGTCCGGCGACTGATCGGCGAACGGCCACGCGGCGAAATACGCGCCCCACGAGGTGGTGCGGTCGGCCGTCGGCATCCATCGCGTCACGATCACCCGGTCGCCGAAGTGGTCGGCGAGCGCGCGGATGCGGGTCATCGCGTCGGCGAAGAACGGCGATCCCCAGGCAGAGTCCGCAGAGGCGAAGATCGCCTGCGGGTCGATCACGACGAGCCAGACGTCGCCGGCCGCGCGCCCCGCCGCGGCATCCGTCACGCGGTCTGCTCCTGACGCCGGATCTTCGCCGCCCGCGCGAAGTACGTGACGACGAACGACAGCACGAGGGCGAAGAAGACGCCGAGGTTGGCGTACGCCCAGTCGCCGTCGACACCGCCGACGAGGAACAGCAGATACCCCTGCCAGTTGTTCCAGGGTGCCGCGTCCGCGAAACCGTTGAGCACGAGGCCCCAGCCGATCACGCTGGTGACGACCATGGTGCCGATCGAGGTCCAGTCCCAGGCACCGTACCGTCCCCGGCTGTCGAACAGGGCGGACTCGTCGTAGTCCTTCCGGCGGCGCAGGATGTCGGCGATCAGGATGCCGGCCCACGAGGCCAGCGGAACGCCCAGCGTGATGAGGAAGCTCTGGAAGGGGCCGAGGAAGTCCGTGGCGAAGAACACGACGTAGATCGTGCCGATCGTGAGGATCACGCCGTCGATCGCTGCCGCGGACGGGCGGGGGATGCGGATGCCGAGACTCAACAGCGTGAGGCCCGAGGAGTAGATGCCGAGCACGGCGCCCGAGACGAGGGCGAGCACGGCGGTGAGCAGGAACGGCACGAGCACCCAGACCGGCAGGATCGTCGCGAGCGCGCCGATCGGGTCGGCCGCGATCGCGCTCATGAGCTCATCGTTCGAGCCCGCGAGCAGCAGCCCGAAGATCACGAGGATCACGGGTGCGACCGAGCCGCCGATCGTGTTCCAGGCGACGATCGCTCCATCGGATGCGGTGCGCTTCTGATAGCGCGACCAGTCGGCGGCGATGTTGATCCAGCCGAGGCCGAACCCGGTCATCACCATGACGAGCGCGCCGATCACCTGGCCGATGCCGCCGTCGGGGCGAGCCATGACCGTCGCGATGTCGATCGTCGGGGCGGCGAGCACGATGTACAGCACCGTCACGGCGCCGGTGACCCAGGTGAGCACCGACTGCATCCGCATGATCGTGTGATACCCGAGTACGGACGCGGCGACGATCAGTGCCGCGACGATGAGCGCGGCGGTGATCTTCAGGGCGATGCTCTCACCGTCGCCGCCGAGCTGCGTGATGATCGTCGCGGTCGCCAGCACGGCCGTGATCGCGAGGAACGTCTCCCATCCGATCGAGGTCAGCCACGAGACGATGCCCGGCACCTTCTGCCCCTGCACGCCGAAGGCGGCGCGCGAGAGGACCATGGTGGGGGCGGAGCCGCGCTTGCCGGCGATGGCGATGAGCCCGCAGAGCAGGAACGACACGACGATGCCGATGACCGACACGAGCGTCGCCTGCCAGAACGAGATGCCGAAGCCGAGCACGAACGATCCGTACGACATCCCGAACACCGACACGTTGGCCGCGAACCACGGCCAGAACAGGTCGCGCGGCGTGGCCGTGCGCTCGGATTCGGGGATGATCTCGATGCCCGCGCGCTCGATGAGAGCAGGCTTGATGTCCGTCATGTGCTCATCCTGGCACCGACGGGGCGGCAGAGGGGTCAGCCGGCGAAGAACGCCCCCGCGACGCGCGTGAGGTCATGGAGGTCCGAGACGCCGGCGAGCTCCCGCGCGGAGTGCATCGAGAGGATCGGGATGCCCACATCGACCGTGCGGATGCCGAGACGTGTCGCCGTGATCGGGCCGATGGTCGACCCGCACGGCACGTTGTTGTTCGACACGAACTCCTGTGTGACGACGTCGGCCGTGTCGCACCATGCGCTCCAGGCGGCGGAGCCGAGAGCATCCGTGGCATAGCGCTGGTTGGCGTTGAGCTTGAGGATCGGGCCGGAGCCGAGCACGGGCTGCACCACGGGGTCGTGCTTCTGCGCGTAGTTCGGGTGCACCGAGTGGCCGACATCGCTCGACAGGCACCACGATGAGGCCAGCGCGCGGCGGCGCTGCGACGAGTCGGCGTCGAGCGCGTCGTAGACGCGGCTCAGCACGTCGTCGAGGAAAGGTCCGGCAGCCCCCGACCGCGAGTTCGAGCCGAGCTCCTCGTGGTCGAAGGCCGCGAGCACCGCGATCGGGCCGGATTCGGCCGACCCCGCGCGCTCGAGGGCGACGACGCCGGCGTGCACCGAGGCGAGGTCGTCGAGGCGCCCGGAGGCGAAGAACGCATCGTCCCTGCCGAACACCGCACCGCGTGCGGAGTCGGCGATCATGACGTCGTATCCGCGGATGTCCGCCGCCGACACGTCGGCCGACGCGGCGAGCTCGGCCAGCACGTCGGCCTCCGACGCGTCGCCCAGCCCCCACACCGGCTGCGTCTCGGCCTGCTTGTCGAGAGCGAGGCCGTTGTTGTTGACGCCGCGGTCGAGGTGCACGGCGAGCTGCGGCAGGCGCAGCAGCGCGCCCGTGTCGGCCAGCACGACGCGGCCGTCGGCGAGGGCGAGGCGTCCGGCGAGGCGCAGCTCGCGGTCGAGCCAGGAGTTCAGCAGCGGACCGCCGTAGACCTCGACCGCGGCCTGCAGCCAGCCTCTCGATCCCGTGGTCGGCTGAGGCTTGAGCTTGAACCCGGGGGAGTCGGTGTGCGCGCCGAAGATGTGAGCGGGGGTGGTTGCGACCGCATCCGCCGGCAGGGTCCAGGCGATGGTCGCCCCGTCGCGCACGACGAGGTAGCGCCCGCCCGGTGTCACCTGCCAGGCATCTTCCTCCCGCAGCCGCTCGAAGCCGGCGTCCTTGAGGCGTCGGGCCGTCTCGGCGGCAGCGTGGTAGCTCGAGGGCGAGGCGGCGACGAAGTCGGCGAGATCCTCGGCATGGATGAGGGCGTCAGGGGTGACGGGCATGGTGCGGCCTTCCTGCAAGGGGCGGTGCTTCGATCGTAATCGGAGGACGTCGCGGGGTTCGCGCTCCGTGCTCGGGAGAGTGCGCTGCGCTGTTCACCTGCCGGTCATCATCACCGGATACCGTGGGCCCCGATAGCGCCTAGGGTTCCGGGGTTCGTCCCGTCTGGTCCGAGCGGCGCCACGGCGTCCCTCCGCAGGGTCGCCGTCATCTGACAGGACAAAAGCCCGGAGGACCCTGTTCGTCGCGCCTCGCGATGCACGGAAGGGTCTCGCATGTCCGCTCTCGCCTTCGTCCTCGTCTTCGCCGCGGCGATCGCCCACGCCGCCTGGAACGTCGTCGCCCACGGGGTGAGCAAGGCGGGCACGCCCTTCCTGTGGTGGGGCGCCGTCGGGGGCACGGTCGTGTGGGTGGGGGTGATCCCCTTCACCGGCGGTCTCGGCACCGATGATCTGCGCGGGTTCCTGCTGGGCGTCGGGGTGTCCGCTGCGCTCCATGTGATCTACATGGCGGTTCTGCAGCGCGGGTACCGCGAGGGCAACCTGTCGACCGTCTACGCGACCGCGAGGGGCACCGGACCCTTCCTGTCGGTGGTCGTCGCCGTCGTGCTGCTGGGGGAGCGCCCGTCCGTCCTCGCCCTGGTCGGCGTCGCCGCGATCATCCTGGGCGTGATCGCGATCGGTCTCGTCGACCGTGGACGTTCGTCCCGCTCGCGGAGATCCCTCGACCCCGGGCTGCTGTTCGGACTCCTCACCGGCGTCGTGATCGCGGTCTACACGATCTGGGACGCGAACGCCGTGCGCACCTGGAACCTGTCACCCGTCGCGTTCATGGTGGGCACGATGCTGCTCGAGATCCCGTTCTACTCGGTCGGTGTCCGCGGACGGTGGGCGGCCGTGCGTACGCTCGGACGCGCGCAGTGGCGACGGATCGTGGCCTTCAGCATCCTGTCGCCGCTCTCGTACATCCTCGTGCTCACCGCCATCCAGATCGCGCCGGTCGCGCTCGTCGCCCCGCTGCGCGAGGTCAGTGTCGTTCTGGTCTCGCTGTTCGGCGTCTTCGCGCTGAAGGAGAGTCGGCCGGGGTGGCGGATCTCGGCATCGGTCATCGTGCTCGCCGGGATCGTGCTGCTCGCGCTGTAGAGAGTCGGACCGCACCGGGCGGTGCCGGCCCCCGCGCCGCGCGGGCCGCGCGGGGTGCCGGGGAACGTGGTCGATGAATCGGGTGATTGGATGGATGCTGTGACGATCGGGTGGAGTCTTCGAGCCAGTGGTCCCTCGGATGCTCCGTGGATGGCGGAGCTGAGGGCGATCGTCATGCGCCCCGATCTCGAGCGGCTCGGCCGCTACGATCCTGTGCGTGTGCGGCAGCGGTTCCTCGATGCGTACGCGCCGGAGAACACCAGTGTGATCGTCGTCGACGGAGCGGATGTCGGGCTCATCGCTGTGCGGGTGGAACCCGACGCGGTGTGGATCGAGCACTTCTATCTCGACCCGGGCGTGCAGGGGCGGGGGCTGGGATCTGCGGTGCTCGCGCATCTTCTTGCCGATGAGAGGCCCTCGGTTCCGTTCCGCCTGAACGTGCTGCAGGGAAGCCCCGCTCGGCGCCTCTACGAGAGACACGGGTTCGTGCTCGAGAGTGAAGACGACGTCGATGTCTTCATGGCGGCGGAACCGGCGCGGGTCTGACCGCTCGGCCCTCGATCCGTTTCGCGGGATGGTCTTCTCCCTCCTTCTCCGAGAAGGTCTCGCCCGTCCTCGCTGGGCCGGTTTCCCCTGGTGCTGTCCCTCCCGTAGCCGCCGGTTCCCCCGGCCCCAACGGGGCGGGTTCCCCCGACCCCCAAACGGGGCTGGTTCCCCCCCCCCCCCCCCGACGGGGCTGGTTCCCCCCGACATCCGACGGGGCTGGTTCCCCCCGACCTCCGACGGGGCTGGTTCCCCCCGACCCCCAACGGGGCTGGTTTTTCCCCCCGACCCCCAACGGGACCGGTACCCCCGATCAGGGGGCGGTTCCCCCGGCGGGCCGGTTCCCCCGGCGGGCCGGTTCCCCCATCTGTTTCGCCGGATCACTCGGACCGTGACACCTGCCTCACCCTGTTCGTCCAGCCCCTCCGCAGTCGACCCGAGAGCGCTCTCTTCGTGTCATTC
The DNA here is from genome assembly GCF_003367705.1 of Microbacterium foliorum. Lineage (NCBI taxonomy): Bacteria > Bacillati > Actinomycetota > Actinomycetes > Micrococcales > Microbacteriaceae > Microbacterium > Microbacterium foliorum. The sequence continues at coordinate 2,893,762 of NZ_CP031425.1, read as the reverse complement.
CGGGAGATTGGAATGCGCTTCTGGTCTGGGGTATTTGTGGGTGGTTCGGGGTCTTGAATGTCGGTGGGTGCGGGTTGACTTGTGGGTATGGGCAGCACGACGGAGCTTTTGGATCGGGTCATCGCCGACCTCGACACGGTGTTGTCTGAGGGTGTGCTGGCGGGGTTGGGTGATGCGGATCGGATCCGGGTGTTGTTGGGGGCGGGGGCGGTGTTCCGGCGGGCGGAGGCGGTGATCGTGGAGGCTGTCGCGTCTGATGACGGGGGTGAGTTCGCGCATGCGGTGGGGTGTCGGGGTGTGCATGAGGTGGTGCAGCGGGCGGTGCGGGTGGATGTGCGGGGCGCGGGTCGGGTCGACAGGGTCGTCGATCTGGTGCGGCGTCCGCTGAGTCTGTCGGGGGAGCGGATGCCGGCGCGGTGGTCGGAGCTGCGGGTGGCGTTGCTGGATGGTGTGGTGGGGGTGTCGGGGTTTCTCGCGGCGACGGGGCCGATCGAGAAGGTGTGGGATCGGTTGAGCGTGGATCAGCGGTTGGCGGCGGATGTCGCGTTGGCCGGGTGCGCCCGCGGGCACGGCGTCGTGGTCGACGGCGACGGCGACGGCGACGGTGACGGTGTCTCTGATGTGAATGAGGAGGATGTGGCGGGGCCGGCGCCGACGGTGCAGGATCTGGCGATGCTCGCGGAGGATCTCGCCTCGATGTTCGACCCTGATGGGGAGGAACCGAAGGATGAGGGGGCGTGTCGGCGGCGGGGTGTGACGATCGGCCGGTTGACCGACGGGGTGCATGCGATCCGCGGGTTTCTGACCCCGGATGTCGCCGGACAGTTCCAGGCGATCATGGACGCGATCCTCAACCCCAAAGGCGACGGCCCACCTATGCCCGGCGTGCACTTCACCCCGAGTGATGGCGTGGGCGCGGACACAGGTCGTGATATCGATGTCTACGGCGATTCCGCCGTCGGCACTGGCGTGGGCGGTGTGGGTGCCGATGCCGATGCCGATGCCGATGCCGATTCCGATGTCGAGGGTGAGGATCCGTTCAACTCGGATCCGCGGTGTGTGCTCGATGGCCGCACTTCGGCGCAGAAGCGTCATGATGCTCTCGCGATGGTTCTCACGATCGCGGCCCGCCACAACGACATGCCCTCTCTCGGGGGTGCGGCACCGGTCCTCGTCGTGACCGTGGACGCCGCAGACCTCGCCGCCCACACCACTCACGCCGCGCAGGGATCTTCTTTCGGCAACATCGCCCAGACAGCCAGCGGGAACGGTGGGTGGGCGACGATCACCGGCTCCGGTGCCCACGTGCCCGTCTCCGTCGCCGCGCAGATCGGGTGCGCGGGGGCGATCCAGCGGGTGGAGTTCGAGGAGGGGCGGATCATCGCGATCACGACCACCGATCGGGTCTTCACCGTGCATCAACGCCGGGCGATCATCGCCCGTGACAGGGAGTGTCTGATCCCGGGGTGTCACGTGTCCGCGTCATGGTGTGAGATCCATCACGTCACCGAGCATGCGAAGGGTGGTCCGACGCATACGGATAACGGTGTGCCGTTGTGCTGGTGGCATCACCGGTCCCTGGGGAAGTCCGGGTGGGAGATCCGCATGAACGACGGCATCCCCCAGGTGCGGGGGCCAGCATGGTGGGACCCCGACCAACGATGGCGAACCCCGAGACTCAGCGGAAGTCGACGAGTCCGGCGTGCGCCGCGGTCACGAGGATCTGTACGCGATCGCGTACATGCCACTTCGACATGATGCGACCCAGGTGCGCCTTGACCGTGCCCTCCGAGACGATCAGGGTGCGCGCGATCTCCGCATTCGACATCCCCTGCGCCAATCGCTGCAACACCTCCTGCTCACGATCCGTGAGGACCTCGAGGGTGCCGTCGCTGCTCATCGGCTCGGTGTCGCGCACATGCTTGATCAGCAACGACGCGATGCGCGGCGACAGGGAACTCGCCCCGCTGTACACCTCCCGCACGCCTTCGAGGATGCTGGCCGCACTGGAGTCCTTCAGGAGGTAGCCCGACGCCCCTGCGCTCAGCATGGGCAGCACCGTGTCGCTGCCATCGAGCGTCGTCACCGCGAGGATCTTGACCTCGGGCCAGCGCTCACTGATCACACCCGTCGCCTCGATGCCATCCATCTCCGGCATCTGCACGTCCATCATGACCACGTCAGGATGCTCACGCTCGACCGCCTCGATGCCTTCCAGACCCGTCTCGGCCTCGGCCACGACGTTGATCTCGGGGTCGCGAGAGACGAAGTGCGAGAGTGCTGAACGCACCAGTGGGTCGTCATCGACGATGAGAACGCGGATTTCCGGCATGTGGGAAGCCTAACGGGGGTCGCTGCGCGGTGCTCAGACATAGACCTTTGGCTAGCGATGTCTGGACTTGAGACAGATGTGAAGCGCTCAAATCACCGAGAAGATGAACTTATTACTTCACAAAAGTCCAACAACGGAGGTGAATCACTATGACTTTCTGGCAGGCATTCAACCAGTTCTTTGGCTTCACTCGCTAATCTACCTGGCTATTAGGAGATACTGAAGCATGGCTTTTGGTCCTCCCCGCACTGGCGACTCCGTCGTTTCACGGCTCGGGAAGGGTGAGAAGCTCAGCACGATCGAACGCATCGCGGTTCTCGCGACCGTCATCACGATGGTCGTCTTCGGGATAGTCGGACTGTTCCTCCCTCCGGGAGTGGACCCGTTCTTCGCCGCGGTCAGCATCGCATCGACCGCCGTGCTCGTGCTGTATCTCTGGTGGCCTCTCATCGCGACGTGCGCACTCGCCGTCGTGTTCGCACTCTCGTTCTTCACGGGAAGCCAGACCGACGTCCTGACGGTCGCCGCACTCGCTGCGGCTCTGATCATGCGACTTGGCTGGAACGCGCTTATCCTCTCGTACGCGGGAGTCTTCCTCCTCGCGACGGCACTCGTTGCCTTCGGCGAGACGAGCACGCCGATCAACCTCGGCATCTATCTGATCTCCGCGACTGTCGCCGGAGCCGTGGGCTTCGCGCTGCGCGTGGCGTTCGCCCGAGGGCGAACCCTCGAAGTGCAGCTGGCCGAGAAGGCAGAGCAGGAACGTCAAGCAGTACTCGCCGAACGACGATGGATCGCCGGCGAACTGCATGACAGCATCGCGCACCACCTCACCGTGGTGTCGCTGCATGTGCAGATGCTCGACGACGATCGAACGAGCACCGATTCGCAAGAGGCGATCCGGATCGCCGCCCGCAAGGCGATGACCGATCTCCGCTTCGTGATCGACCTCGCCGACGACGGCCCCCGCTCCGAGGGCATGCCGACCGGTGACCTCGCCGCATCCGTCGATGAGGCGATGCAGGAATTCGAATCGGCCGGACAGTCGGTGCTGCTCGACGGCGACCCCGCAGACGAGCGCATCCCTCGCGCCGCCGAGATCGTCCTCGCCCGCATCATGCGCGAATCCGCCACGAACATCCTCAAATACGCCGGCACGGGCGAGATCGAGATCCGCTTCGACGTCGACGACGATCTCGCGCAGATGACCGTGAGCAGCCCCCTGTCGGTGACGCCGCGTCGCGAACTCTCCTCCAGTCGTACCGGAATCGGCCGCATGGCCGAGCGGGTGCTCGGCGCGAGCGGCGAGTTCAGTGCGGGAGAAGTCGATGGTCGGTGGGTCGTGTCCGCACGTCTACCGATCGCTCGATCCGTCGCGACGCCATGACGAACGATCACCCGCGAGATTCACCGAGCTCAGAGGAATACCGGAACTCGTTGCAAAAATCCGCGGAAATCCGGGGCCACATCGCGAAACACTAGCCGAAGGTCTAAGGGATGTCTCGACATTAGGCCGTATTCGATGGTGCATCCGCCCGTTTACATTGGGTATACCCCAGAAATAGCGCATCCCCAGCGCTGTGATCGCGAGCGCGGTCTTGGTATCTGATCCCCATCGCGCTCGCGATCGGCTTCTCTCCTCATCGAGATCGAGGCTGTCGCACAGCTCTCAGCCGCCGACCGCCCGCATGTAGTGCCCGTCCGTCGAGATTCCGGATGCCGCCACGGTGAACCGCACGACCTCGCTCAGGTAGCGATCCTCCGATGATTCGAAGATCTGCCCCTGCGCGTCCCGGGAGATGCGGCTCAACCGCAGAATCGGTGTTCCCTGTGGAACGCGCAGCAGTGCAGCATCCTGTTCGTCAGCGGCCACAGCATCGATCTGGTGCTCCAGGCCCACGATCGGGTGGCCCACCGATCCGAGGTACTCGGTGATCGAGACCTCGTCGGTGTCGATATCGAACAGACGCCGCCCGACCGCCTCGGTGTAGAAGAGGCGCTCCAGCATGGTGGGCCGTCCATCGAGCGATCGCAGTCGCACGACGCCGACGATCGTGTCGTCGGGTGACACCCCGAGCGCCTCGGCCCGGTCGCCGGCGCGGCGCAGACTCAGCTCCTGCGTCTGCGCACCCGGGGTGACCCCGAGATCGCGCGCCCATCGCGTGAAGGGCACCGACATGTCGACCGCCTGATTCGCCTTGCGGGCGACCACGCGCGCGGGGCGGCCGCGACCCGTCTCGATCAGCCCTTCGCCGCGCAGCGCGGCCAGGGCATTGCGGATCGGGCCGCGCGAGGTGTGCCAGCGTTCGGCGAGGTCGGCCTCGGTCGGCACATCGTCTCCCGGTCGCAGCACTCCCGAGGCGATCTGCGTCCGCAGGTCCTCGGCGATCTGGGTGTATACAGCTTCAGCCACATAGGCATACTACTTGGCATCGTCGTCGGCATCCGTCACGTTTCGTTTGTGTTCATCCGCGGGAATGAGGGGTGAACGGCCGCTGAACTCTTGCGAGTTAGGTATATATCTGACTGCAACGGCTGTCAGAGTGGCTTCCGGATCACCCCCCACTCCGAAAGGTCCTCATGAAGCTCCGCGTCCTTCCCCTCCTCGCCGGTGCCGCGATCATCGCGCTCGGCCTCGCCGCCTGCTCCGGTCCTGCCGAGGCCACCGGCACGCCCGGCGCCGAGGGATCGTCCTCGGCCGGCGGGTTCGCCGTCGACGAGAACACGCTCGTCTTCGGTGTCGTCCCCGACTCGGTCGACACCGAGACGAACTACCAGCCGCTCATGGACTACATCGCCGAGATCACCGGCAAGACGGTCGAATACCACGAGTCCACCGACTACGCGGCGCTCATCGAAGCGGCCGTCGCCGGCAAGGTCGATGTCGCATCGTTCTCGGGCTTCACCTACGTCACGGCGACGAACAACGGGGCGAAGCTGACGCCGATCTCCTCGATCGTGACGGAGGAGGGCCAGGAGCCCGGCTACTTCTCGCAGGCGATCGTCCCCGTCGACAGCGACATCTCGAGCATCAAGGACTTCGCGGGCAAGAAGGTCTGCTTCGTCGACCCGTCGTCGACGTCGGGCTACCTGTTCCCCTCGTACAACCTCCTCGAAGCGGGCATCGACCCGAAGACCGACATCACTCCGGTCTTCGCCGGCAAGCACGACGTGAGCGTGCAGAAGGTCGGCGAGGGCGTCGAGTGCGAGGTCGGCTTCGCCGAGGACTCCGAGGTCGAGAAGTCGGATGCCGTGAAGGTCGTCGACGAGACGATGGTGCCCGGCGCCCCGCTCGTCTACTCGTCCACCCTGCCCGACGACGTCTCGAAGAAGCTCATCGACGGACTGTCCGAGATCACGATCGACGACATCATCGCCGCCGGCATCGACGGCGCCGACACCGACGCGTTCCGCAGCGTCTTCTACGCCACGAAGCCGGTCGATGACGCCTACTACGACCTGATCCGCGACATCTGCGAAGAGACCGAAGCGGAGCAGTGCAAGGCCTGACCGGCCCGCACTGACGCCCTTCGTCTCGTCGCTTCGCTCCTCGCTCAGGGGGCGGGGAGCGGGTTCGCTCCTCGCTCAGGGGGCGGGGGTGGATTTCGCTTCGCTCCTCGCTCAGGGGGCGGGGGGCGGATTCGGCCTTGTTCCTCGCTCAGGGGGCGGGGGCGGATTCGGGTTCGCTCCTCGCTCAGGGGGCGGGGGCGGCACTGACGCCCTTCGTCTCGTCGCTTCGCTCCTCGCTCAGGGGGCGGGGGTCGGGTTCGCTCCTCGCTCAGAGGGCGAGGGCGGGGCCGGTCCCTGAGCGAGCGCAGCGAGACGAAGGGCCCGCATCATCCATGACGACGACACAGAAAGCCACGACATGACTGCCCCCGCATCCGACGCCCTGATCCGCCTGGACGGCGTGACGAAGACCTTCGGCTCGACGACGGCGTTGAAGAACGCGTCGCTGCAGGTCTCACGAGGCGAGATCGTCGTCCTGCTCGGCCTCTCCGGCTCGGGCAAGTCGACGCTGCTCCGTCACCTCGACGGCCTCGAGCTCCCGACGTCGGGCGACATCGAGGTCCTCGGCGCGAAGGTGCCGACCCTCAAGGGCAAAGCCCTGCGCAGGCTCCGCAGCCGCGTCGGCTTCATCTTCCAGCAGTTCGAACTGGTGCCCTCGCTCACCGTTCTCGAGAACGTGCTCACCGGGTCGCTCTCCGAGGTCGGCGGGCCACGTCTCGGGCTGTGGGGCTATTCGAAGGCCGCGAAGCTCCGCGCACTCGGACACCTCGATCGGGTGGGTCTGCTCGACCGCGCCTACCAGCGCAGCGACACCCTCTCGGGTGGGCAGCAGCAGCGGGTCGCGATCGCCCGGGCGCTGATGCAGAAGCCCGACATCCTGCTGGCCGATGAGCCTGTCGCCTCTCTCGACCCCGAGTCCAGCGACCAGGTGATGGCGCTGATCCGCGAGATCGCCGCCGACGAGGGGCTCACCGTCGTCTGCAGCCTGCACCAGGTCGATCTCGCGATCTCCTGGGCCGATCGCATCGTCGGTCTGCGCCACGGCGAGATCGTGCTCGACACCCCCACCACCGACCTCACGAAGGCGGAGGTCATGGAGATCTACGGTCGCGTCGCCACGACGACTGCAGAGATCACCGCCGTCCAGGCCGAACTCGTCGAGATCGCGGCAGACGTGACCGAGCTCGACGGCGCGAGAGTCTCGTGACTCTCCTCTCCGACGCGCGGGCGCACGAGGTCCCCGCGAGGGTATCCGTCGCCGATCGAGCCCCGCGGCGTCCGATCTCGCCCGAGCGCATCGCCGCAGGGCTGACCCTTCTCGCTCTCCTCGTGCTCGGCATCCTCGCCGTGAACGAGGTGGGCATCTCGATCCCCGCCATGGTGCAGAGCTGGGGCAACGCCGAGAACTTCATGGCCCGCGTCGGCGGTCTCACCTTTCCGGAGCCGGGCGACCTCGCCTGGCTGACCGCGCTCACGGTCGGACTCGTGCTGGTGGGCACCCTGCTGGCCGCGGTGCTGTCGGTGCCGATCGCGTATCTCGCGGCATCGAACACGACGCCGGGCAACGGATGGCGCGCCGCCGCACGATTCGTGGGAGCCCTCACCCGCGCCCTTCCCGACGTCGTGCTCGCCATGGCGTTCGTGCTCATGTTCTCGCTCGGCACGCTCCCCGGAATCCTGGCGATCGGCATCCACTCGATCGGCATGATCTCGAAGATGTTCGCCGATGCGATCGAGCAGATCGACGAGGGGCCGCGGCTCGCGATCCGTGCCGCGGGCGGATCCAAGATGCAGGAGTTCGCCGCCGGCATCCTTCCGCAGGTGCTCCCGAGCTGGGTCGCGACGGTGCTGCACCGCAATGACATCAACCTTCGCGGAAGCGTCGTCCTCGGATATGTCGGCGTCGCCGGGCTCGGGCTCGAGATGTCGTACGCATTCAAGGCGCTCAACTACGGCAAGGGCCTCGGCATCGCGCTGGTGATCTTCGTCCTCTGCGTCGTGATGGAGATCGTCTCGAGCATGGTGCGGGGCGCGATGCTCGGGCAGCAGAGGCACACCCGCTCGTGGATCGACCGGCTGATCCACCCCCGCCTCGGCGACCGGGCGACGAGCGATTCCCCGACCACGAGCCCGGCGTGGGCGGTCTCTCCGCAGACCGCGGTGCGTCGGCCGTGGACCGCGGAACGAGTGCGCAACACCGTGGCGGTCGCGGTCGCCGTGCTCGTGATGATCGGCAGCGTCATCGTCAGCCAGATCAACTGGATGGACTTCTTCACCGTCTGGGCCAGGATCCCCGAGGTGGCAGGCCGGTTCTGGCCGCCGTCGTTCGGCAACTACGAGGCCGCGGCGATGGTCTCGGCGATGCGCGACACGGTGGCCATCGCTCTCGCCGCCACCGTGCTCACCCTGCTGCCCTCGCTGATCCTCGGATCGCTGGCCGCGAGCAATGTCGCACCGAGCGCGGGTGCGCGAGGCGTGGCACGGTTCCTGCTCGTCGGCATCCGCGGCATCCCCGAGCTGATCCTCGCGATCGTGCTCGTCGTGATCACCGGTCTCGGTGCCCAGGCCGGCGTCATCGCCCTCGCGATCGGCGGCATCGGACTGCTCGGCAAGCTGATCGCCGACTCGTTCGAAGAGGTCGACCGAGGCCCCGAGCGCGCCCTCCGCGCCGTCGGCGCGACCCGGCTGCAGACCTACGCCTCTGCGACCGTGCCGCAGGGCATGCAGGCGCTGATCGGACACAGCTTCTACATGCTCGACACGAACATCCGTGCGGCGACCATCCTAGGCATCGTCGGCGGTGGCGGGGTCGGCTACTACCTGCTCAACGCCAGCCAGGGCTCGCGCTACGAGACGGTGACCGCGATCGTGCTCATGATCCTCGTGACGGTGCTCGTCGTCGAGGGACTCGCGATGTGGATGCGCAGGGTGTTCCGGTGACCGGCGTCGCACTGACCACTGCGGCGAACACGGCCGATACGGCAGATGTCGTCGTCGTCGGCTCGGGCATCGTCGGTCTCGGCGCCGCCTATGCGGCCGCGCGACGAGGGCTGAGCGTCATCGTCGTCGACAGAGCGGATGCTCCGGTCGGGGCGACGATCCGCAACTTCGGCCACCTCTGCATCGGCGCACAGACGGGAGAGGCGCGGCGGTACGCGGATGCGTCGCGCGAGCTGTGGCTGCGCCTGTCGCGCGACGCCGGCTTCTGGCTGCGTGAATCCGGCACCCTGGTCGCGGCCCGTCATGCCGACGAGATCGCGGTGCTCGAACGGGCGGCGGCAGACGGCGGCATCCGGATGCTCGAGACCGACGAGCTGCGGCGGCTCGCGCCGCTGCGGGCCGAGGGTCTCGTCGGCGGTGCGCACATCGAACCCGACCTGCAGACCGATCCGCGCACCGCGGCCGCAGCCATCGTCCGCCACCTGGCGACGCTCGGCGTGGACTTCCGCTTCCGCACCGCGGTGACCTCCGTGGCGGGCGGAAGGGTGGAGACGAGCAGGGGGTCGCTCACCGCCGGCGCGGTGGTGGTCGCGGTGAACCAGGACATCGACCAACTGCTGCCCGAGATCGCGGAGACGGGCGGCGTGATGCGCTGTGCCCTCGACATGATGCGCGCCGCCGTCTCGATGCCGCGTCCGCTCTCGGCTCCGCTCCTCACGGGCTGGTCGCTCGTGCGGTACGGGCGCTTCGCCGACGGCGACGCGGCGACAGCACTGCGGGAGCGCCTGCACGCGGAGCGCCCCGATCTCGCCGCTCTCGATCTGAATCAGATGTACACGCAGCTGCCGGACGGCACCCTCATCATCGGCGACTCGCACAGCGTCGCCGTCTCGCCGTCGCCGTTCCAGCCCGAGGCGGCCTTCGCCGCGTTCCTCGCCGAGGCGGAGGCGCTGTTCGAGATGCCGCCGCCACGGGTGCTGGAGCGGTGGCAGGGCGTCTATGCCAAGGCCGCGCAGGAATTCCTCATCCGGACACCGGACGAGCGGATGCTGGTGCTCGCCGCGACCACCGGCATCGGAATGACCACGGGGCTGGGGCTCGCCGAAGAGAATCTCACCGCCGCCTTCGGGTGGGCACCCGCACTGGAAGGAACACCATGACCATCTCGTCCGACTCCTCGCTGCACCCGGCGGCACCGCACCCGGCGGCCGCGCACCCGGCGGCACCGCCCACCGCGTCCTCCCTGACCGCCGCGCCCACAGAACTCGTCGTGCTCGACATGGCCGGTACCACGGTCGTCGACGACGGCGTGGTCGAGACCGCGTTCCGGCGTGCGGCCGAGCGCACGGGTGTCGCCGACCGGATGCCCTGGGACGACGCCCTCGCCCATGTTCGCGCGACGATGGGCCAGTCCAAGATCGATGTCTTCACGCACCTCGCAGGCGGCGACCGTGCCGCAGCCGAGCGCGCCACCGCGGCATTCGAGGGCGCGTACGCCGAGATCGTCGCTGAGCAGGGGGTCTCCGAGATCCCCGGGGCGGCGCAGGCGATCCAGGGATTGAAGGATGCCGGGCTGGCCGTGGTGCTGACCACGGGGTTCGCCCCGGTGACCCGAGACGCCCTGATCGAGGGCCTGGGATGGCGCGACCTGGTCGACCTCGCGCTGTCGCCGATCGATGCGGGGCGCGGTCGCCCCGCTCCGGACCTCGTGCTCACGGCGGCGATCCGCTCGCGGGTCTCGTCGATGTCGGCGGTCGCCGTGGTGGGCGACACGGCGAGCGACGTCGAGTCCGGACGCCGGGCCGGTGCGGGCTTCGTCGCCGGCGTGCTCACCGGAGCGCACGACCTGCACACCCTCGTCGCCGCCGGAGCCGATGCCGTGCTCGCCGATGTCACCGGACTCCACGACGTGCTCGCCGAGCGAGGGCTGCTCGCCGCCGCCCGCACCGTCTGAATCGCGTGCACATGGGCACCCTGCTGATCCGACCGCCCGGCAACCGTCGAGACGTCACGCTGCGCCCGGCCGCCACCGCCATGGTGTGGATCGGCGAAGGGCAACCGCACGAGATGATCGCGGTGCCGGGGGTCGCGCTCGGCGAGAAGGACGTGCTGGTGGCGGTCGAGATGTCGACGATCTGCGGCTCCGATGTGCATACCGTGCAGGGGCACCGCTCAGCCCCGACGCCGCTGGTGCTCGGCCACGAGAGCGTCGGACGGATCATCGCCATCGGCGATGCCGGGGCGACCGCCGTCGATGGCGCAGCGCTGCGCATCGGCGACCGCGTGGTCTGGTCGGTGACGGTCTCGTGCGGAGCCTGCGACCGGTGCCTGCGGGGTCTGCCCCAGAAGTGCCGCACGCTGGGCAAGTACGGCCATGACCGCATCGGGGTGCACGGCGATCTCTCCGGCGGTTTCGGCACGCACGTGCAGGTGCGCGAGGGTTCGGCGATCGTCCGAGTGCCCGAGTCGCTGCCGGCGGCCGTGCTCGCCCCGGCGTCGTGTGCGACCGCCACCGCCTGGGCCGCCGTCGCACGGGCCGCGCGAGACCACGACCTCGAGGGTGCCGCCGTGCGGATCCACGGGGCGGGACTCGTCGGCCTCTCCGCCGCCGCGATCGCCGCGGACCGTGGCGCGATCGTCGAGGTCCTCGACCCCGCGCCCTCGCGCCTCGCGCTCGCCGCACGCTTCGGAGCGAGCACGCTGGATCGGGATCCGGATGTCGTGATCGAGGCCTCGGGCCACGCGGTCACCGAAGCGCTCGACGGCGTCGCCACGGGCGGGACGGTGGTGCTGGTCGGCAGCGTGTTCCCCGCGGACCCGGTGGCGCTGGATGCCGAGAGCATCGTCCGCCGCCTGGTGACGGTCGCCGGCGTGCACAACTACACCGGCACGGAGCTCGCGGAGGCCGTCGCGTTCCTCGCCGGTCGCGGTCGCGCGCATCCGTTCGTCGACGCGGTCGGCGACGTGCGGCAGCTGGCCGCTGTCGACGAGGCCATCGGCGTGGCATCCGCGCCGGGTGCGCCGCTGCGCGTCGGTCTGGTGCCGCGACTCTGAGATCTCTCCGTCAGGCGCGCAGTGCGTCGGCGGGACAGTACGCCTGAGGCACGGCCTGCCGTCAGCTCAGCCCGTGGGCAGCTCGGTCCGTGCGCAGCTCCGTCCGCGCACAGCTCCGTCCGCGGGCGGCTCAGTCCGTGGGCGGCGCCGACGATCCGGTGCGCCGCGGACCCGCGGGGTGCAGACCCTCGGCGTGGAAGGCGAGCAGCCGGGCCGCCGTGTCGACGGTCGCGTCGAGGACCTCCGACGGATCGCCGGTGAGGGCGAGCATGCGATGACCCACGCCGTGATCAGTGGCCCACCCGAGGAACACCGTTCCGGGCTCGTGGCCACCGTCGGCCTCGGGCCCGCCGACACCCGTCGTCGAGACGCAGAGGTCGGCGTCGAACAGCTGCCGCCCGTTCGCCGCGAGCTGCTCGGCGCACTCCGCCGAGCAGGGGTCGGTGCCCGGAGTCAGCCCCAGCATGCGCTCCTTGACGTCGGTGAGGTAGGCGACGAGGCCGCCCGCGAACCACGTGCCGGCATCCGCGCCCGCCCCGACCGTGCTGGACAGCCGCCCCGAGGTCAGCGATTCGACCACGCAGATCCGCAGCCCGCGTTCCGCGGCGACCTGACTGAGCCGGTCGAGGGGGCTTAGCCGATCGAGGGGGCTGAGCCGATCGAGGGGGCTGAGTCCGTCGAGGGGGCTGAGCCGGTCGAGAGAAGCGTTCTCGGTCGTCACTGCTCTTCGGCGGAGTCCGCGTGCGTGGGGGCGTCGGACTCGACCGCCGCCTCGTCGGAGTAGTCCGGGCGCTCCGGCTGCAGGGGCTGGTCGGAGTACTCCCCGCCCTTGCGCCCGCCGTAAGGGCGACCGTGGTCCGCGAACTCCTCGCGGGCGAAGACGAGCTCCCAGTCGCCGACCGTGAAACGGGCGCCGGTGCGCAGGGTCTGCGTGCGCTCACCGGGGTGCGTGGCCTCGGCGTCGGGGTTGGTGTTCATCTCGCCCGCGCCGTGCATCTCGAGAACGTACTCATCGCGGTCGTCGTGCGTGATCGTCGCGTGCACGGCGTCGGCGCCGTCGAGGGTGAGCTCGTTGTCGGGCGAAGAACCGATGCGCGCCACGTCGACGTCGAGCGCGAACTCCGACCGCAGACCGTCCCGCGACACGCGAAGGCGTGGGTTGCCGGCACCGAACTCGGCGTGAGTGGTCGTGGGGGTGTACCCCTCGTCGGGCCGGTCGTCGATGTGTCGAGCGTTCATGGTTCCGCCTCCTCGCTTTTCCTCCCAGGCTAGACGCCCGGGGCACCCCTCCGCAGGGGGTTGACTTCACTCGGAGATCCTCACCTATGCTCGACGCCAGGAGCAGCGAGGAGAGCCGCATGGGCAAGTTCATCTACGAGGGCACCGTGAAGTCCGAGATCGAGGACCGCGCCCTCACTCACCTGCAGCTCGTCATCACCGCGAAACTGCGCCGCGCCGAGCCGTTCTCCTTCAGCTGGAGAGAGGATGCCAGCGTCGGCGGCGGACGCACGACGGTGTGGATCCACCCGGCGAGCTCGCTCGTGTTCAAGTACTTCGGCAGTCGTCAGCCCTCCATCAATCGGGCGTGGGTCGAGGCGCTCGCCTTCACCGCGAACGCCCCGAGCGGCCTGCACATGGTCCCCGAGCCCCAGGACGCCTCGGGCGTTCCGGCGAGCGCGGATCCGGCGGATCACCCGCACCTCTGACCTCCTCCTCTCTCGCGACGGGCACGGGGTTGTCAACCCCCTGCCACGTCTCGTTCTCTGCGGCGAGGGTCGATGGAACACCCATCGGCCGGCGTCGGCACCCGACGTCGGCATCCGACATCGGCCCATCCGCCGACGCGCAGCGCAGACGAGGAGACACCATGGCAGACACCACGCCCGACCCCCGCGACCAGCACCGCCAGGACGGCTTCCCCGGCCAGCAGCAGGACCAGCCGGGAGTGACGGAGCAGACGGGCCCCCGGCCGGATCACGGCGAACAGTCGTACGTCGGCCACGGGCGCCTCGAAGGACGCCGTGCACTGATCACCGGGGGCGACTCGGGCATCGGGCGCGCGGTCGCCATCGCCTACGCCCGGGAGGGCGCCGACGTCGCGATCGTGCATATGCCCGAGGAGCAGCAGGACGCCGATGAGACGGTCGCTCTCATCCGCGCCGAGGGCCGAAAGGCACTGAGCATCGCGGGAGACCTTCGCGACGAGGCGTTCGCGACCGACGTGGTCGCCGAGACGAGGAGCGCCTTCGACGGTCTGGACATCCTGGTGCTGAACGCCGCGTACCAGCACGACATCGACGGGTTCGAGAACCTGGAGACGGATCGACTGCGCCGGGTGTTCGAGACGAACCTGTTCGGACTGCTCTACTCGGCACGCGCCGCGTATCCGCATCTGGCTCCGGGGTCGAGCATCATCGTGACCTCGTCGGTCCAGGCGTTCGAGCCGTCGCCCGGACTCATCGACTACGCCATGACGAAGGCCGCACAGGTGGCGTTCGTGAAGGCTCTGGCGGAGGAAGCGGGGGAGCGCGGCATCCGCGTCAACGCCGTCGCCCCCGGTCCGATCTGGACGCCGCTGATCCCCGCGACCGGATGGGGCGAGGAACGCCTGAACACCTTCGGTGACGACACCCCGCTCGGTCGCGCCGGGCAGCCGGCGGAGCTGGCAGGCGCGTACGTCTACCTCGCGTCCGCGGAGTCGTCGTACACCTCCGGCGCGGTGATCGCGGTCACCGGCGGCAAGCACCTCTGACGAGCGGGCGGCACCCCTAGGCTGGACGGGTGCAGCACTCCGCGTCATCCCGTCCGCTCGTGGGCGTGGTGCTCGTCGTCTGCTCCTGTCTCTCCCTGCCGTTCGGCGCGGCGGTGGCCGCGCAGCTGTTCCCGGTTCTCGGCCCCTGGGGCGTCACCTCGTTGCGCGTCGCCATCGCGGCAGTGCTGCTGCTCGTCATCGCGAGGCCTCGACCGGCGCGGTGGACCCGCACCCAGTGGATCGCGGCCGCCCTGTTCGGGCTGTCGCTGGCGGGCATGAACGGTTTCTTCTATGCGGCGATCGACCGCATCCCGCTGGGCCCGGCGGTCGCGATCGAGTTCCTCGGGCCGCTGGTGCTCGCCGCCGTGCTCACGAGGCGCCTCACCGACGCCGCCTGGGTCGCGGTCGCACTGCTCGGGATCGTGCTGCTGGGCGTCGACGGTCTGATCGGGGCCGAGCCGCTGGATCCGATCGGGCTCGTGCTGATCCTGATCGCCGCCGCGTTCTGGGCGATGTACATCAGGATGAGCGCCCGCGTCGGCACCCTCATCCCCGGAAGCGGCGGCCTCGCCGTGGGTCTGGCCGTCGCTGCGGTGCTGCTGATCCCGGTCGGCGTTCCCGCAGCGGTCACGGTGGTCGGTGACATGCAGCTGCTGCTGCTCGCCGCGATCACCGCCGTGCTCTCGTCGGTCATCCCGTACAGCTTCGAACTCGCGGCGCTGCGACGCCTGCCGCAGCGCGTGTTCGGCGTGCTGCTGAGCCTCGAGCCGGCCTTCGCGACGCTGGCGGGATGGCTGATCCTCGAACAGAACGCCACCCCGCTGCGCATGCTGGCGATCGCGCTCGTCGTCATCGCCAGCATCGGCACCACGCTCGGTGTGCGCCACGCGCGGCGCCGGGCGGATGCCGACGCGCGCCGTGACGGCGCCGGCTCCGATGTCGGCACCCGCTCCGCTGACGGGACTGGTCGGGGTGACGGGACTGGCCCCGACGAGGGCGGCCCCGACGAGGGCGGCGCCGACGAGGGCGGCGCCGACGATACGGGGCCGTTCACCGCACCGATCCCTCTTCCCGGCTGAAGGCTCTGCGCCTCACACGGTGACCGATGCCGGCACGGGAAGCGGGTATCGGCGTCGCAGCAGCACCCGCTGCACGAGCGTCCAGATGACGGTGACGGTGAGGTACAGCGCCGCAGCGAGGGGCACGAACGCCGCGAACACGGCGGTCAGATAGTGCAGTGCCCCGGTGACGCGCATCATCGTCGGGGAGTTCAGCGGTGAATCGCCCTCCATCGGGAGGGGACGGAACACGCGCCGCGAGATCTCGGCCACGCCGATCATCACGACGATCAGCGCTCCGAAGACCACCAGCGTGCTCGGCGACGCGCTGCCGCCGAAGACCGCCGAGACGAGGCTGGTGCCCAACGGCGCTCCGAACAGGTCGTGCGTGAGCAGGTCGTTCGGGTGCCCGGCGATCTCGGGCCGGAGGAACAGGGTGTACAGGATGCCGACGACGGGCGCCTGCGCGAGCACCGGCAGCATGCCCGCGAAGGGCGACGTGTTCTCCGAGCGGTACAGCTCGAGCATCTCCTTCTGCAGACGCTCCGGGTTCTTCTTGTGGCGGCGCTGGAGCTCGCGGAGCCGTGGTGCGAGCCGCGCCCGCGTCTGCTCCGCTCTGGCCTGCGAGAACCCCACGGGGATCAGCAGGGCGCGCACGATCAGGGTGACGAGCACCACGGCCAGTGCGGCGGCGGAGGCGCCGGCGAAGGGCTCGACGGCGGACGCGAGTCCGGCGAGGGCCCCGTAGGCGGCGTCGAGGAGGAGAGTCAGTGGAGGGAAGGCGAAGATGTCCATGCAGGTGTCCGTTCGTGTGGTGGGAGGGTCGGCGACAGCCGCGCAGTCCCGCACGAGGGGGGACTACACGGCGACGGCGACTCCCGGCGCACGAGGGCGCGGATGACCGGCGGCATCAGGATCGCTCTGGGCGAGCATCGCGGAGACGTCGATCGCCCTGAGCGGATGCGGCGCACTGCTCGCGGAAGGGGGCGCCAGGCTCAGCGCGACGACGATCGTCAGCGTCGCGAGGGCGACCAGGGCGATGGCGAGACCGAGGGCGGCCGCATCCGGCACCGCGACGATCCCGAGGGCGGCCGCGACGACGCCGAGCATCTGCCCGAACCACTCGCTCATGCGCGCCTCCTGAAGGCGAGCGTAGCATCGCGGCGGATAGCCTCGTGGCATGGCTGATCTTCGTGAACTGCTCGGCATCGAGCACCCGATCCTCCTCGGTCCGTTCGGCGGACTCTCGTCGGTGGCGCTGACTGCGGCGGTGAGCGAAGCCGGCGGTCTCGGCGGCTTCGGTCTTTACGGCTACAGCGCCGACCGCATCCGCTCGACCGTCGACGACCTGCGCGCGGCGACAGCCCGGCCGTTCGCGCTGAACATCTGGCTGCCCACCGGCGACGAGGTCGCACCCGGCCCGCAGCACACCGTCTTCGCGCAGGCGCTCGAGCCGTTCTACGAGGCCGTCGGGCTCGATGTCCCCGCCCGCCCCCAGGCCTACCTTCCCGCCCTCGAAGAACAGCTGGATGCGATCTGGGAGGCCGCGCCCGCCGTGCTCAGCGTGGTCTTCGGCGTGCCGTCCGACGCGGTCGTGGCCGAGGCGCACGGCCGCGGCATCCGTGTCGTGGGAGCGGCGACGACGGTCGCCGAGGCCGTGGCGCTCGCCGGCTCCGGTGTCGACGCCGTCGTCGCGACCGGGCTCGAAGCGGGCGGCCACCGCGTGTCGTTCCTGCGCCGGGCCGAGGACTCGCTCGTGGGCGTGCTGGCGCTGGTGCCGCAGGTGGTCGACGCCGTCGACGTGCCGGTGATCGCCGCGGGAGGCATCTCCGATCGGCGGGGCGTGGCGGCGGCGTTCGCCCTCGGCGCGTCTGCGGTGCAGGTGGGGACGGCATTCCTCGCCACCGCGGAATCGGCGGTGAACGACGCGCATCGCCAAGCCATCCGCTCCACGTCCGCCGACGAGACCGTGCTCACCCGGGCCATGAGCGGGCGCCTCGCCCGGGGTGCCCGCAACCGCGTCGTCCGCGCCATCGAGGCGAGTGGGACGATCGCCCCCTTTCCGATGCAGAACTGGCTCACCGGGCGGTTCCGCACCGCCGCGGGGGAGCAGGGCCTGGGCGAGCTGCAGTCGCTGTGGATGGGACAGGGCGCTCCGCTCGCCGACTACCCGACCGCCGCAGAGGCCTTCGCCGAGCTGCTCGCCGGAGTGCCGCGCGGGGCATGAACAGCAGTCGACCTGCCGGAGGTGCGCCCGACCGGCCGGTCAGAGGATGACGGTGGAGCGCCCGTGCACGATCACACGGTCCTCCGCATGCCACTGCACCGCACGGGCGAGCACCTGGCGCTCGACATCCGCACCGCGGCTCTGCAGCTGAGCGGCCGACTCGGCATGCGTCACGCGGGTGACGTCCTGCTCGATGATCGGGCCCTCGTCGAGGTCGGCCGTCGCGTAGTGCGCCGTCGCCCCGATCAGCTTGACGCCGCGATCCTTCGCCCTGGCGTACGGGTTCGCACCGATGAACGCGGGCAGGAACGAGTGGTGGATGTTGATGACCGGAACACCGAGGCCGGTGATGAAGTCGTCGGTGAGGATCTGCATGTAGCGCGCAAGAACCACCAGATCGACGTTGCCGCGCAGCAGGTCGAGCTGGCGCTGCTCCATCGCCTCCTTGTCGCCCGAGGGGATGTGCACGAAGGGCACGCCGAACGAGCGCACCGACTCGGCCAGGTCGGGGTGATTCGACACGACCATCGTGATGTCGATGTCGAGCTGGCCGCGCTGCGTGCGCCAGAGCAGCTCGAGCAGACAGTGGTCGTACTTCGAGACGAAGATCGCGACGCGCTTGCGTCGCGCGGTGTCGTGCAGGGACCACTCCATGCCGAAGCGCTCGGCGACCTGAGCGATGTCCGCCTCGAGTGCGGGGCGCGCCGCCGACAGGCCGGGGAGGTGGATGACCGTGCGCTGGAAGAACCGACCGCCCTCGGAATCGGTCGAGTGCTGGTCGAGCGAGATGATGTTGGCGCCGTGGGTCGAGAGCACCCCGGCGACGGCGGCGACGATACCTGGCTGATCGTCGCAGGCGATGAGCAGGCGGGCGGTGTCGGGCTGAGACATGGGGGCTCCTCGAGGGGTGTGCATCGATTCTGCCGTGGATGCGACCACCGGGCGAATCGCGCCCCTACCCTGGAGGGATGCACGAGTCACGGACGTCGGCGTCGCAGCTGCTCTCGCAGGCGCGGGGCGCGCTCGCCGGAGTGCCGAAGGAGGGGCTGGGTGAGGAGCGCGACTCCCGCTGGCGCGGCAGGCGCATCGTCCGCGTCGGAGACGCCTGGCACCTCGGAGTGCTGCTGCTCACCGACACCCACGCCCTCGCGACGGCGGAGGTGCTGCGGGCAGCCGATCCCGGACGCCGGGGATACACCGCCGAGTCCGCCCGGGATCGCGCGGAACGGCGGGCTCTGGCGCTGCGGGGCGGATTCGACGAAGGAGCGGTCGCTCATGTCGGCTGGACGGTGATCGATGTCGACGCTGTGGACGCCGGGGGCGCCTCCGGTCCGCTCTCGACGATCGACGGGGTGGCCTCGGTGCGGTGGAGCACCGCCGGCGGATGGATGCCGTTGGAGGCATATCTGCGCGAGCGGATCGCTCTGCTGCAGGGCTGAGGGTCAGCCGAAGGTCTCGGCGAAGCGGCGGAGCAGGGCCGCCCCCTCCGTCACCGAGGCCGACAGCACCTGCCTCTGGACGATGTCGAACTCCTCGGGGGCGAAGTAGCCCGTGGTGCGATAGAACGTCATGCGATCGGCGAAGTCGCGGGGCGTGGGCTCGGGGTGGAACTGCGCCGCGTAGAGATGCGAGCCGACCCGGTAGGCCTGCACGGGGCACGCCTCGTTCGTCGCGAGCAGCACGGCGCCCTCGGGCAGGCGCACCGCGCTCTCCTTGTGCGCGGTGAACACGGTCAGCGAGGGGGCGCTCGGGCCGAAGACCGGGTCGGCGGCGCCCTCGTCGGTCGTCGAGATCACCGTGGCGCTCGCCGATTCGGGGGTGGCGGAGCCGACCTCGCCACCGAGCATCCGAGTGACGACCCCGATGCTGAAGCAGGTGAAGAACGCGGCGATCTGCTGATCGATGGCGCGCCGGGCGATCTGTGCGAGATCGGCCTCGACCCTCAGCTGCACCGTCGACTTCTCGGCGTCGCTCACGTTGAAGGGCGAGCCCCCCACCACGACGCCGCTGTACCGGGCGAGGCGAGCCGGATCGAGCCGTTCGGTGAGCAGATCGAGGCGGTCGACGACGTCGACGTCGAGCGCCCGACGGAACGAGGCGTGCTCGGCGTCGGCCGCCCCGAGCTCGGGGCGCACACAGACGTAGAGAAGCGAGACCACCACGAGAGTCTAACGACGAGGCGGAGGGGTCTTCGTCTCGAGTCGACCGGGCACGGGGCGGGTACGGGGCGGGCGGAGGTCAGCGCGAGGAGTTGGAGGTCCGTCCGCGCACGATCCCCACGAACGTGTCGACATCGGCCGTGGTGTGCTCGCGCCGCCAGGCGAGCGCCACTGTCGAGAGAGGCCCGTCGGCCAGCGGGCGATGGTCGGCGTCCTTGCGCCGGTGCAGACGCGCCAACGAGAGCGGCACGATCAGGATGCCGGTTCCCGCGGCAGCGGTCGCCACGGCGTCGGCCACGGGCATCGCGGCGAAGCGGGGCGCGAGCGCTCCGGGGATCTCGACGGGGCCGAGCGGATCGTCCGAGAGCGTGATCACGATCTCGCCGGCGAGGTCGGCGATGGTCAGCTCGTCGGCGGCGAGAAGATGCGATTCGCGGGATGCGATCACCACGGGGGTCTCGTCGTAGAGGGCGATCACGTGTATCGCGTCATCGGTCAGTGGCAGACGGACCAGAGCCGCGTCGACATCGTCGAGAGCGGAGCGCTGATCGGCGACGTCGATCGGCACGAGCTCGAGCGGCACATTCGGCATCCGCTGCTTCCACGCGTCGATCCATTTGCCGGGCGTGGCACCGGGGATCACTCCGAGGCGGAAGGAACGCGGCTCTTCCGGAGCGTCGGTCGGCCGGTCGAACACGACCTTCGCGGTCTTCTTCGGCGGCTTGGGCGGCGGGAACCGTTGGGCGGGCGCTGCTCTGTTGCGGCGCACGGGAGAACCCTTGCCGGCGCGCCCCGCCGGTCGCCGTCCCTGTGTCGCCATGTGATTCAGGGTACCCGCCCGATCGGCGGACGGACGGCCGGTCTCAGGCGGCGAGCCACAGGCCCTTCGGGTCCGTGGCGACGGTGAGGCCTGCGGCGACCGTCTCGTCGTCGCCGATGCGTGCGCCGCGTACGATCCGCGCACCCGCCCCGACCTCGGTGCGGACGCCGATGTGCGCGCCGTCGCCGACGGCGGCACCCTGGCCGATGTGTGCGTGCGCGTCGACGTGCGCACCCTCGCCGATCACGGCATCCGGTTCGATCCAGGCGCCTCGGGCGACGGTGGCACCGGCGCCGATGCGTGCGCCGGGCTCGATGTACGCGCCCGCCTCGATGTGAGCCTTCGGATGGACCTTCGCGCCGTGTGCGACGAGACCTCGACCGTTCGCGTGCTTGCGGTAGCGCAGCGTGGCTCCCTGGTCGTTCTCGATGTCGACGTAGTTCTTTCCCACGATTCCTCCCCGTGTTCCGGAGTTCTCCGGATATATCAATAACCACGGGTGGGTCCGGTTCATTCCCGAGAATGGATGCGGGTCATCTCTGACAGTTCGGACACCAGAAGGTGATGCGCTCGCGGGTCGGATCGGCGCCCTGCTCGCCGCGTCTGATGAGTGTTCCGCAGCGGCGACAGGGGCGTCCGGCCCTGCCGTAGACCCAGGTGCCCTGCCCCGGTCGGTCGACGCCCGTGAACGTCCGGTGCCGTCGATCCCGGTTCACGCGGATCGTGCGCACGCCGAGCTCGATCAGTGCGGCGACATCGACCTCCGGCGCGGGAGCGGTGGGCAGGATTCCTCTCAGGAACAGGAGTTCCGCCGCATACTCATTGCCGAAGCCCGCGACGTTGCGCTGATCGAGCAGGGCCACATGGATGCTGCGGGCGTCGGCCGCGACCCGGCGGACCGCCTCGGCGGCATCCCAGTCCGAGCCGAGCGGATCGGGGCCGAGGTATCCGACCAGCTCCTCCTCATCGCGCGTGGGCACCAGCTCGATCTCCGCGAGGTCGATGCCCACGGCCTCGTGCCGCGCCGTCCCGACGACGGCCCGCACCTTGAACGCCGGATGCCGCCATCTCTCGCCTGCGCGGTACACGAGCCACGCGCCGTCCATGCGCAGATGGGAATGCAGCGTGCTGTCGCCGATGCGCAGCAGCAGATGCTTGCCGCGCGCCACCGACGAGACGATCGGCTGGCCTGTGAGGTCTGCGGTCGCGAAGCGGGGGACCCGCAGATCGAAGCGGGTCACCTCGTCGCCGACCAGGGCCTCGTCGAGGCGTCTGGCGGCACGGAAGACGGTATCGCCCTCGGGCATCAGCCGGGGACCGTGGCGAGGGGAGTGCGCTGCAGCATCGTGCGCGCCAGCGTGGTGGCCCCGGCGACTGCGGCGGGCATGACGGCCACCGCACCGCCGGGGATCAGGAAGCACAGCTGTGTCGCGACGCCGAACCCCAGCACCCGCGCCCTGCTTCCGCGGAACAGGGCCGCGCGGTCGGCGGGGCTGAGATCGCGCGCGTCGAAGGCCCGCCCGGTGAGCTCGCGTGCGAGCATGCGCCCCGACAGCACGACTCCGGAGATCGGCCCCAGGAACCCGCCGACCAACGGCACGATCCCGAGCAGCAGCACCAGGACCGCGATCAGGATGCCGAGCAGGACGAGACGGATGCCCTCCCCGACCGCCGTCCAGAAGCCACCGCCGTCGGCGGGCGGCGGATCACCGAGGTCGACCTCGACCGCGCGCCAGATCCTCTGATAGAAGGGGTCTCCGATGGCCAGGGCGAGAGCGCTGAACACCGCGCTCGCGAGCGCGAGCGCCGCGGCGAAGACGACCACGCCGACCGCGAGGCGCAGCGCGGTGCGCCATTCGGTCGCCCACCCGTCGGCGAAAGGGGTCAGGGCGTCGGCCACGACAGGCAGCGAGAGGGCGAGCGGCACGAGCCCCGCCAGCAGCACGATCGCGGCGATCACCCCGGGCACGAGCCCGAGCGCCATGAGGCCGGGGCGGCGACGCCACGTGCCGAAGCCGCGCAGGAGCAGACGGACGCCCTCGGCGAATTCGCGGATCATGGACCCAGCCTAGGAGCACTCGGCATGGCGCCCGTCAGATCGCCTTGCGCAGTGTGTAGCCGCGGGGGGTCGCCACGAAACCCGCCTCCTGCAGGGAGACCGCGAGGTCGGTGCCGTATACGCCGTCGCCGTTCACCTTCTCGACCGTGAGGGTGTCGAGACGGCGTGCCCGGGCGGTCGCGGACAGATCTGCGGCCGCTGCCCGCAGCACGTCGGTGTCGTCGGTGAAGCACAGCACGGTGCGACCGCCCCGTTCGAGGTAGAGCACGAGCGAGCCGTCGACGAGCACGACCAGGCCGCCGGCCTTGCGCCCGGGTCGATGCGACACCTCGTCGCGCTTCGGCCACCCGAGCGCGGCACCGTAGGGGTTCGCCGGGTCGGTGGCCGCCAGCGTCACCGCGGTGCGCGGTGGCGGATCGGCGAGACCGGCGAAGGTGCGCAGGCGGTCGACGGTCGCGGAGGCGGCGAACTGCGCCGCACCCAGCTTCTCGATCACGTACCCGCGACGGCAGTGCCCCGCCTCCTCGAACCCGGCGAGCACGCGATAGGTCTGGGCGAACCCCCCGGGCACGCCCTCGGCCTGCACGGCTCCGCGGGTGACGACGCCGTAGCGGTCGAGCAGCAGCCCGGCGATCACGGTCGCCCTGCGCGCCGCATCCGTCTCGACCGTGGGCAGCAGCGACCATCGCCCGCCGACGGAGCTGGGGCGTGGTGTCGTGCTGCGCGTCAGCGACATCCCCCGGTAGGTGCGGGTGCGCGGCGCGCGTCGGGTGACGCGGTGGGCCTGCGAGCCGCCGGCCAGCAGCGAGCGGATCGGGGCGAAGGTGTCGTTGGTGACCCGGCCGGACCACGTCAGGTTCCACAGCGCCTCGAGCACCGACTGCTCGTTGTCGGCGGCGACCATGTCTCTGAGCTGGCCCGCGAAGTAGGCGCCGCCGGCGCCGAGAGCGTCGAGCACCCGCGCCTCGAGGGAGTCGGCGGCGAGCTCGTCATCGGGCTCGGGCAGCGTGAAGGGCGCCAGATCTGCAGGATGCAGCGACACCCAGCCGTCGCGACCGGGAAGCGTGCCGTGTCCCGACCAGATGACCTCGCCCGCCGCGGTGAGCTCATCGAGCAGAGCAGGGGAGTAGTCGCGCACCCGGGAGGGCAGCACGAGCGACTCCCAGGCGCTCGCCGGGATCGGCACCCCCGCGAACTGCTCGATCACGGCGAGCACCCCGTCGACCCCCTCGAGAGGGCGGCCGAGGTGCTGCCAGTCGGGGAGGAACCGCGCGAACGCCTCCGGTGACACCGGTTCGACGCTGCCGCGGATGGCGGCGAGCGAGCGCATCCGCAGGCGGCGCAGCACCTCGCTGTCGCACCACTCTGTGTCGTCCCCCGAACCGCTCCCCGAGCCCGCCGAAGGGTCGGGCAGGAAGAAGCCGCTCGTGAGTCTGCCGGAGTGCTCGAGGCGCTGCAGCGTGTGCCGCGCGACAGCCGCGCCCAGACCGAACCTGGTCGCGATCGCGGTCGTCGTGAACGGGCCGTGGGTGCGTGCGTAGCGTGCGACGAGGTCGCCGAGCGGATCTGCGAGCGGCTCGAGGAAGGCGACGGGTATCCCCGTCGGCAGTGCGGCGCCGAGTGCGTCGCGCAGCCGCCCGGCGTCTTCGATCGCGGCGATTCTCGTGGTGCCGGCGACGGTGACCGGGATCGCCCGTCGTGCCGAGACGAGTGCGTCGAGATGCTCCGCCGCCGATCCGGTCTCGGGGTCGAGGCGCGCGTCGATCTCTGCCGCATCCATCGGGCCGAGCATGCGCAGCAGATCGGCCACGCCCTCGAGTCCGCGCGCCCGACGGTCGGGATCGAGGCGCTGCGCCTCACGCTCGAACTGGGCGATCACCTCGGGGTCGAGCAGCTCGCGGAGCTCGACCGTGCCGAGCAGCTCGCCCAGCAGGGCCGGGTCGACCGAGAGGGCGGCCGCACGGCGCTCGGCGAGCGGCGAATCGCCCTCGTACATGAACGCGCCGACGTAGCCGAACAGCAGATCACGGGCATAGGGCGACGGCTGCGCGGGCTGCGTCTCGACCAGTCGGATGCGCCGATCGGCGATCGACACCGCGAGCCGGCGCAGCGAGGGCAGGTCGTACACGTCCTGCAGCACCTCGCGCAGCGTCTCGAGGATCACCGGGAACGTCGGGTGGCGCCTCGCGACCTCGAGCAGCTGCGCGGAGCGCTGACGCTGCTGCCACAGCGGCGTGCGCTTGTTCGGATTCATGCGCGGCATCAGCAGGGCCCGTGCGGCGCACTCGCGGAATCGCGACGCGAACAGCGCCGACCCGCCGACCTCCTGCGTGACCAGCTGTTCGAGCTCGTCGGGGTCGAACACGAAGAGCTCGGCTCCGGGGGGCTCCGCCTCGGCATCCGGGATGCGCACGATGATGCCGTCGTCGCTCGCCACGGCCGACCCCTCGACGCCGAGCCGCTCGCGGATTCGCGCGTTGATCGCGAGAGCCCACGGCGCGTGCACCTTCATGCCGTACGGGGAATGGAGGATGACCCGCCAGTCGCCGACCTCGTCGCGACCGCGCTCGACCGTGAGCGTGCGGTCGGTGGGCAGCGTGCCCGTCGCCTCCCGCTGCTCGGTGAGATGGGCCATCAGGTTCATCCTCGCCTGCTCGTCGAGCCCGGCCTCGATGAGTCGCTGGGCGGCCTTCTCGGGCGTCGCCGCAGAGACCTCCCGCGAGAACCGGCCCAGCGCCTCGCCCAGCTCGAACGGCCGGCCGATGCCGTCGCCGTGCCAGAAGGGCACCTTGCCCGGCTGTCCGTATGCGGGGATCACGTTCACCCGGTCGTGGGTGATCTCGGCGATGCGCCAGCTCGTCGTGCCCAGGGTGAACACGTCGCCGACGCGGGACTCATAGACCATCTCTTCGTCGAGCTCGCCCACACGGGCGCCCGTCGACTCGCCGGCGACGAACACGCCGAACAGTCCGCGGTCGGGGATGGTTCCACCGCTGGTCACGGCGATGCGCTGCGCGCCGGGACGGCCGGTCAGGGTGCCCGCGTCGCGGTCCCACACCAGGCGCGGTCGCAGCTCGGCGAACTCGTCGGAGGGGAATCGCCCGGCGAGCAGGTCGAGCGTCGCCTCGTAGGCCGAGCGGGGCAGCGACTGGAACGGCGCCGACCGGCGAACGGTCTCGAACCACTCCTCGACGCTGATCTCGCCGAGCGCGCAGGCCGCCACGGTCTGCTGCGCGAGGATGTCGAGCGGATTGCGGGGCACCTGGATCGCCTCGATCTTGCCGGCCAGCATGCGCTCGGTGACGATCGCGGTGTGCAGCACGTCGCCGCGATGCTTGGGAAAGAGCGCCGCACGGCTGATCTCGCCGACCTGGTGGCCCGCGCGTCCGACGCGCTGGAGTCCCGAGGCCGCCGACGGCGGAGCCTCGACCTGGATCACCAGATCGACCGCTCCCATGTCGATGCCGAGCTCGAGGCTGCTCGTCGCGACGACGCAGCGGAGCACGCCGGACTTCAGCTCCTCCTCGACCTGCGCCCGCTGCTCCTTCGACACCGAACCGTGGTGCGCCTTCGCCAGCACGGGGTCGGCGCCCGCTGTGGCACCCGCCTGCGCCATCATCGCGGCGGGCACGGTCGCGTCGGGCAGAGCGACGCCGATGCGCTCCGAGTAGATCTCGTTCAGCCGGCCGGTGAGGCGCTCGGCCAGCCGTCGGGAGTTGGAGAAGACGATGGTCGACTTGTTCTGGAGGATGCGGTCGACGATCGCCTCCTCGACGTGCGGCCACACCGAGCCGGTGACTTCGGTGTATTCCGCGTCGCCGCCGTCTGCGGCGCCCTTCGGCGCGCCGGGCGGAGGGGGCGGGTTGGTCATGTCGTCCATCGGGACGACGACGCCCAGCTCGAACGTCTTCGACGCCGGGGGCGCGACGATCTCGACGGGGGCGGCCCCGCCGAGGAAGCGCGCGACCTCGTCGATCGGTCGCACCGTCGCCGACAGGCCGATGCGCTGGGCGGGCTCCTCGTGGCCATGCGAGCGACGGAGCGCATCGAGGCGCTCGAGACTGACCGCGAGGTGGGCGCCGCGCTTGGTGGCGGCGACCGCGTGCACCTCGTCGATGATCACGGTGTGCACGTCGCGCAGTGTCTCGCCCGCCCGGCTCGTGAGCATCAGGTAGAGCGACTCGGGGGTGGTGATGAGGATGTCGGGAGGGTCGGAGACCAGCTTGCGCCGATCGCTCGAGGTCGTGTCGCCTGAGCGCACGCCGACCGTGACCGCGGGGGCGGCGAGACCCAGTCGTCGCGCGGACTGACCGATCCCGATGAGGGGCGAGCGCAGGTTGCGCTCGACGTCGACGCCCAGTGCCTTCAACGGCGAGATGTAGAGGATGCGCGTGCGCGAGGTGCCGTCCTTCGCGGTCGCGGCCTTCGTGGTCGCGTCTTTCGTGGTCGCGGCCTTCGCGGTCGAGTCCTTCCTCGTCACCGCCGTCGTGACCGTCGGCGTCGTGACCGTCGGCGTCGTGACCGTCGCCGGGGCGCCCGCGCCGCGCTCTCGGAAGACGCTGTCGATCGCCCACAGGAACGCCGACAGGGTCTTGCCCGACCCGGTCGGCGCGACCACGAGCGCGTGCTTGCGCGCCGAGATGGCCGTCCATGCGCCCGCCTGTGCGGGAGTGGGTGCGGGGAAGGCCCCCCGGAACCAGTCCTGTGTGGCGGGGGTGAAACGGTCGAGCACGTCGCTCATCACTCCATCATCACCCCGGCCACCGACATCGGGCTCGCCATTGTCCGTGGCCAGGCGCATCCTGTATGCATGGCGTCGCACACCACCAACTATCTGAGAACCTTCATCGAGGTCGCTGAGGACTGCCCGGTCGATCACGCCGAAGAGCCGCCCGCGGGCGATACGCCGACGATCGCCGCACTGCACTACCGGCTGATCGCCGAGCAGCCCTACGGTCGCACCTCCGACGATGTGCTCTTCGCGACGCACGCGCTGCGCCACGGCATCCCTCTCGACGACGCTGCGGCGCGCGACGCGTTCTTCTCGAAGGGTCAGCCGTGTCTGCGCTCCTCACCGCTCGGCAAGCGGTACGGCTGGGGGATCGATCACGACGACGAGGGGCGTGTGGCTCTGGTGCCACGCGAATCCGACGACTACGCGCTGCGCGCGGCCGACCCCGCGATCGCCCATACCAGGGCGATGCGGAGTCGGCGCGCATGAGGTCACCGCTCGGCGAGTGAGCCGTCCGGCAGGATCTCGAGAGTGAGATCGAGCCCGAGACGGCGCAGGAACGCGTCGTCGTGGCTCACGACGAGCACGGCGCCGCGGTAGGCGCGCAGCGCCTCGACCAGTTGATCGACGGTGTCGATGTCGAGGTTGTTCGTCGGCTCGTCGAGAACCACGAGATGCGGCGGAGGATCGGCGAGCAGCAGCGACGCCAGCGCCACACGGAAGCGCTCGCCCCCGGACAGCGCGGCGACCGGTCTCTCGGCGGTGGCCCCTCGGATCAGGAACCTCGCCAGTCGGTTGCGCAGCTCCTTCTCGGGCACGTGCGGAGCGGCATCCGCGATGTTCTCGAACACCGAGCGGCCCTCATCGAGCCCGTCGACCCGCTGCGGCAGATATCCGATGCGGTCGGTGAGCGCGGTCGCCGTCAACGCCGGTCGTTCCGCATTCAGCAGGGAATCGTCGAGAGCATCCGCCGCGCCGTGAGTCGGACGGATCGGCGGAATCTGTGCTGAATTGTGAACGCTGCCACCACCATCGGCATCCGCCACCAGACGCTCGAGCAGCGTCGTCTTGCCGGCGCCGTTTCGCCCCACCAGCGCGACGCGGTCGGGGCCCTGGATGATCCACGACCGCTCCCCGTCGCCCAGCGTGGCGATCCGTCGTCCGCGCGAGACGTCGGGATCGGGAAGCTCGATCTTCATCGATGCATCCGCGCGCAGCCGCCTCCCTGCCTCGTCGAGCGCAGCGCGGGCGGCATCCTCCTTCGCGCCGACCTCGGTGCGCAGTCTCCCGGCCGACACTTCGGCCGACATCCGGCGTCCGTGGGCGATGATCTTCGGCACCCGCTTCTCGATCTCGGCCTTCTTCGCCGTCCGGGCGCGGTGCGCGAGCTTGACCTCCGCCTCGATGCGCTGGCGTCTCTCCTTGCGGAATTCCTGCTTGGCCGTGACCTCGGCCTGCCGCGCGGCCTCCTGCTCGGCATCCAACCAGGCGCGCCACTGGGAGTACGGACCGCCGAACACGCTCAGCGTGCGGCCGTAGAGCTCGGCGGTGTCGTCCATGAGCTCGAGCAGCGACAGGTCGTGGCTCACCACGATCAGTGTGCCCTTCCACGAGGCGATCATGGCCGCGAGCCTCGATCTGGCCTCGCGGTCGAGGTTGTTGGTGGGCTCGTCGAGCAGCGTGATCGGCGCACGCCGCAGTCGGATGCCGGCGATCGCGACCAGCACGGCCTCGCCGCCCGAGAGCTCCCCGACCGTGCGGTCGAGGACGTCGGGCGAGAGGCCGGCCTCGGCGAGCGACACCTCGGCGCGCGCTTCGATGTCCCAGTCGTCGCCCACCGCGTCGAAGTGCGACGGGTCGACGTCACCGGAACCGATCGCGCGCACCGCATCGAGCGCGTCGGCGACGCCGAGGAGCTCGGCGACCCTGCGGCCGGTGTCCAGCGTGAGCTGCTGCGGGAGATAGGGGACGTCGCCCGACGTCGTGAGCGACCCGGAGGTCGGGCTCAGCTCGCCGGCGATCAGGCGCAGCAGGGTGGACTTCCCTGCGCCGTTGCGGCCGACGAGGCCGGTGCGCCCTGCGCCGAAGGATCCGGAGACGGCGTCGAGAGCGACCGTGCCGTCGGGCCAGGTGAATGAGAGCCGGTCGAGGGTGACCGACGGGTGAAGAGCGGGGACTGACATGGTGTCTCCTGTCGAGTGCGAGGGTGCACTGACACCGGGGTGCCCGAAGACTCCCGCCGGGGCGGGATGCCGTCGCGAAGGACGGCGGGCGGTGGTCGGCCGTGGAGTCGGCGATCGTCGGGTCAGCGCGCGGAAGAATGGGCGCGGAGGCGACGGATCAGATCAAAGGACTTCCAGACACGGCGGACAGGACTCCACGACGATACCCGGGCGTGTCGAGGCGGCGCAACCCCGGGCGTGTCGGATTCGGGGATCTCGCTCCGAGGAGTCCCGGGTCTCGCTCGGATCGCTCCGGGGTCGCTCCGCGGTCACGCCTGAGCGGCTCGCTCCAGCCACTTCGAGAGGAAGGCGTGGACGTCGCGCAGCTCGTCTTCGGAGATGCTGTGCGTGAGGCCGGTGTACACGCGGCCCGACAGCTCGGAGTGCGCGGGGAGCCACTGCGCCGTGTGGGCGACACGTGCCTCCGGGATCACCTGGTCGTTGGTGCCGCGGCCCCAGAAGACATGCGGCTTGCGCCGGGCCAGCGCCTCGTCGTGCGGCAGGTCTCCCGCGGCGACGTAGCCGCTGAGCGCCACGACCGTGTCGACGCGGGCGGGGTCGAGGCGCATGGCCTGCAACGCCACGGCGGCTCCCTGCGAGAACCCGAGCAGGGCGACGCTCGAGGCATCGGCCGCGGTCTCGTCGAGCCAGCGCAGGAGCGCCTCCGCAGCGGTGGTGACGGATTCCGGGCTACGGCCGTCGAGACCCTCGATGGCGTACCAGGAGCGTCCGGGCATCGGCCACGGGGGAGCGAGCGGGGCGGCGACGGATGCCAGGGCGATGCCCTCGGGTAGATACGGCGCGAGGCCG
This sequence comes from Microbacterium foliorum, assembly GCF_003367705.1. Taxonomy (NCBI): domain Bacteria; kingdom Bacillati; phylum Actinomycetota; class Actinomycetes; order Micrococcales; family Microbacteriaceae; genus Microbacterium; species Microbacterium foliorum. The sequence goes on along the minus strand of NZ_CP031425.1, from coordinate 2,863,087 downwards.
AACAGGTCGTTCTCGTCGGCGCCGTAGCCGTGCAGCAGCACCAGCAGCGGCATCCCCGCCCGGTCGGGCACGGACCAGCGCGTGAGGGTGTCGTCGATCGTCAGTGCTTCGCTCACGACCCCATCCTGCCAGGGGGTCCGGACACCCGCTCGGGCGTCGGGTGGATCGTATGGCGATCCGCCGGGTGAAGTCCGTGTCGCCCCGAGGGCGCTGCTGGTAGAAAGGACACATGGCTGTCCGCACACCTGACCCCGAACCCGAACCCGACGACGGGATGGACGACTTCGGAGATGCGAAGCCGCCGGCGCGCGACACGAACCCCGGGTGGCTGAGCGAGTTCGAGCTGGCGGAGGCGCGACGCCACCTGCCCATGATCTACGTCGAGGCGATCCCGGTGCGCACCGACGGGTCGGGGCAGGTCACGGAGATCGGGATCCTGCTGCGCTCGACCCCGATGGGCGAGATGACGCGCACGATCGTGTCGGGGCGCGTGCGGTTCGGCGAGACGATCCGCGATGCGCTCTTCCGCCACGTCGAGAACGATCTCGGGCCCATGGCCTTCCCGCTGCTCCCCCCGCAGCCGCTGCCGTTCACGGTCGCCGAGTACTTCCCCATGCCGGGGGTGAGCGCGTATCACGACGACCGGCAGCACGCCGTCTCGCTGGCGTTCGTCGTTCCGGTGACGGGCACCTGCGAACCCCGCCAGGACGCTCTCGAGGTCACCTGGTTCTCGCCGGAGGCCGCGGGCTCCGATGCCGTCGCCGCCGAGATGGAGGGCGGTCGGGGGACCCTCATCCGTCAGGCTCTGGCCAACCTCGGTCTGCTGCGCTAGCCGCTGAGTGACTGAGCGTCTGTTGGAACCGATCGGCTTTCCCAGCGCGTCGGACGAGTGGATCGCTTTCGCGCAGGAGAGACCCCGGCGACGCCTCACGCGAATCGACGACCTTGTCGCAACCCTGTGCGACGGTTCCGACCGATCAGCGCTGGAATCGCTCACGATCTGGAACGATCTGCAGATAGATCTCACTGCGGTGAGGAACGAGGCAGAGCTGCTCAGTGAGGTGCACCCGGATCGCGATGTGCGAGAGGCCATGGAAGCGGTGCTCACGCAAGCGCAGGCGAAGGCGTCTTCGATGATGGCCGATTCTCGGCTCGCCGATCTTTTCGCCTCGACAGGGGAAAGTGGCCTCGATCCGGCGGCGCTCCGCGTGCATACTCACCTGCTCCGAGACTTCCGGCGCGGCGGCGCGTACCTCGATCAAGAAGCACGCCACCGTGTCGCCGAGTTGGCTGCCCGTGACAGCGAACTGAGCGTCCGGTTCTCGCGCAACATCCGCGAGGGCGGTCGACGGATACGGGTCGATCCGGCGGCGCTCGTCGGACTGCCGGATGACTTCGTGAAAGCGCACCCGGTCGGGGATGACGGTCGGGTCGCGCTTTCGACCGATGCCACCGACTTCATGCCGGTGCAGCGCTATGCGAACGACCGCGAGTTGCGCATCCGGCTGGCGAAGGAGAGAGCCGACCTCGCCTGGCCCGACAACGATGCGATCCTCGAAGAGCTTCTCGAGGTGCGTCGGCAGAGAGCGGAAATCCTCGGGTACGGCACATGGGCCGACTACGAGGCTGACGGGCGTATGGCCGGTTCAGCGGACCGAGTGTCTTCGTTCTTGGACGAGATCGATGCTGCGTCCGGCCCGGCCGCCGAGCGAGAGTATCGAGTGCTTCTGGACCGGCTGCGTGAGGAAGAACTCGATGCGGATGCGGTCACGATCGCCGACCAGCCGTACTTGCTCAGGGCCTTGCACGCCGAACGATTCGATGTCGACGCGCAGAAGGTCCGGTCGTACTTCGACTATGAGAAGGTTCTGCGTGGGGTGCTCGAGATCACCGCGATGCTGTGTGACGTGGACTTCGTAGCTTCGGATGTTCCTGCCTGGCACGAGGACGTCCGAAGTTTCGACGTGAAGCGAGGAGGCTCGCGCCTCGGGCGCATCCACCTCGACATGCATCCGCGCGGGGGAAAGTTCAATCACGCCGCGTGCTTCCGCATCGCTCCCGGTATCCGTGGCCGGATTGTCGCCGAAGCCGCGCTGGTGTGCAACTTTCCGACCGGGCTCATGGAACACAGGCAGGTGCAGACCTTCTTTCATGAATTCGGTCATCTCATGCACGAGATCCTCGCGGGGCAGCACGATTGGGTGGAGTTCGCGGGCATCGCGACGGAGTGGGATTTCAGCGAGGCACCGAGCCAGATGCTCGAAGAATGGGTGTGGGACGCCGATGTGTTGCGCACCTTCGCGACCGACGCCTCAGGGGAACCCATCCCTCACGATCTCGTCGAACGGATGAACCGAGCTGATCGCTTCGGACGAGCGCTGCTCGTTCGCACTCAACTCGGGCACGCCAGGGTCTCACTCCACTTGCACGTCGACGACCGACGGGACCTTGCAGCGGCAACGGCGCACTGGTACGAGGTCTCGACCCCTGTCGCTCGACTGAACGGATCTCACTCGTACGCGGCTTTCGGCCACCTCACGTCTTACGGTGCCTGCTACTACACCTACCAATGGAGCCTCGTGATCGCGCGCGACCTGCTCAGCGGGTTCGTGGACGGTCTACTCGACCGCGAGGCTGCCGCTCGATACCGGCGCGAGATTCTGGAGCCCGGGGGCAGTAGAGACGCAGCGGATCTCGTGGCTGCCTTCCTCGGCAGGGGGTTCAGCGTCGATGCGTACCGCGCCTGGCTCGACGGATGATGCCGCCGAGCCGTTGCTGCGGCGCCGCGCCGAGGCTCAGCGGGCGGTGAGGCGCGCGAGCTCGGCGACGAACTCGTCGACGTCGGACTCCTCGGTGTCGAAGCCGCACATCCAGCGGACCTCGTTGCGTGCGGCATCCCAGTCGTAGAAGCGGAACTTCTCGCGCAGCAGATCGGCGACGCCGTCGGGGAGCTGTGCGAACACGCCGTTCGCGTGGGTCGGCTGGGTGAACGAGACCCCGTCGATCGTGCCGTCGGCGATGCCCGCCTCGATCGCGCCGCGCAGTCGCTGCGCCATCGCGTTCGCATGCCGGGCGTTGCGCAGCCACAGGTCGCCCTCGAGAAGCGCGATGAGCTGGGCCGAGACGAAGCGCATCTTCGACGACAGCTGCATGTTGAACTTGCGCGAGTACTGCAGTCCGTCCGATGCCTCCGGGTTCAGCACGACGATGGCTTCGCCGAGCATCGCGCCGTTCTTCGTGCCTCCGAAGCTGAGCACGTCGACGCCGGCGTCTCGGGTGAACGCACGCAGAGGCAGGTCGAGGGCGGCCGCGGCGTTGGAGATGCGGGCGCCGTCGAGGTGCAGCCGCATTCCGCGCTCGTGCGCGTGGTCGGCGAGGGCGCGGATCTCGTCGACCGAGTAGACGGTGCCGAGCTCGGTCGACTGCGTGATCGAGACGACGAGCGGCTGCGCGCGGTGCTCGTCACCCCAGCCCCAGGCCTCGCGGTCGACGATCTCGGGCGTGAGCTTGCCGTCGTCGGTGGGCACCGCGAGGATCTTGAACCCGCCGATCTTCTCCGGCGCTCCGCCCTCGTCGACGTTGATGTGCGCGCTGGATGCGGCGATCACGGCGCCCCATCGCGGCAGCATCGACTGCAGTCCGGTGACGTTCGCCCCCGTGCCGTTGAACACGGGGAAGGCTCGGACGCCGTCGCCGAAGTGGGTCTCGAAGACCTCCTGCAGGCGCGCGGTGTAGGCATCCTCGCCGTACGCCACCTGATGGCCGCCGTTCGCCGCCGCGATGGCCGCGAGGACTTCGGGGTGGACGCCGGAGTAGTTGTCGCTGGCGAAGCCGCGGACCGCGGGATCATGCTGAATAGTCACCACCCAAGCCTACGGGGGCATTCCGGTCCGATCTGCGGAGCGCGTCCCGATCCGCTGCTCCTTCCGCCGGATTCGTCCGCAGTTCGGGACCGCGTCCGCAGATCGCGCAGGGGCTACCGGATGTCCGAGGCCGCGCCTACCCTCTGAGTCATGGAGCGCACCGCAGCGAAGACCGCCTTCGCGAACGTCCTCGTCAACACGCTGGTCGCCAACGTGACGACGAGCTTCCTGTGGTTCGCCCTGACGTTCTGGGTCTACATCGAGACGCAGTCCGTGCTGGCCACCGGTGTCATCGGCGGCGCGTACATGCTGTTCATCGCCTTCTTCGCGATGATCTTCGGCACGATCGTCGACCGCAACCGCAAGCACACGGTGATGCTGCTCTCGAGCGTGGTCTCCGCTCTCGCCTTCCTGATCGCCGGACTGCTGTACGTCTGGCAGACCGAGGCGGTGCTGCTCGATCTCGGCGGCCCGTGGTTCTGGATCTTCTCCGTGATCATCCTCTTCGGCGGCGTCATCGAGCAGCTGCGCAACATCGCGCTCTCGACCACGGTGACGCTGCTGGTGCCCGAAGAGCGGCGCGCCAACGCGAACGGGCTCGTCGGCACGGTGCAGGGCCTCGCCTTCCTCGTCACGAGCGTCTTCTCGGGTCTGTCCATCGGGTTCCTGGGCATGGGGTGGACGCTCGCGATCGCCATCGGCGCCATGGTGGTCACGTTCGTGCACCTGCTCTTCATCCGCATTCCCGAGAGTGCACCGACGCCTGACCCCGAGGCGAAGAGCGCGCTCGACTTCCGCGGCAGCGTGAAGGCCATCCGGCTCGCTCCGGGGCTCTTCGCGCTGATCATCTTCTCGACCTTCAATAACCTCATCGGCGGCGTGTACATGGCGTTGATGGATCCGTACGGCCTGACCCTGTTCGATGCCCAGATGTGGGGGTTCGCGCTCGCGTTCTCCTCGACGGGATTCCTGATCGGCGGGGGCCTGGTGGCGAAGTTCGGCCTCGGCGTGAGGCCCATGTGCACGCTTCTGCTCGTCGTGATCGCGATGGGACTGCTCGGCTCGGTGTTCATGCTGCGCGAGTGGTGGCCGCTGTACGTGATCGGCATGTGGATCTACATGGCGCTCGTGCCGCCTGCCGAGGCGGCCGAGCAGACGATCATCCAGAAGGTGGTCCGTTACGACCGGCAGGGCCGGGTGTTCGGAGTGGCCGCCGCGATGGAGGCCGCCGCCGCACCGATCACGGCGTTCCTGATCGCGCCGATCGCCGAGTTCCTGATCATCCCGTACATGAGGACCGACGCCGGTCAGCGACAGTGGGAGTGGCTGCTCGGCGAGGGAGAAGCCCGGGGCATCGCCCTGATCGGCCTGTTCGCGGGCGTCGTCATGGTGATCGCAGGAGCACTCGCGTTCTTCACGAAGTCATATCGCACGCTCACAGAGCTCTACGCGAACGCGCCGGAGCAGCACCCGGCCGGCGAGGAGGGCGCGAGAGAGGAGGGCGCGAGAGAGGAGGGCGCGAGCATCGAGGGTGCGAGAGAGGAGGGCGCGAGCATCGAGGGTGCGAGCGAGCAGGCCTTTCCCGAGGCCCCGGCCCCGGTGCGGGGTTCGCCGCCGGACATGCCCGAATTCCGGCGCTAGTCAGGGGCGAGACCTGTTCAGTCGAGCGCGAGCACCTGGTCGTTGAGTTCGAGGGCATCGACGTCCCACAGAGACAGCACCCGAGGGACGAGCGCGTCAGGATCCAGCGCCTTCGCGCGGAACACCAGCGATGCCGCGCGCAGCGGCTCTCCGGCATCGCGGGCCGCCTTGGCGAAGCCCTGCGCCACCGCTCGGGCCCAGGCCTCGCTGGCGGCCTTCACCGCGGCGTAGTTCGCACCACCCGCCAGGGGGCGCGCCACCGCAGTCGACGACACGATCGCGAAGCGGCCGGCGTCCGATGCCCGCAGCGCCGCGTCGAACGCCCGGCTGGTGGCCCGCACGGCCTCGAGAGCAGGAAGAAGAGCCTGGAGATCGTCGTCAGACTGCCCGGCGAGACCGCCTCCTCCGCGCCAGCCGCCCACGAGGGGGAGCACCGCGTCGACCGCGCCGAGACGCGTCGCCAGCGAGGTCATCGATTCCAGGGAGGTCGCGTCCGCCGTATCGACCTCGGCGCCGACAGCGCTCAGCGGTGCGAGCCGCTCCGCGGAGCGCCCGGTCGCGACGACTCGGGCCCCGGCCTCCACGAGCGCGCGAGCGAGGGCGAGTCCGGAGGCGCTGGTCGCTCCGGCGAGGACGATGGTGCGGTCGGTGACGCTCATGTGCTCAATTCTCGTGAAGGAACGGATTCTCATGGAGGAACGGATTCTCAGGCAGATGCGGATCGTCCTGCACGAACGGATTCTCGCGCAGGAACAGTTCTGCGGCCACCCTCCGGGAGGAATGGCCGCAGACGCTGCGTCCGGTCGCACCACACGATCGGACCCCAGAAATGCGCTGTCGAGTCAGGCGTCGCTGCCCCTGATGCCGACGGTCGACTCGATGACCGGCTTCATCTTCTTGTCGAGGGCTTCGAAGAACATGGAGAGGGGGAACTCGTCGTCGAGGACCGCGTCGGTGAACCCCTTCGGGGCTCCCGCGAGGATCTCGTCGGGCAGACCGCGCGCCCACCGCGACGCGGGGTGCGGGGTGAGGACCCCGCGAACGAGGTCGTACGCGGCGAGCCAGTGCGACGTCTTGGGACGGTCGATCGAACGCCAGTAGAGCTCGTCGATCGCATCGCCCAACGCCACCACGGCGTCGGGAACAGCGGCCCAGTCGAACGTGAGGGCGGTGTCGGTCCAGTGCAGAACCCCGCGCTGGTGCAGCCAGGCGAACAGCAGCTGACCGCCGAGGCCGTCGTAGTTGCGCACGCGCGACCCGGTGATGGCGAAGCGGAAGATCCGGTCGAAGATCACCGCGTACTGCACGAGTCCTGCGTGCTCGAGCATCTCCTGCTCCGACGCGGTCAGCTCCTCGCCGGCCTCGGAGCGGGCGCCCAGCGTGCGCTCGATCCGCACGGATTCGCGGAACGCGGTCAGATCGCAGCGCAGCTCTTCCAGGGAGTAGAGGAAGAACGGCATGCGCTGCTTGATCATGAACGGGTCGAACGGAAGGTCGCCCCGCATGTGCGTGCGGTCGTGGATGATGTCCCACATCACGAACGCCCGCTCGGTCAGCGCCTGGTCGTCGAGCATCGCCGCCGCACGCTCGGGAAGCTCGAGCTTGGTGATCTCCGCGGCGGCCCGTGTGACGCGGCGGTAGCGTGCGGCCTCGCGATCCTGGAAGATCGCCCCCCACGTGAACGAAGGGATCTCGCGCATCGCGACGGTCTCGGGGAACAGCACGGCCGAGTTCGTGTCGTAGCCGGGCGTGAAGTCGACCAGGCGCAGCGAGACGAACAGCTTGTTGCCGTAGTCGCCCGCTTCGAGGGCGGCGATGAACTCGGGCCAGATCGTCTCGACGATGAGCGCCTCGACGAGGCGATCGCTCGATCCGTTCTGCGTGTACATCGGGAAGACCACGAGGTGCCGGATGCCATCGACACGGTGCTGCTGCGGCTGGAACGCCATCAGCGAGTCGAGGAAGTCCGGCGTGGCGAAGTCCGTCGCCACCCAGCGCTCGAAGTCGGCCACGGAGGCGGCGAGGTACTCGGCGTCGTGCGGGAAGGCGGGGGCGAGAGCGCGGATGCCCGCGGTGATCGCGCCGACCAGGTCTCGGGCTGCGGCGTGGTGCGCGGCATCCGGGATCGAGCCGTCCTTGATCTGCATCTCACGGAGGGCGATGGCCGCGTCCTTGAGCTGGGCCCAGGCGGCGCTCTGCTCGGCGACCCGAGCGTCTTCGACGACCTCGGGTTCGCCGACGATGGCCTGTGCAGCGGAGCTGTTGGCGGAAATGATGGACATCGGGACCTCCGATCGGAGAGTTTGACGGAAAGATTCCGGTGATTACGGAATCCTGACGATAATCTTACATACATGGATGATTCTGTCGACCGCGCGATCCTCGCCGAGATCTCCCGTGACGGCCGGGCGACGCTCGCCCACCTCTCGGATGCCGTCGGACTCTCGGTCTCCGCCGTGCAGTCACGACTGCGGCGACTGGAGACCCGCGGTGTGATCAGCGGATATCGCGCCATCCTCGATCCCGAGCTGGTCGGGACCCCGCTGTCGGCCTTCATCGAGATCACTCCGCTCGACCCGGCGCAGCCCGACAACGCCCCCGAGCTGCTCGAGCACCTCGTCGCGATCGAGGCCTGCCATTCCATCGCGGGTGACGCGAGCTACATGCTGTTCGTTCGGGTCGCCTCGCCGCGCGCGCTGGAAGAGCTGGTGCGTGACATCCGGCTCGCAGCGAACGTCAGCACCCGCACCACGGTCGTGCTGCAGACGTACTACGAGCACCGGCCGATCATCGCCGTCGCCCCTGACATCTCCGGGTAGTCGCCCCGGACGTCTCTGCGCAGTCGCCCTGTCGTCTCCGCGCAGCGGAGTGCAGGGGGTGCGCGATGTCGGATGCCTGCGGCATCATGATCGTGCGACATCTCCGCCGCACCGACATCTCCGCCGCACCGACATCCGGGAGCATCCATGTCCTTCCAGGCCTACCTCGACAAGGTCGAGGCGCAGACCGGTCTCACTCCTCGGCAGTTCATCCGGCTCGCCGAGGAGCAGGGTTTCGACGCCACGACGAAGTCGACGGTCGTCCTCACCTGGCTCAAAGAGGAGTACGGCCTCGGGCACGGCCATGCGCAGGCGATGGTGCACGTGATCCTCAAGGGTCCGAAGATCAGTGACAAGCATGTCGGCAAGGGCGGGGCGCACGGCGACGCCTCCGACACGCTCTGGCTCGACGGCAAGGACAGCAACCCGAACGCCTGACCCCCGTCCGCCGAATCGTCAGAGAAAGCGAGCAGCACCATGGCAGTACGCGTCGACCTCAACGTCTCTCTCGACGGGTTCGCGACGACCACCGGCCGAGAGCGGTGTCGCTCACCTCACCTTCGGCCGCGACTGAGGGGCGGGCGCACCGGCGCACACCGCCGCCCGACCCATCGCCGCCCCCAGTAGGATTCCGAGCGTGGCAGCATCCTCGAAGCGCAAGAACACCCCCGCCCGCGTGAGCGGCAATCCCGCGAAGCGGGCGAGCGGCAACCCGGCACAGCGACCCGTCATCGAGGCGGGCCCGGTCACGATCGGCGATTGGATCGGCGCCGCGCGTCTGCGCACCCTTCCGCTGGCCGTGGCCCCCGTCGTGATCGGCACCGGCGCGGCGCGCTCCACAGGGCCGGAGTTCCACTGGGTGATCGCGCTGGCGTGCCTGGCTGTCGCCGTGCTGCTGCAGATCGGCGTGAACTTCGCGAACGACTACAGCGACGGCATCCGCGGCACCGACGCCGTGCGTGTGGGTCCCGCGCGTCTCACCGCATCGGGCCGGGTGACGCCGCGCACCGTGCTCGTGATCGCGCTCGTCTTCTTCGCGCTCGCCGCCGCCGTGGGCATCGCGATCGTCGTGCGCACCGAGCAGTGGTGGATGCTGGCGATCGGCGCGGCCTGCATCATCGCCGCCTGGTTCTACACGGGAGGCAAGCGCCCCTACGGGTACAACGCTCTCGGCGAGGTCTTCGTCTTCATCTTCTTCGGGCTCGTCGCGACCCTCGGCACCACCTGGGTGCAGGTGTTCCAGCTGCCGCAGCAGGCCTGGCTGGGAGCCGTCGCCGCCGGTCTGTTCGCCTGCGCCGTGCTGCTCGCCAACAACCTGCGCGACATCGAGCAGGACCGGCTGGTCGGCAAGAGAACCCTCACCGTGCTGATCGGCGCCCGGGCCACCCGGGTGCTGTTCACGCTGTTCGTACTGGTGCCGTTCGGCATCCTCGTCGTCATCGCGCTGCTGTACCCGATCGCGTGGATCGGACTGCTCGCCCTGCTCGCGGGACTGCCGGCGATCCTGATCATCTGGACGTACCGTCAGCCGAAGGAACTGGTCATCGCCCTCGCCCTGACGTCGCTGACCGCGCTGCTCTACGCCGGCGCCCTGTTCTGGGCGCTCGCCGGCTGACTCGCCCGAACCCCACAGCGGGGGAGTGTGCACGGTGGCGGACGTGAGCGCGGTGGGGGACCTGCGGGTCAGTCCTCGCGGCGGGTGATGCCGCCGTCGATCGCGGCGTCCTCGGCATCCGCATCGGCCTGTTCGGCGGAGCCACGGCTGTCGCGTCGCGCCACGATGCGCGCCGATGCGTCGGTGAGAGGCGCCCGCAGGAAGAGCATCGAGATGCTCACCCCGATCAGGGCGGCGAAGATCGCGGCGAGCCACCAGTACTCGCGGAAGATCGGGAAGAAGAACCACATGATCGCGAGCGGCACGAGGAATGCCAGCAGTCGGAGCACGGTGTAGATCAGGAAGGGTGCGCGGTTCTTCACCCGCCCAGTCTACGTTCGCGATCTGAGGCGTCTCCTGTCAGCTCCCGATCCCCAGGTCACGCAGCGGGATGCCGCGGATCACGCGCCTCCACGGGTGCTCGCCGAGCGACCACAGCAGCGCCGCGTCGACATCGAGGGCGAGATCCTCGCATCCGACGGGGAGCGGCGTCGGATCGCGCACCAGCCCCTCGCGGGGTCCGGACCACAGCGTGCCGGGGTGCATCAGGTCGGACTGCGAGACGAGATGCCGGTCGCCCCAGCGCACCGCGCCCTGCATGTGGCGGATGCCGGGCGAGAACCGCGCCTGCTCGTGGAACGAGTCCTCGTCGGTCGCCGGCACCGTGAACTCCGCGATCCTGCCGGTGTCGTCCCTGCTGTATTCGCCGATCAGCACCCGGCGCAGCGGCGTGCCGTCGTCGTCGAACACCCGCCCGAGGTACGAGCAGCGCAGCTCGATCGGATGCACCCGGGTGCGCACGGCGACGAGCGCCGTACCGCGGAGCCCGTGACGGGACGCGCCCGCGAGGCGCCGTGCATCCGCACCGCGCACCCGGCGGATGCGCGCCAGATCGAACTCCCAGATCCCTCTGCCCGTGGCGGCGACGAACAGACGGTCGTCGAACCAGGCGAGCCCCCCGGCGTGGATGGCCGCGGGCTGCAGCACGCCGTCCTCCTCGACGGCGAGCAGCACGTCGAGGTGTCGGGAGCGGTCGAGGTCGATGAACGCGACCCGGGAGGCGAGGTGATGGCCGTCGAGCTGCTGGCGGAACCAGCTCACCGCGAGCGTGCGTCGGCCGTGCCAGACGCCGAGGTCGATGCCCTGCGGATACCAGCGGCGGGTCCACGACCGGGCACTTAACCAGCGCAGCTCGACCGCGCCGCGGCGCTTCTGCCGCACCGGACGCCACGTCGTTCCGAAGGGCCAGAGCATGATCCCATCGTCGTGCATCGCCGGGCGAGGGGGCGAATCCGACACCCGACGCACCTGACGGCCTCTGACGTCACCGCGCGTTCACCCCCGCGTCCCCGACCGGCAACGAACGCCTGAGATCATGCCGGGATCGCCGACCCGGGAGTCCCGTGCGCACACCGCTCGTCACCGTCATCCTGCCCGCCAAAGATGCCGGCGCCTTCATCGGCACGACTCTCGAGACCCTGACCCGTCAGTTCGACGACCCGGGGGCGCTCAAGCTCGTCGCCATCGACGACGGCTCTCGCGACGACACCGGCATCCTGATGCGGCACTATGCGGAACGGTTCCCGCACGCGACGGTGCTCGTGAACGCGCGACCCCGGGGTCTCGCGAGCGCTCGCAATCAGGGACTCGAGCACGTCGAGGGCGACGCCTTCTGCTTCCTCGACGGGGACGACTGGATGCAGCCGCAGCGACTGTCGGTGCTGACCCGCCGTCTGCACGAACTGGACTGCGACGTCCTGCGCACCGATCACGTCACCGTCAGGGACGGCGTGCGCACGCTGGCGACGGCGCCCTACCCGTGGCGGGAGAGGGTGGTCTCACCGCGGGACGCGATCCTGCCCGATGACCAGCCGACCATGGTGGACTATCCGTTCGCGTGGGCGGGCATCCTGCACCGGCGCGTGCTCGACGACGGTCTCGCCGGGTTCACCCCCGGACTCTTCACCGCCGAGGACCGCCCGTGGATCTGGCGCCTGCACCTGCAGGCCCGCTCGTTCGCCGTGGTCGACGCCCCCGCCCTGCTCTACCGCCGCGGGGTGTCGACCTCGCTCACCCAGGTGCGCGATCGTCGCCAGCTCGACTTCGTGCGAGCGATGGCGGAGGTGATCGAGATCGTGACCGCCGACCGCGAGGCCGAGCGCTTCCTGCCCAAGGCCGTGTGGAGTGTGCTGGCGCTGAGTTCGCGACACCTCGTGCGATCCCGCCGGATGACGCCGGGGCTGCGTGCCGAGATGCGCACCGCGGTCAGGGGGCTGCTCGCGAAGCTGCCGGACACCGAGGCCGCGGCCGTGCTCTCACGCCTCGACGGACCGCGACGGCGGGTGCTCGCACCCCACCTGCGGGCAGTCGGGAGGGCGGCATGACGCAGCTCTTCGCCCTGCACAGCGCGTACGGCCTCGCCACGGTGGCGGCGGCGCTCGACGGCGGACTGCTCGGCGCGCACGGCGAGCGCATCCTCGTGCCCTTCGTCTCGTCGCGCGTGCCGGAGACGTCGGTGGGGATACTCGCCGACCCGGCCCTCGCCACCCTGCGGGACCGCTTCGATCGGGTCGAGGATCTCGACGCGCTGCTCGGCCCTCTGCACCCGAGCGCATGGCAGCCTGATGCGGCCGACCTGCCGCTGCTGCGCCGCCTGCTGACGCGGGCGTGGCGACTCGACGAGGATGACCTCGAAGTGTTCGTGCAGAGCCCGCAGGTCGCGCCGGCGCTCACCCTCATGCTGCTGTTTCCGCACGCCCGGCTGACGATCGTCGGCGACGGGCTGATGACGTATTCGCCGATGCGCATCCGCCTCGCGCACACAGTGACCACCCGCATCGGCGCCGTCGTGTACGCCGATGTCGTGCCCGGGGTGACGCCGCTCGTCGGGGGCACCTCGGCCGCGGCCGTGCCCGTCGCCCCCGAACTGCTGCACGCGGTTCTCGCGGAGACGGCCGAGGCCGTCGACGACACGGCGGAGCTGGTCGATGCCCTCGGCGGGGAATCGACCGCGCTCGTGCTCGGACAGTACCTCTCGGCGCTGGGGCTGCTGAGCGAGCGCGAGGAGGTCGCCGCGCAGCGCCTGATGATCGACCGCGCGGCACGGGACAGCCCTCGCCACATCGTGTTCAAACCGCACCCCGCAGCTCCGCCTCGCCGCAACGATGCGCTGCGCGATCGGGCGCGAGCCCACGGCATCCACTTGCGCGAGTACCGTGGTGCGCTCGCCGCGGAGACACTGGCCGAGCGCATCGACGCCGACGTCGTCGTCGCCGGGTTCTCGACCGCGCTGCCGACCGTGCGCACCGTGTTCGGCCGGGAGATCGACGCGGTGGGCACCGCCGAGGTACTCGCCCGGCTGACCCCGTACGAGAACAGCAATCGCATTCCCGCGACGATCGTCGACGCGCTCACGCGCACGGACTCGCCCTATCGCGACCCCGAGCGGATGCAGCTGCTGGTCGACGCGGTCGGCTATGCCATGCAGCCCGTGGTCGCCGCTCATCTGCGTGGCCGTGCCGAGGCGCTGCTGACGAGCATGCGCCCCGCGGATCGCGAGCGGTACTTCGCAGCGGACCGGCTGGCGGAGCTGCGTCTTCCCGGGGCCCCGTCCGAGACGGTGCTGCGGCGGATGCTGCGGCCAGGGGGAGGCGTGGGGCGCGCCGAACAGGTCAGACTCACCGTGCGGGGTGCCGGCCGACGCGTCGGGCGGGCCTGGCGCGTGCTCAGGGGACGGTGACCGGAATGACCACGAGGAGTGCGAGGACCGCGATGAGTGCGAAGAGGGTGAGGACCGCGATGACGGATACGACCGAAGCGGCGGCGGATGCGACGACTGCGGCGGCGGATGCCGATGATCGGGGAAAGGTCGTCGCGATCATCCCGGCGCGGGGCGGGTCGAAGGGGGTTCCGCGCAAGAACCTCAGGAGGGTCGGCGGCATGCCGTTGGTCGAACGCGCCGTGCGCAGCGCCCTCGCGGTCGAGGACATCGATCTCGTCGTGGTCTCGACCGACGACGACGAGATCGCCGCGGTCAGCCGTGCCGCCGGCGCGCGCGTCGTGCGTCGCCCGGCCGCGCTCTCCGGCGACACCGCCTCGTCGGAGAGCGCGATCCTGCACGCCCTCGAGCAGCTCGAGTCCGCCGGTGAGCGCATCGGCGTCGTGGCCTTCCTGCAGGCCACATCGCCGTTCATCCCGACCGACGCGCTCGCCGCAGCCGTCCGCGAGGTCGGCGAGGGGCGGGCCGACAGCATGCTCGCCGCGCACGAGACGTACGGATTCCTCTGGGGGCGCGGAGGCGAGATCGATGCCGATGCGGCGGTCGATGCCGATGCGGCGGTCGCCCTCAACCACGACGCCGCGCATCGACCGCGTCGTCAGGACCGCGAGCCGCACTACCTCGAGACGGGCGCGTTCTACGTGTTCCGCGCCGAGGGCTTCCGCACGGCCGGGCACCGCTTCTTCGGCCGCATCCGCATCGCCGAGGTGCCGGAGTGGACGGCGATCGAGATCGACGACGAGCAGCAGCTGCGGATCGCGCGCGCGCTCGCCGCGCTGCACGAGACGCCGGAGCGGATACCGGTCAGGGCCGTCGTCACCGATTTCGACGGCGTGCACACCGATGACACCGCGAGCGTCGACGCCGATGGTGTCGAGCGGGTGCGGGTGAGTCGCGAGGACGGCATGGGGGTCTCGCTGCTGCGGCGGGCCGGGATCCCGATGCTCATCCTGTCGACGGAGGTGAATCCGGTGGTGCGGGCGCGCGCCGACAAGCTGCGCGTTCCGGTGCTGCACGGGATCGACGACAAGGAGTCGGCGCTGCGCGGCTGGGCGGCGGACGCCGGCATCCCTCTCGCAGAGATCGCCTACCTCGGCAACGACGTGAACGATCTTCCGGCGCTGCGCATCGTGGGGTGGCCGATCGCCGTGGCGAATGCGCATCCGCTGGTGCTCGAGGCTGCCCGCGTCGTCCTCCGTCGACGTGGAGGACACGGCGCCGTCCGCGAGCTGATCGAACGGGTGTTGCCGGGCTGACCCGTGCCGGTAACCGCGTGGTCGTGCGGCGTTCACCCCCGGAGCGTACTCAGGGAGGACGGCATCTCGACGACCGGAGGAACCATGACTGTCAGCATCGGCTCACGCGTGATCGGCGGCGGCCACCCCGCCTATCTGATCGCCGAGATCGGCCTGAACCACAACGGCGACGTCGACATCGCCAAGCGCCTGATCGATGTCGCGGCGAAGGCCGGTGCCGACGCCGTGAAGTTCCAGAAGCGCACACCCGAGATCTCCACCCCCGAGCACATGCGCGACGTGCCGCGCGAGACGCCGTGGGGCACCATGAGCTACCTCGACTACCGCCGGCGCGTCGAGTTCGGACGTGACGAGTACGTCGCGATCGGCGATCACGCCACGATGCTCGGCCTCGACTGGTTCGCCTCCCCCTGGGATGTGCCCAGCGTCGACTTCCTCGAAGAACTGAACGTCGTGGCCCACAAGGTGGCCTCCGCGAGCCTCACCGACACCGAGCTGCTCGTCGCGCTGCGCGAGACGGGCAAGCCGATCATCCTCTCGACGGGCATGTCGACGATCGAGCAGATCGACCGCGCACTCGCGACGCTCGGCACGGACCGGGTCGTGCTGATGCACGCCACCTCGACGTACCCGCTGGAGCCGGAGGAGGCCAACCTCCGCGCGATCGCGTCGCTGCGCGACCGCTACCCCGGGATCCCGGTGGGGTACTCGGGTCACGAGCGCGGTCTGCAGATCTCGCTCGCCGCCGTGGCGATCGGCGCCGTCGCGGTCGAACGGCACATCACCCTCGATCGCACCATGTGGGGCTCCGACCACGCCGCCTCGCTCGAGCCGACGGGACTGGAGCATCTCGTGCGGGACATCCGCGTGATAGAGACGGCCCTCGGCGACGGCGTGAAGCGGGTGTTCGACAGCGAGCGCGCGCCGATGGCGAAGCTCCGTCGCATCTCGGCATGAGCGGAACCGGCATGAGCGCATCGGGCATGAGCGCATCGGGCGCGAGCGGATCGGGTGCGCTCGGATCGGGCGCGCTGCGGGTCGTCGCGATCGCCGACGCCGACTCGTTCGTGAAGTGGTCGGCGTCGCTGCTCGGCGGTGTGCCCGGCATCCGTCGCCATCTGCTGCTCGTGCAGACGCCCCTGACGGCCAGCGTCGCGCAGCAGCGCACGGCGCTGGCCGGAACAGGGATGCTGCCCGAGAACGTCACCCGGGTGGCGTTCGCGCAGGCTGCAGGGTGGCTCGAGGGGCAGCGCCCCGACGTCGTCCTGCTCGCCGGTCGGGGTCCGTTCGTACGGCTCATGGGCAGGGTCGTCGACGCGCTCACCCGTCGCCCGGTCGTCGTCACGGGCCTTCCCGGTATGGCGATCCCCGCGCAACTCGGTGCGCTGGACTACCGCCGTCACAGCGACCTCCTCGTGGTGCACTCGCATCGGGAGGAGCGGGCCTTCGCCGAACTGGGGCGCCGGATCGGGGTGCAGGTGCCGACGGCCCTCGCCACGCTGCCGTTCGCGCGCGAGAGGTCGCGGATGCCGGCGAGCGACCCGGCCAGGGTGCGCGCCGCCGCCGGCGACTCCGACCGCCGCGCGAGCACCCTCGTCGCCGAACGACCGATGCCGCAGGCTTCGTCGCGCCCGCTGCGCCCGCCCGCGACCGACATCGTGTTCGCGGCGCAGGCCCTCGTGCCCGTCGACCGCGACCAGCGAGACGAGATCGCGGCCACTCTGGTGCGCGCGGCCGAGGCCGATCCGACCCGCCGTGTGGTGCTCAAGCTGCGCTCGCGGCCGGGCGAGGCCGAGACGCACCTCGAGAGCGCCCCGTACCTCGACCTGCTGCCGACGCGGCTGCCCCCCAACCTGGCGATCTCGTACTCGTCGATGGCCCAGGCGCTGTCGACGGCGGCGGGGCTCGTGACCGTGAGCTCGACCGCGGCGATCGAGGCCGTCGCCCTCGGAGTCCCCGTCATCGCCCTGGACTCGTTCGGGGTGAGCAAGAGTCTGTTGAACACGGTGTTCGTCGGCAGCGGTCTGCTCGGCGGGCGCAACGAGGTCGTCGCCGGTCGGTTCCGGCACCCGCATCCCGAGTGGCTGCGTGACAACTACTTCCACCCGTCTTCGGAGTCGACGTGGTGGTCGCATGTCGAGCAGCTGGTGGCGCTGCGGCGAGCCGGGGCGCTGCCTGCGCGCCGGGTGCCCGCGGCGCGCGGCGGACGGATGCACGAGGCCTGGCACCGCGCGAGCGTGCTCGGCTCGGAGGACCGCACGTTCAGCGGTGCTGCTGCTCTCGCGATCGGGGCGCCCGCCACCGCAGCCATCGCCGCGGTGCGCCGCGGTCGTGCACCGGTGGACGGCGGCACCTGGGCCGACGCGTCCACGGACTTCACGCTCGAGCCGAACCCGTTCCAGGACTCGATCCGGCGCTGAGCTCCGGCTTCACCGATCGAGCAGCGCTTCACCGATCGAGCGCGCTTCACCGATCGAGCAGCGCTTCGACCTGTGTCCTGACGTCGTCGGTGATGTCGTCGATGCTCGCTTCGGCGTTGACGCCGGCCGCCATCGTGACGAACATCGCGGCCGAGACCATGCGCGCGAGTGTCGGGGCGTGCTGGTCGTCGATCCGCGGATCGCGCTTCAGGATGTCGGTCAGTGCCGTCTCGGTCTCTCCGACGATCCGCAGCGCCTCGGCATGGTGCGCGTCGGCCGGATTGCCGAACACCATCTCGCGCAGGTAGGTGCGGCCGTTCTCGACCTGCACGCGGTTGCATTCGATGATCGGGCGGAGCAGAGCCATGGTCGCGTCCAGCGTGCTCTCTGCCCGTGCGGCCGCCTGGCGCCCGGTCTCCAGGGCCGCGGCGTAGTGCACGTTCTGCACGAGCAGCAGCAGTTCGCCCTTCGTCTTGGCGTAGAGGAAGAGCGTGCCGGTGCCGACATCCGCCTTCTCGGCGATCTGCTGGGTCGTGACGTCGTCGATGCCGTGGGCGGTGAAGAGTTCGGCCGCAGCCGCCCTGATCCTCTCGAGCTTCTGCTGCTTGTTCCGCTCGCGGCGTCCGAGAGGCGTGGCCTGGCTCGACATTCTGATCCCCTCGGAATAGAAACTGAGTACAGTCGGTTATGAGTTGAGTCGCTTGTGCGTGTGCTCAGCGATCATCCCCTCATTGTCGCAAAGAAGAAAGAGCGGTCCATGCCTTCACTCCAGGGAGCTGTCGTCCTCGTCACCGGTGCGAACGGAGGTATCGGCACGCAGTTCGTGCACCAGGCTCTCGAACGCGGCGCGGCCAAGGTCTACGCCAGTGCCCGCACCCCGCGCGAGTGGGCTGACGCGCGGGTCGTGCCGCTGACGCTCGATGTCACCGACGCGCAGTCCATCCGCGACGCCGTGGCGGTGGCATCCGACGTGACGGTGCTGATCAACAACGCCGGCGCCTCCGTGCCGACGGCGGGGATCCTCACGCACACGGACGACGAGATCCGCCACAACGTCGAGACGAACTTCCTCGGGCCGCTGTTCCTGGCGCGCGCATACGCCCCGCTGCTGTCGGGTCGCGAGGGTGCCACGGTCATCGACATCCATTCGGCTCTCGCGTGGTTCGCGGTCGGCGGCATCTACAGCGCCACCAAGGCCGCCCTGTGGTCGGCGACCAACTCTCTGCGTCTCGAGCTCGCTCCGGCGGGCGTCCACGTCGTCGGTGTGCACGTCGGATACGTCGACACCGCGATGGCCGAGAACGTCTCAGACCCCAAGACCGACCCCGCAGACCTCGTGCGCGCGGTCTTCGATGCGACCGGACGCGACGAGTACGAGGTGCTCGCCGATGAGATCTCGGTGCAGCTCAAGGCCGGGCTGAGCGCGCCACTCGATGCGGTCTATCCGCAGCTTCGTCCGTCGGCCGTCTGATCCCGAGTCGCGAAGGAGAACGGTGATGCGTGCATTCGTCCTCGAGAGATATCGGCAGCCGATCGAGCTCAGGGAGATCCCCGAGCCCGAGGTCGGCGACCGTGACGTCCTGATCAGGGTCGAGGCCGTCGGGCTCAACCAGCTCGACGAGAAGATCCGCATCGGCGAGTTCGCGCAGAAACTGCCGTACTCCCTGCCGGTCGTACTCGGCAACGACGTGGCCGGCACCGTGATCCGCGTCGGGCGACTCGTGGAGTCCTTCCGGCCCGGCGATCGGGTCTTCGCCCGGCCGGATCAGGGGCGCATGGGCGCGTTCGCCGAACGCGCCGCGGTCGCCGAGGCCGATCTCGCCCTCATCCCGACGCGGATCACGGCGGCCGAGGCCGCGTCTCTGCCGCTCGTGGCGCTCACGGCCTGGCAGGCGCTGGTCGAGCGTGGTCGGATCGAACCAGGGCAGAAGGTCCTCATCCACGCGGGCGCGGGCGGCGTCGGCTCGATCGCGATCCAGCTCGCGAAGCACCTCGGAGCGACCGTCGCCACCACGGCGAGTGCGGCGAACGCCGCTTTCGTCCGCGCACTGGGTGCCGATGTCGTGATCGACTACCGCGCGGAGGACTTCGCGGAGGTGCTCTCGGGCTACGACCTCGTGCTCGACAGCCTCGGCGGTGAGAACCTCGAGAGATCGCTGCGGGTGCTGCGCCCGGGTGGCCTGGCCATCGGCATCTCGGGCCCGCCCGACCCCGCGTTCGCGAAGCGCATGGGTCTGAACGCCGTGGTGCGACTCGCGATCGCCGCGATGAGCCGACGTATCCGACGCCAGGCGAAGCGCCTCGGGGTCGACTACGAGTTCCTGTTCATGCGCGCCGAGGGCCGACAGCTCGCTCGCATCGCGTCGCTGGTGGATGACGGGGTGATCACGCCCGTCGTCTCGAAGACCTACCCGTTCGAGGAGCTTCCGGCAGCTCTCGCCGATCTCGCCGTCGGCGGCGGCCGGGGAAAGATCGTGGCCACGCTCGAGGTCTGAACGCGCCACATGTGATATTCCGGGCGACCGCGTAATGATCCGTGATCTCCCGCGTCTCTACAGGGGGAGGGCCCTCTGCGGTCCTTCCCCCGGCACTCTCTGCCGGGCGGCCGCAGCCTTTCCTGGCTCCGGCGGGGGAAGGCGCGGGGGCGTCTTCCCCCTTTTCCGTTTCGGCAGTCTCTGTGCCGCGTGGGCGTGGGCGTGGGCGTGGGCGTGAGCGTGGGCGTCGGGGATGACGGGCGAGAGAGTCACGGGGCGACGTGCGGCGTCATGATCCGACGCACTCTGTCAACCCCCGCAACGATCTTCGCCATCGGCGACGGACCCGGGTAGCGTCGTCATCATCGCGGCGATCCGGGCGGTCCCGGGCCTCAGCTCATACCTGATGGCGTGGCGGGTTCGACTCCCGCCGTCGCGTCCACTTCAGAGGTGCACGTGCCTCTCGCGAACACCGTCGGGATCAGAGGCCGAGCGCATCCAGCCGTTCCTCGAACCGCACCTGCACGTCCTCGGGCTCGGCGCCCTCGCTCTCCGTCCAGGTCGCGTCGAGATCCCTGCGCACCGACTCGGGCAGGGCTGCGAACTTCGTGTCCCACGAGTCGATGGGGGTCCAGTATCCGACGACCTTGAACCGGGTCGCGGCGAGGCCGAGCTCGCGCCTGAGGTATTTGCGGGCGTCTCGCAGGGCGACCGTCTCGCCCGCGACCCAGACGTATCCCTCGTCGAGCGAGAGTCGTTCGTCGACGATGCCCCGCACCAGCTGACCGAGCGCACTGGGGCCGTGACCGTTGCCGCCGACCACCCAGGTGACGTCGGCCTCCGAGCCGAAGTCGAAGGCACCCCGATCGTGCTCTGGCGGCACTTCGACGACGATCCGGGTGCGGACGCCGGCCGC
Organism: Microbacterium foliorum; assembly: GCF_003367705.1. NCBI lineage: Bacteria > Bacillati > Actinomycetota > Actinomycetes > Micrococcales > Microbacteriaceae > Microbacterium > Microbacterium foliorum. The sequence goes on along the minus strand of NZ_CP031425.1, from coordinate 2,842,266 downwards.
AGTGTCCGCAGCGATGCGCGCTGCCGCGGGAAGTCCTGTGAGATCGCAGACGAGCACCTGCCAGGTGATGCCCGCAGGCGGCGAGTACAGCCCTGTCGGCGAGGTGAGTCCGAGCACATGGCCTGGCTCGGCGCGCGCCGCCCACGGCCCTGCGACCCCCGAGCTGTGGATCACGAAGTCGATGTCGAGTTCACCGGCATCCGGGCGCACGCCGCTGATCGTGTACGTGCGCATCGGGGCCTGGGGCGCTCCATCCGGGGTCTCCCACCAGTCGCCGGCCGGTACGGGCAGCGAGACGACCGTCGGGTCGTCGCCGTGGGGAAGAAGACGCGCACGTACTCGTCGCCGATGCCCGTGCTGAGGAACTGGGCGACATCGGCGCCGCCGAGAGTGACGCGGGTGAGCATCGGGGTCAGGGCGGTGGTGTGGGTGACGGTGCCGCGGTGGATGCTCACGGGGTCTCTCTCTGCTCGTTCGGGTGGCGATGTGCGTTCGGGTGGTGATGCTCGTTCGGGTGGCGATGTGCGTTCGGATGGCGATCGGGCTGCGGGGCTTCCGTCTGCGCGAGCCAGAAGCGGCGGTAGAGCCCGTCGACCGCCAGCAGGTCACGGTGCGTGCCGCGCTGGGCCGCGCGCCCCTCGGCGAACACGATGATCTGGTCGGCGGTCGACACCGGCTCCAGCCGATGCGCGATGAGCACGGTCGTGCGATCCCTGCGCAGCACCCGGATCGCCGCTTCGACGGCGTCGCGATGGGGGAGCCCGACATCGGCCGTCGCCTCATCGAGGATCACGACGGCGGGGTCCGCGAGCAGCGCCCGCGCGATGGCCAGCTGCTGGATGCGTCCCTCGTCCATGGCGATGCCGGTGTCGGTGCCGCTGTGGGTGGAAGACGATGAGGTGCCCGGCGATCTGCCCAGCGAGGTGATCGCCCATTCGGCTCCGACGGCGATGAGCGCGGCGACCATCTGGTCGTGGGTCGCCGTGGGGGCGACCAGGCGCAGGTTGTCGGCGATCGTGCCGCGGAACAGGTGCAGCTCCTGCGACAGGTAGTACGGGACGGTCGTCTCGGGTACGAGGTTCACGACGCCAGAAGTCGGCGGGTGGTGCCCGGCGATGACCCGAGCGAGGGTGCTCTTGCCCGAACCCGAGGATCCGACGAGCGCGGTGGTCGTGCCAGGGGCGATGCTCAGCGTGACGTCGCTGATGCCGCGCCCCGTCGTCGGGTACCGGTAGGCGACATCGCGCAGCTCGATGCCGACCGCCTGGCGAGCGGCGGGTCGGCTGTCGCCGGCACCGCGCGGTGCGCCCCGCGGCGCCGCCGGAGCGAGGTCGATGACCCCCACGAGCCTGGCAAGTCCGATCGCCGCGCGCTGGATGTCGTCGAGACCGAAGATGAGCTGACCCACCGGATCGAACAGCCGATGGAACAGCAGCGCCGCGGTGGTGACCATGCCGACGGTGACCGCGCCGCTCGCGTGCAGCAGGAACCCCGTCGCGAGGATGGCGCCGAGGCCGACCAGCTCGCCGCCGTTGATCCAGCGGAACAGCCGGTTGCGCACCCGCACGCCCTCGACCTGCATCCGGATCGAGTTCTCCGCCCGCGTGCTGACCCGTTCGAGCGCGTGGTCCTGCTCGCCGAGAGCGGTGAGCGTCTCGATGCCCTCCACCGCCTCGAGCACGGCCTGGCTGCGGGCGGCCTCGCGCACGCGCACCTCACGGAAGACCACACGAGAGCGACGGAGGAACGCCCGGGTGCCCAGCACGTAGAACGGCACGCTCGCGACTCCCGCGAGAGCGAGCCACGGATCGAGGGCCGTCAGTGCGATCACGGAGACCCCGATCGCGAACCCCGCGGAGAGCAGCACCGGTACGACGTTGCCGCCCGCCTCGGCCACCGCATCGATGTCACCGGTCACCCGGGAGAGCAGGTCGGCCGTCTCTCCGTCATCGACCGTGCTCACCGGCAGGCGCATCGCCGAGGCGAACACGTCTTCACGCAGGTCGGCCAGCACATCCTGAACCAGTCCGGCCAGCACACGAGCGGCCCAGAGCATCGCCAGGGCGGCGCCGACGGCGCCTGCTCCCGCGGCGACGACCCAGCCGGCGACGACCGCGATGCCCGCATCGTTCGAGACCGCGTCGACGATGCGGCCGAGGCACGCGGGCAGCACCACTCCCAGTGCGGACGCGACGAGGAACAGTGCGGCGGTCGCCACCGCCCGTCCGCGGTGGCGGCGCAGCAGCGTCGCGATGACGACGCGCACCCTGGCGCCCGTCGCGATCGGCAGCAGCGGGGTCGGGGCCTCAGCCATGGGCGGCATCCGTTCCTTCGGGGGACAGGTCGATGACCCGATCGCAGGCGCCGAGGAGCACCGGTGACGTGCTGATCACGATGGTCGTCCGGTCGAGCGCGGCCAGCGCTGCGGCGATGTGCGCCTCGGTGATGGCGTCGACGGCCGAGGTCGGCTCGTCGAGCACCAGCACGTCGGCGTCGGTGTGCAGTGCACGCGCGATCCCGATGCGCTGACGCTGGCCCCCCGACAGCCGTCTGCCGGCCTCTCCGACCTGGGCGTCCCATCCGCCGGCCTCGGTGATCGTGTCGTGCAGAGCGGCGACCGCTGTCATCTCGGGCGACGGGGCGGCCGTGACTCCGTGGCCTCCCACGGCCTCGCGCAGCGTGCCGCTCGCGATGGTGTGACGGTGGGGCAGCGCGACGACGCGTCGGCGGTACTCTCGCGGATCCAGATGCCTCGGGTCGTGCAGGGCGCCGTCGATGGCGACCGCGACCGCGTCGGGGCCGGGAGGCGTGCGAAGCCCCAGCAGCCGCGAGAGCGTGCGGGCCTCGTCACTGTCGGAGGGGCGGATGCCGAGCAGCTCGCCGCGGTGCACATCGATGTGCGCAGAGCCCTCGGGGCCGGGGCGGAACGTCAGAGCGACACCCGCCTCGGCGGGGCGGCGCTGCGCGGAACGGGGCGCGGTGAGCGGGGCGTCGAGCAGGTCGTCTGCGTCGATCATCGCGGCCAGCCGCTTCGCCGAGGCGAGCTTGTGGATCCAGTTCGAGGGGAACGATCCGGCGTACGCGAGCGAGCCGCTGAGGAACTGCGCGAGACCGAGCACGGTGACGAGCTCGCCGATGCTGATCTGGCCCTCGGCCGCGAACCACGCCGACAGCCCGGCGAGCGCGGTCGTCGCCACCGCCGCGAGCGCGGCGCTCACCGCGTCGTAGGCGGCGAGCGATCGCCCGGCGGTCGTCGCCGCGATCCGGCTGGCGTCACTGGCCGTGACGTAGCGGCGCACCGCCTCCTCGCGGGCGCCGATGCCGACGAGCACCCGGAACCCCGCCATGAAGTCGGCAGCGACGGCGCCCGCCTCCGTCGCGGCGTGCTGCTCTGCGGCACCTCGACGCTCGAGCGGACGCGAGACGATCCGCATCGTGACCATCATCGCGACGGTCGACGCGAACACGACAAGCGTCGTGACCGGAGAGATCAGCAGCATCGCGAACGCGGCGCCCGCGATCGCCGCGATCGTGGCGCACTGCTGGGCGACCGACCACGCGACGCCCGCCACGCGATACGTGTCGGAGGTGACGAAGGTCAGCGCCTCGCCCGGGGTCATCGTCCGTCGGGAGAGGCGAGGACGCAGCATCCGCGAGAGGGTGAGGTGGCGCAGTGCCTGCTCGCCGTAACCGTAGACGCCGACCATCAGACGGGAGGCGGCCTGGTAGCTCGCGGTCAGCACGAGGAACGTGCCGAGGAGCACGCCGAGCCACAGCGCGAGAGCCTTCGGGTCTGACGGCAGCACGGCGCGGTCGATCGTGGCGCCGATGATCACCGGGATCGCGGCCTCGGTGAGCGAGTGCACGATGAGCAGCGTCGTCGCGGCGGTCAGGGTGATCCCGCGTCCCTGCGAGGTGAGGGCCAGCGCGAAGAGCCGGCGGGGTGTGGTCGTCATCGCGTCCGCCGCCCCAGCGGCAGCACGAGCGGAGTGCCCGAGACCGGATCGGTGATCACCGTGCAGGGCAGGTCGTACACGGCCTCGACGAGTTCGGCCGTGATGATCTCCCGTGGGTCTCCCTGTGCCACGATCTCGCCGTCCCGCATCGCGACGAGGTGGGTGGCGTAGCGGGCCGCGTGGTTGAGGTCGTGCAGAACCGCGACGAGGGTCGTGCCGTTGCGGTGCAGGTCGGCGAACAGCTCCATGAGGTCGATCTGGTGCGCGATGTCGAGAAAGGTCGTCGGCTCGTCGAGCAGCAGGTGCCTGGTCTGCTGAGCCAGGGCCATCGCGACCCAGACGCGCTGGCGCTGACCGCCCGAGAGCTCGTCGACGAGGCGCCGGGAGAGGTCGGTCACGCCGGTGGCGGCCATCGCCTCGGCGACGGCCCGCTCGTCGGCGCTGCTCCACGTGCGCATCGCGCTCTGATGCGGAAAGCGGCCGCGGCCCACGAGGTCGGCGACCGTGATGCCGTCGGGTGCGATCGAGGACTGGGGGAGGAGTCCCAGCTTCTTCGCGGCGTCCTTCGGCTTCAGGGAGCGCAGCTCGGCGCCGTCGAGCAGCACCGTGCCTGTGCTCGGGCGCAGCAGCCGGGCGAAGCCGCGCAGCAGCGTCGACTTGCCGCACGCGTTGGGGCCGATGATGATCGTGAACGAGTCATCCGGCACCTCCAGCGTCAGCCCCGAGACGATCGGGGTGTCGGAATAGCTCAGCGTGATGTCGCGGGCCTGCAGCGAGGTGGTCATCGGTGGTCCTTTCAGGAGCGGCGCGCGTACTGGGCGGCCAGCAGCCAGGCGAGGTAGATCCCGCCGACCGATACGGTCACCACTCCCACCGGCACGGCGACGAGCTGGGCGAGGGTGTCCGAGACGACGACGAGTGCGGCACCCGTGAGCATCACGGGGACCGTGTCCATCGGCGTGTTCGATCGGGTGAGTCGCTGCGAGATCTGCGGTGCGGCGAGGGCGATGAACGAGATCGGACCCGCGGCGGCGGTGACGAGGGCCACCAGCGCCACCCCGAACACCATCGCGGAGAGCCTCGTGCGTCCGGGGCTCACGCCGAGGGCGGTGGCCGCATCATCGCCCATCTCGAGCACCGGCAGGGTGCGGTTCAGGGGCAGGGAGGCGAGGGCGACGACCGCGAAGACGATCGCGGCGGGAACCAGCTGGTCGAATCCGAGGGAGGCGAGGGAGCCGGCGCCCCAGGTCGCCGCCATCATGGCCTTCTCGACGCTGACCGAGATCAGGATCCAGGAGGTGAGCGACCCGAGGCCCGCGGAGACGCCGATGCCCACGATGATCAACCGGAACGACGACAGCGTGTTCCTGTGGGCGAGAACGTAGACGAGCAGAGCGGTGATCAGCCCGCCGACGAGAGCGCCGACCGCCTTGAACATGTAGGTGTTCAGCTCGAGCACGACCATCATCAGGGTCACGCCGAACTGGGCGCCGACGCCGAAGCCGATGATGTCGGGGGAGCCGAGCGGGTTGCGGGTGAGCGACTGGAAGATGCCGCCGGCCAGAGCGAGGGCCGCCCCGCAGAGCACCGCGAAGAGCACCCGCGGCAGCCGCCATTCGAAGACGACCTGGCGGATGTCGGGATCGGATGCCGGGTCGACGATCGCGCGGATGACCGAGGGGAAGTCGACCTCGTAGGCGCCGATCGTCATCGATGCGAGGCCCGCCGCGATGATCACCGCGACGAGGACGGCGCTCACTGCGACCGCGCGCACCGGGATGAGTGCCGCGACCCGCGAGGTCTCGATGCGGAGCAGCCGACGACTGTGATCGACAGGGGCGAGCTCGGGGGTCCGCAGGTCCGAAGACGGCGCGCGGCGCTGGTCGATGCTCACAGTCCGCTCACCCGCTTGCGACGCACGAGGATGATCAGGATCGGTGCGCCGAGCAGCGCTGTGACGATGCCGACGCGCAGTTCGCCGCTGGGCAGCACGATGCGGCCGAGGATGTCGGCGAGGAGCAGGAAGGCCGGACCGATGATCATCGAGTACGTGAGGACCCAGCGCTGATCGGGTCCGGTGAACCAGCGCACGACGTGCGGGATCATGAGGCCGACGAAGGCGATGGGGCCGGCGGCGGCGACGCTCGTGCCGGCGAGGACCGTCACGGCGATGATGACGAGCACGCGCGTCACGCGCACGCGTGCCCCGAGCGACTGCGCCAGGTCGTCGCCGAGTGCCAGGGCATTCAGCGACCGTGCGCACAGCAGTCCGATGACGAGCCCGGTCGCGATGAGCGGGGCCGCCCAGGCGAGCTGGTCGAGGGTGCGCCCGCCGATGGATCCGACTCCCCAGAAGCGCATGACCTGCAGCGTGCCGAGGTCGCGCAGCACGATCGCGGTCGTGAATCCGGTGAAGGCGGCGCCGAGCGCGACCCCCGCGAGTGTGAGCTTCATCGGCGTGGCGCCTGAGCGCCCGAACGAACCCAGCGCGTAGACGAGCATCGTCAGCACGAACGCGCCCAGCAGTGCGAAGGGCACGTAGGCGCCGGGGGTGGTGAGCCCGAGGATCCCGACGGCGAACGTGACGGCGAACGAGGCGCCCGCGTTCACCCCGAGGATGCCGGGGTCGGCCAGCGGGTTGCGGGTGAAGGCCTGGATCAGCCCGCCGCAGACGGCGAGGGCCGCTCCGACGACGATGCCGAGCAGCGTGCGGGGCACGCGCAGCTCCCGGACCATCAGATGCAGGGGGTCGTCATCGTCGTAGGCGAAGAGCGCGTGCAGGACCGTCGCCGGATCGATCGCACGGTTGCCGATCGCGAGCGAGGCGATGGCGGCGGCGCCCAGCACGATCACCGACACGATCAGTCCCGCCGCGAGCGTGCCGGTGCGGCGCGGGGAGCCGTCTGCACGACTCCCCGCGCCGGTGTTCGAGACGTCCGTGCCGTCTTCCGTCGCCAAGGACATCTCTCGGATCACTCGCCGGCGATCGTCGGCTCGCCCTGCAGCGCGGCGGCGAGGTCGTCGACGTACTTCGGCAGGATGTACTTCAGCGAGAGCACGGTCGGTGCGCTGATCGCCGATGCCTCCGCGGCGTCGGCGTAGATCACGTACGAGCCGGCCTCGATCGGCGCCCAGCGCGAGACGACCTTGTTCTCGACCGTGTACGTGCCTTCATCCGCACTGCCGCCCCATGCGGCGAACAGGTCGGCCTGCACGTCGTAGAGCTTCTCGAGGCTCACGCCGGTGTACCAGTTGTCGCCTTCGGCGCTGGCCAGGAAGCTGTCCATCGCCGACGTCGATGTGAAGCCGAGCGCCTCGGTGATGCGCACGCGCGGGTCGTACTCGAGGTAGACGCCGAGGTCGGTGCCGCCCTCGTTCAGGGTCAGGCCCCAGACGAAGGTCTTGTCGTCGAACTCGGGGTGCTCGTCGGCGAGCGTGGTGATCATGTCCTCGGTCTCGGCGATCAGCTCTTCGGCCTTCGCGTCCTCCGACATCGCCGCGCCGATCGTGCGGGTCATGTCCTCCCACGTGCTCGGGTCCCAGGCCCGCTCGATGTAGGGCACGGTCGGTGCGATCTCGGTCAGACGCTCGTACTCGACGTCGGTGACTCCCGAGTAGAGGCTCAGGATGAGGTCGGGCTTGAGCGCCTTGATCGCCTCGTAGTTCGGCCCGTCCTCCGTGAAGGGGATGATCTCGGGCGTCTCTCCGTACTCCTCGGTGACGAAGTCCTCGAACCAGGGCTGGTAGCCGCTCTCGTCGGCGCCCCAGACCTCTTCCATGCCGACCGGGCTCGTGCCGAGGGCGGCGACGATGTCGGGGGTCATCCAGCCGAGGGTCACGATGCGCTGCGGCTTCTCGGGGATGACCGTCTCGCCGTGGGCGTGCTCGATGACCACGGCATCGCCGGATGCCGAGGCGGAGGCGGATTCCGCGGTGTCGGCCGGTGTCGCGCACCCCGCGAGGGTGAGGGTCGCGGCCAGGGCGGCCGCGACGAGCGCGGCACCCCGGCGGGTCTTCGGGCGCGCAGAAGCGTGCGTCATGATTCTCCTTCAGAGAGAGGGGAGGGGCGTGCCGCGTCCACGCGGCGGAAAGTTAGGTAAGCATGCCCTAACACAACGATGCTAGAACGCGAGATGCCCGCTGAGTGTCGAGGGGCAGACGACTTGTGTCGCCGAAACGACAGTCCGGGGTCATCCCGGGAGCGTCACCGCCAGTACCGCTGATGAACCGGGTCGGCCTGCACGCGCGCCACATGCTGCCGCGGGGTCGAGCCGAACCGCTCTTTGAATGCCGCGGAGAAGGCGCTGGTCGTGGCGTATCCGCAGCGGTGCGCCGCGGCGCCGATGGGTGTGCCGTCGACGATCAGTCGTGCAGCCAGGGTCATCCGCACGCCGGTCCGCCATCGGCCGAAGGACATGCCGACGTCGTTCTGGAAGATGCGCAGGACGGTGCGCTCGTGAAGCCCGTGAGCGCCGAACAGATCCCGCGCACTGCGGGGGTCGCCCGGGTCGGCGAGCACGGCCTGCACCAGCGATCTCACCCGCTCGTCGGTCGGCATGGGCACCTCGCCCCAGCCGTCTGCGGTCTCTGTCGACGGGTGCTGCAGCATCTCGATGAGCACCGACTGGATGCGCACCCGCAGTGCGGTGGGCATGTCGTTCACTCCGAGGTGCAGCAGCATCTCCTGCACGGCTCGCGGCACCAGCACCTGCACGATGTCGTCGATGGGCGAGAGCAGCGACGCATCGGAGATGTAGGTGTAGCACCCGGTCGAGTCGCGCTCATGGCGAGCGGTGTGCGGCGTGCCTGCGGGAATCCAGATGCCCTGCCCGGGGGCGAGGCGCCACATGGCGTCCTGCAGCTGCACCCAGACCGTGCCGCGGTAGCACCAGGCGAGCATCGCATCGGGGTGTGCGTGCGGCGGTGCGAGCGGCCGGGTGTCGGTGTCCTCGCCGGTGACGACACCCGTGCCCATCAGGTACGGCTCTCGGATGGTCGACGGCTGCACCGGGCTCGCGGCCCACTCGTCCTGTCGATAGGAGTTCACTCTGCGCTCCGCGTCGGGCTCTATCGGGCGTCGCTCGCGGCGATCCGCGCCTCGACCGGGGCCCATCCGCTCTCGAGCACGCGGAACCCCGCATCGAGGATGCCGAGCTGGTCGTCGTTCTCGTTGACGAGCGGCTGCATCTGCAGGACGAAACGTGAGTACACCCGGATCTCCGGGGTCGGCGCCGTCAGTCCGAGCTCATCGGCGATCGCGGCGGCCAGGGCGTCCTCGTGCCGCAGCCACATCCGCGCCGCGTAGTCCCGCAGCGCCGGAGTGTCGTTGAGGAAGCGGAGGAAGATCCGCGCCACGTCGTTGCCGTGCTCGTCGATGTTCGCGCCCACCTCGGCCGTGTAGAAGTCGCGGATCGCCTGATTGATCGTCACGCCGGTCGCACGCTCGCGGACGGCGGAGACCAGTCGATCGCGTTGCTCGTCGTCCTCGTCGAAGACGAGCGCCTCCTTCTGCGGGAAGTGCGCGAACACGGTGGTGGGGGAGACGTCGGCGGCGTCGGCGACCTCGCGGATGCTGACGTTGTCGAAGCCGCGCTCGAGGAACATCATCGTGGCGACGTCGGAGATGTTCTTGCGGGTCGCTGCCTTCTTGCGTTCGCGGCGTCCGAGCGGCTCGGTATCGGTCATGCGTCCAGGGTATCGCGCACTCGTTCCACAACCGGCTTGACACCAAAACTGGTATTGATACAGTTACGGAGTGACTACACCTAAAATCTCGTCTCCACGCGGCGAAAAGCGCGCGTGGCTCATGCTCGTCGTGCTGACGATGCTGGCCGTCGTCGGTATGACCGTCGTGCTCCCCGTCCTGCCCTTCGTCGTCCTGCAGTACGTCTCGCACGAGGGCGACCTCGCGATCTGGGTCGGCGTGCTCGAGGCGATCAACGGCCTGTGCGCGTTCCTGGTCGCCCCGTTCCTCGGCCGGCTGTCCGATCGCTTCGGCCGCCGCCCCGTGATCATCGGCGCCGCATTCGGCGCCGCGTTCGCCATGACCCTGTTCGGCATCGGCGGCGCCATCTGGGTGCTCGTGCTCGCCCGGGTCATCCAGGGGCTCACCGCCGGCGACCTGCCCGCGCTGTTCGCGTATCTCGCCGACATCACCCCTCCCGAGAAGCGGGCTCAGCGTTTCGGTCTGCTCGGCGCCCTCTCGGGCATCGGCATGATGATCGGGCCGGCCATCGGCGGTCTGCTCGCCACCGTGAGTCTGCAGCTGCCGGTGTTCCTCACCGCCGCCGTCGGCCTCACCATCGCGATCCTCAGCATCTTCCTGCTGCCCGAGAGCCTCGCGCCCGAGAACCGCATCGCTCGGATCGCCGTGCGCGACATCCAGCCGTTCGGAGTCTTCAAGGAGGCCTTCGGGCGCAGGGAGCTGCGCGGCCTGATGATCGGCTTCGGCCTGCTGGCGCTGCCGTTCGGCTTCTTCGTCAACAACTTCAGCGTGCTGGCGCTGGATGCGGTGCAGTGGGGGCCGACGCAGATCGGTCTGCTCACGGCCGGCGTCGGCATCATCGACATCCTCATCCAGGGCCTGCTGCTCGGCATCCTGCTTCCTCGCATCGGCGAGCGCGGTGTGATCATCAGCGGCATCGTCGCGCAGGCGATCGGACTCACCGCCCTCGCGATCGTCGCCTCGATCTTCGCGCAGCCGTGGGTGTTCATCGTGGGCGCCCTCCTGCTCGCCGCGGGGCAGGGGGCGTCGACCGCGGCGATGGACGGCGCGATGTCGAATGCGGTCGGAGACGACGAGCAGGGATGGCTCGGTGGCGCGACGCAGTCGCTGAACGCGGCGATGGGCACGGTGGCGCCGCTGATCGCGGGCGCCCTCTACGTGACCGTGAGCCATGCCGCGCCGTACTGGCTCGGAGCCGCGCTCATGGTCGTCGCCGTGGTCGTGGTCGCCCGCGCGCACATCGTGGACACCGCGAAGCGCCGGCCTGTCGACGGCGATGCTGTCATGCCGACGGAGCTCGCGCGCGTGAACAACTGACCGGACGGGAGGGATGATGGAAGCATGCCGTCATCCCACCGTCCAGGGCTCCGGGTCTCGTCAGGTCTGACGATCCCTGAATCCGAGCTGTCGTGGCGTTTCTCGCGGTCGTCCGGCCCGGGCGGTCAGGGCGTGAACACCGCGGACTCCCGCGTCGAGCTGGTGTGGGATGCGGGGGCGAGCGCATCGCTCACCCCCTACCAGCGCGAGCGACTTCTCGACCGGCTGAGCGGTCGCCTGGTGAACGGGGTGCTGACGATCGCCGCCTCCGAGCACCGGGCCCAGCTGCGCAACCGCGATGCCGCCCGCGAGCGGCTCGTGGTGCTCGTCGCCGATGCGCTGCGCCCGCCCGCCCCGCAGCGCCGTGCGACGAAGCCGAGCCGGGGCTCCAAGGAGCGGCGCCTGACCGCGAAGAAGCAGCGCACCGGCGTCAAGAACCTGCGCAAGCCCCCGCGAGACGGGTGACCGCGGGGGTCAGTCCTTGTCGTCGCCGGTGCCGCGCACCAGCTCGAGCCCTGCGCCGGCGAACTGGCGCAGAGTCGCATCGGGCAGGAATGCTCGGGTGAGGCCGCGGCCGATCGCAGCGAGGTCGACCTCGTCGCGATACAGCAGGTACATGGTCTCGTAGCGCGGGTGGAACTTCTGCTTGAAGCGGTGCAGCGAGCCGAAGCCGTACACGGGTTCGAGCGCCTCGGCCAGACGGTCGCTGAGAGCCGCGATCATGCCCGCGTCCGGCGGATAGTCGTGGGCGAGCGGGGCACCCGAGAGCGACATGATCTCGGCGCCCTCCTCCGAGAACTGCCGCGCCGACGACCCGATCAGGTACTCCATCACAGGGCCGAAGCCGCCCTCGCGGCGGCGCATGAGATCGAGCGTCCATCCGCGCACGGCACCGCCCTCGCCGTACACCGGCAGCCACGACAGGAACCCGTCGACGTCGCCGTTCGGTGCGAGGGCGAGTGCGAGGCGCACCGCGGGATCCTCCGCCTCATCGAGCGTGCCGAGGGTGAACCGCATCTCCGGGAGGTCCTTGTCGCCGACCCAGGCCTCGGAGATCGCCCGCAGCTGCTGCTGCACGCCCCACGACTCGGCCTTGAGGTGCGTCATCCGGAACGTCATCTCATCGCGGCCCGCCCTGTTCAGCGAGGTCCGCACGGAGTTCCAGCGCTTGCCGGTGAACTCCAGGCCGGGCAGATCGACGATCGTGTCGTCGGCGACCACCATGCTGCGCCAGGTCGGGGGTACCGCCCTGCGGGTGGCGTCGTCGGCGCTGAAGAAGCACGGCACGAGCCCGGCGTTCTCGGCCGCACGGATGAAGGAGGCGACGGCCCCGGCGCGCGCCTGCGCCGGGCCGATCGGATCCGCGAGCGCGAGGGCGACCCCGGCCCGACGCTGATAGGCGACAAGCCCGCCGGGGACGCGGGCGTAGCTGTTGCCCTCCCACGTCGACATCCACGACAGGGTGCCGCCGCCGTGCTCCCGCAGCGCCGCCTTCACCTCGTCGACGGTCGGAGCGGGCTGCGTCCCCAGCAGCGATCTCCGCTTCGCGCGGAACGCCCGACGCACCGCGACCAGATACGCGAGCATGATCACCCAGAGCACGGCGTTCGCGAGAGCGAGCTCGGTGTCGCCGTCCCAGCGCAGGTCGATGTCAGCCTGCGAGAACACCGTGATGAGCACGAGCACGAGGGCTCCGACCAGGATGTTGAAGAGCCCGAGCAGCATCACGAGCACCCACGCCCAGCGTCGCCCGCGGCGCAGGCCGGTGACCAGCACCATGATCACGACGAGGTCGAGCGCGAGGTCGATGAATCCGCCCGACGCGGGATCGGTCTGACCGAACGGACCGTCGGTGGCCACCAGGGTGGTGATGATCTCGACCGCGCCGAGGATCAGCAGGGAGACGACGGCGACGAGGCGCTGCTCCCGCACGGTCGTGCGCTGGACGCGCAGGGTGCGGTCGGCGAACAGGATCAGCAGCACTGCGAGCAGGTGCTCGAGGTCGGCGACCTTGCCCCAGAACAGCATCGAGATGAACACGAACCCCAGCAGCACGAGCCAGCCCCGCACCCGCCACGGCGGGCGGAAGAGTCCCACAGCGGCGGCGATGCACGCCATCGTCCCGCCGGATGCTCCGACGTCGAGCGCCTGCGCCTGGGTGGCGGCCCACGCCCAGGGCAGCTGCGAGGCGAGCAGCAGCACGAGGGCGGTCCCGAACATCGCGAACAGCTGGCCGATCCAGTAGTAGGCGAGAGCGACCCGGCTGCCCCGGCGGAACTCGAGGTACGCCATGCCCCAGAAGCCCGAGATGGTGAAGAGATAGACCCAGGGGGCGTTGACGAAGAACGTCCCGGTCAGCGGCGTCCACCACTTGCCGGCGAGGAAGTTCGGCAGCCCGTAGGCCACGCTCTCGAACAACGGGGTGCTCTCGAAGGGGCGCCACAGTCCCTGCCAGGCCACGCCGACGAGGAGGATCAGCAGCACCATCGTCAGGGTCGCCGGGATCCGCCTCACCACGGCGAGCACGGGATGCGCGGCGGATCGCGTCTCGGTCATGCGCTCAGCGTACCGACGGCCGCGGTGCGGTGACAGCATCCGATCCGACCTGTCGCCGGCCGCCGCCACCGCGTTGAATGGAGTCATGCCCCTGCATCCTGTGGACACCTCGCCGCACTCGCCGACCTCCGGACACCGTCGAGCGTCGGCGCTCGCCGCCGCATCCGTGTCGGCGGTCCTGCTGCTGACGGCCTGCACGTCGGAGTCGGCGACGGAGACCGCACCGGCCTCGGCGCCGGCCCCCGAGTCGTTCACCGAGGGGCTCGAGGCACCCTGGTCGATCGCCTTCCACGGCGAGGTCGCGCTGGTGAGCGAGCGCGACAGCGGGCGGGTTCTCGAGATCGCCGACGACGGCACGGCGCGCGAGGTGGCCGTGATCGACGGCGTCTCGGCGCGGGGCGAGGGAGGTCTGCTGGGGCTGGCCGTGCACGAGGACCAGCTCTTCACCTACATCACCGCGGCGGACGAGAACCGTGTCGAGCGGCGGGACATCCGCGGTGAGCCGGGTGACCTGTCCCTCGGGCTGCCGACGACGGTGATCGACGGCATCCCCGCCGCGGGCAACCACAACGGCGGGCGCCTCGGATTCGGACCCGACGGGATGCTGTACATCACGACCGGGGATGCGGGAGATCGCGATGCGGCCCAGGATCTCGACGCGCTCGCGGGCAAGATCCTGCGGCTCACGCCAGAGGGAGAGGTGCCGGACGACAACCCGTTCGACGGGTCGCCGGTATACAGCTACGGGCACCGCAATCCGCAGGGGATCGCGTGGGATGCCGACGGGGCGATGTACGCGAGCGAATTCGGACAGGACACCTGGGACGAACTCAACGTGATCGAACCAGGGGGCAACTACGGCTGGCCCGAGGCCGAGGGGATCGCCGGAGACGACGACTACATCGACCCCGTGCAGCAGTGGGCGCCGGACTCGGCGAGTCCGAGCGGGATCGCGGTCACCGGATCCGACATCGTCATCGCCAACCTGCGGGGCGAACGCCTGCGGCTCGTGCCGCTCGACGACCTGAGCCGCAGCACCGAGCAGTACGTCGGCGAGTTCGGCCGCCTGCGCGACATCGTCGTCGGCGAGGGCGGCACGTTCTGGATGCTCACCGCCAACACCGACGGCCGCGGGAGTCCGGCGCAGGGCGACGACCGCATCCTCCGGCTGGGCAGGGATTGAGTCGCCACCCCGACCGTCGTTCTCAGGCGAACGCGTCGATGCCGGTCGCCGCCACCGACAGCGCCCACAGGCGCTCGGCGGCATCCGTGTCGATCGCCCACTCCTTCACACCGCCGGTGGTCATGTCGGTGTGATCCGCCGGCACGATGCCCTTGATCGCGCAGTCCTCGCAGTACGCGCCGCTGCGGGAGACGAGCTCCGTCGCGGTCGCCGCCCACAGCCCGGTCGACGCGCCCTGGGCGGGGGTCTTGAACCGCGGGTTGGGTGTGCCGTCGGCGTCGATCCAGCCGCGCGAGAGCAGCTCCTCGCGCGGTACGTGCCGCTGCAGCTCGGTCATGATGCCGCCCGGGTGCACGGAGAACGCGAGGATGCCGCGGTCGGCGCCCCGACGCGCCAGCCCGACCGCGAACAGCGCGTTCGCGGACTTCGACTGCCCGTAGGCGATCCAGGGGTCATAGGGCGTCGTCTCGAAGTCGAGGTCGTCGAAGCGCACCGGCGAGCGGTAGTGGCCCCCCGAGGAATACGAGATGACCCGCGCGCGGTCCGTCAGCAGATCGGCCACACCGCCCACGAGGGCGAAGTGACCCAGGTGGTTGGTGCCGAACTGCGACTCGAAGCCCTGAGCGGTGTGCTCGAAGGGCGTCGCCATGATCCCGGCCACGTCGAGCACCAGATCGATGGGCCGGCCGTCGCGCCGAACAGACTCCGTGAACGCGGCGACCGAGTCGAGGTCGCCCAGGTCGGCCGCGCGCACCTCGGTGCCACCGACCCCGTCGAGGGCCTGTCGAGCAGCGTCGGGACGACGCGCCGGGACGATCACGTGCACACCGGCGTCCGACAGGGCGCGCACCGTCTCGAGGCCCAGCCCGGAATACCCGCCGCTGACGATCGCCGTGCGGCCGGAGAGGTCGATGCCGGCGATCACCTCGGCCGCAGTGGAGCGGTAGCCGAACTCCGAGTCGAGCGGCTGCTGGCGGGCGATCATGTCGAGGGGATCTGTCATGAGACGACCGTACGCCTGTGTGCTCGCTGCGGGCTGTGCGGCTCTCAGCGTCGTCCGCCGAGCCGCCGTCCGCCGAGCCGTCGTCCGCCGAGCCGTCGTCCGGACTGCGCGATCTCACGATCCGGCATCGGTGAGGGCGAGGACCGGGGCAGGGCAGAGCCGCCGCCCGTATGCCCGCCTAGACTGAAGGGGTGGCGAGACTGTTGATCGTGGGCGGGTTCCTGGCAGCCATCTTCTGGGTGTACAGCATCGTCGACTGCGCCGTCCAGCCGCAGACACGGCACCGTGGCGTGAGCAAGGGCATCTGGATCGCGATCGTGGCCCTGGTCCCGGTGATCGGCGGCATCCTGTGGTTCACGCTCGGCCGACGCCGCGCGAACGACGACGGCGGCGCCATCCGCATCGTCGCTCCGGATGATGACCCCCAGTTCCTCCGCAGCATCAGCAAGAGCGAGCAGGATGCCCGCATCCGCCGTCTCGAGGAGGAGCTCGCGCGGCTCGACGACGAGACCGACGACGGCCCCGCATCGGACAGCACGGCGCCGGACGCGCGTCCGTGACCTCGTCGCCTGCCATGGACGCGGCCGCGTCCCTCATCGCCGAGCTCATCGGCCACGGAGTGCGCGACCTCGTGCTCTCGCCAGGCTCCCGATCGCAGGCGCTCGCGCTCGCCGCGGTGCGCGCCGCCAACGACGGACACCTGCGTCTGCACGTGCGCATCGACGAGCGGGTGGCGGGGTTCACCGCCCTCGGGCTCTCCCGCGAGACGGGGGTGCCCGCCGCCGTCCTGTGCACCTCGGGCACGGCCGTCGCGAATCTGCTGCCCGCGACCATGGAGGCGTTCCACTCGGGCGTGCCGCTGCTGCTGCTCACGGCCGACCGCCCGCCGGAGCTGCGGGGCGTCGGCGCGAATCAGGCGACTCTCCAACCGGGGATGTTCGCCGCCTGGGCGCGGGAGCAGATCGATGCCCCGGTGCCGGGCCGCGGCGACGGTGACGGCGACTGGTCGGGACTCGCGGCGCATGCCGTCGCGGTCGCGATGGGAGCGGATGCCGCGCACGGCCTCCCCGGCGTCGCCGGCCCCGTGCACCTGAACCTGCCCGCGCGCGAGCCCCTCTCGGGAGAGCAGCCGTCACTCGAGATCACACCGGGCGAGGCCCCGCGTCCTCCGCGGGCCGAACCGCTCGTCCTCGAGCGGGGTCCTCGTACCGTCGTCATCGCCGGTGCCGACGCGGGGCCCGATGCCGAGGAGCTGGCGCACGCCGGATCCTGGCCGCTCATCGCCGAGATCGTCAGCGGCACCCGCTTCGGACGTCAGGTCGTGCACGGGTACCGCGCGCTGCTGAGCGACGCCGAGCTCGGCGGCCGCATCGAGCGCGCGGTGGTCTTCGGGCACCCGACCCTGAGCCGCGAGGTCGTGCGGCTGCTGGCGCGGAACGATATCGAGGCGATCGCCGTGCGTCGCGGCGGGGAAGACCTCGACCTCAACGGGCGCACGACGGCGACGGCCTCGGTGGCGGTGGCCCCGGGATCGGCGGATCGCGAGTGGCTGGGCGCCTGGCTCGCGGCATCCGCACGGCGCGCCGTCGACCTCAGCGAGCGCGCCCCCGATCAGCAGGGACTCGCCTCGGCCGACCCCGGGGCGCGTCGTGAGGCGGTCGCGGCGGAGCTCGCCGCCGTGCGGCGTCCGCTCGATCGCGAGCTCCTCGTCGACGCGGTCTGGCGCGCGACCTGGCCGCACGACCGGCTGATGTTCGGATCGTCGCGGCTCGTGCGCGTGGCCGACGCGGTGCTGGGCGGCAAGAAGGTGCCGGTGCACGCCAACCGCGGTCTCGCCGGGATCGACGGCACCATCGCGACGGCGACGGGCATCGCGCTCGCCAGCCAGGCCGGCGGTGCACCCGGGGTGACGCGCGTGCTGCTCGGCGACCTCGCCTTCCTGCACGATGTCGGTGCGCTGCTGCTTCCGCCGGACGAAGACGAACCCCGACTGCAGGTGATCGTCGGCAACGACGGGGGAGGCACGATCTTCGACGGGCTGGAGGTCGCGGCGACGGCCGATCGGGCCGATCTCGACCGGGCCTTCTACACGCCCCACACGGTGCGACTCGAGAACCTCGCCCTCGCCTACGGCTGGGAGTATCAGCGGATCACCACGCGCACGGCTCTCGATCAGGCCCTCACCACCCCCGCCGGCGGACGGCAGCTGATCGAAGTGCCGCTCGCGCGCTGAACTCGCCGCGACAGCCCTCGTCCGCGGTGGCAGGATGAACGCATGACAGCGCATGAGTGGGCGAAGGCCCTGCAGGTCGGCGACGGATTCCGTCTCGCAGACGTCGATCCGCGGAGCACCCCGGGGTATCGCGGCGGCAAGGCCGACGGCAGGCGGGACCTCGCGGCGGGGCTCGAGGAGCTCAACACCCTGCAGGAGCGGCTCTTCGCCGAGAGTCGTGTGGGGGTGGCCGAAGACTCCGTGCTGCTGATCCTGCAGGCGATGGACTCCGCGGGCAAGGGCGGGATCGTGCGTCACGTCGTCGGCGGTGTCGATCCGCAGGGTGTCGCGCTCACGGCGTTCAAGGCGCCGACGCCCGAGGAGCTGCAGCACGACTTCCTCTGGCGCATCTCGACGCGGCTGCCCGAGCCCGGGTTCATCGGCGTCTTCGACCGGTCGCATTACGAGGACGTCCTGATCGGGCGCGTGCGCTCGCTCGCTCCCGCCGCCGAGATCGAGCGACGATATGACGCGATCAACGACTTCGAGGCCCAGGTCGCCGCCTCCGGGACACGCATCGTCAAGGTGATGCTCCACATCTCGCCCGAGGAGCAGAAGTCCCGACTCATGGAGCGACTGGAACGGCCGGACAAGCACTGGAAGTACAACCCCGGCGACGTCGACGAGCGACTGCTGTGGGACGACTACATGGCGGCGTATCAGACGGTGTTCGACCGCACGTCGACCGACGTCGCGCCGTGGCACGTCATCCCGGCCGACCACAAGTGGTTCGCCCGCCTCGCCGTGCAGGAGCTGCTTCTCGACGCGCTGCAGCGGATCGATCCGCAGTGGCCGGCCGCGGACTTCGACGTCGAGGCCGAGAAGAAGCGCCTCGCCGCGAGCTGACTCCTCGCGGAGCGTTCACGATTCAGCATGGGCGGCGTCAGGGCGGCCGCGACGGTCACTCCGGGGCCTCCGCTGCGGCATCCCTGCTGAATCGTGAACGCGTCGGGGAGAGGAATCAGGCGAGGGCGTCGACCAGGGGGCGGAACTTGACCCGCGTCTCCAGCAGCTCGGACTCGGGATCGGAGCCCGCGACGATCCCGGCACCCGCATAGGCGGTGACGTCGATGCGGTCATCGCCGGGAGTGAACTGCGCGCAGCGCAGCGCGATCGCCCACTCGCCGTTGCCGGCGGCGTCGACCCAGCCGACCGGACCGGCATAGCGCCCGCGGTCGAACGGCTCGAGCTCGCGGATCGCCGCGATCGCCGCGGTGGTCGGCGTGCCCGCGACCGCCGCCGTGGGATGCAGGGCGCCGACGAGGTCGAGCGACGAGCCGCCGTCGGCGAGCTCTCCCTCGACGTCGGTCGCCAGGTGGAACAGGTTCGGCAGCTTCAGCAGGAAGGGCTGCTCGCTCGCCGCGAGAGCCCGGGTGTGCGGGCGCAGCGACGCGAGCACGCTCTGCACGGCGTACTGATGCTCGTCGAGGTCCTTCGTGCTGGACGCCAGATGAGCGGATGCCGCGGTGTCGGCGTCCGCATCGGCGCCGCGGCCGATGGTTCCGGCCAGCACCCGTGCCGTCACGGTTCGCTGCTGCACGGTGACGAGGGTCTCGGGGCTCGCTCCGATCAGCCCGTCGACGGCGAAGGCCCACGTGTCGGGGTATCCGGTCGACAGCGCCCGCACGAGGCGCCGCAGATCGGAACCCGCCGGGATGCTGCCGGTGAGGTCGCGCGCGAGCACCACCTTGCTGAGCTCGCCGCCCGCGATGCGCCCGAGGGCCTGACGCACGGAATCCTGATAGCCCTGCGGGCTCTGGGCGCCGGGCCCCACGGTTCCCGCCCAGTGCGGTCCGTACTCGTGCGTCGCGGCGCCTTCCGCCGCACCGGCGGGCGAAGAGGAGAGGCGAATGCGAGTGATCCAGGTGCGCCCGCTGTGACGCCCGATCACGAGCGAGGGGACGATCAGCACGCTGTCGGCGGCGGAGTCCTCGTCGAACGTCAGTGCTCCGAACGCGACGAGTCCGGAGCCGGGGAGCCCGAGTTCGTCGTCGATCTCGGCGTCCTGTGCGAGCTCGCGCCAGGCGTCGGCGATCGCGGCCGATCGCAGCGGCGCCGCGCCTGCCGGCACCCGGACGGTGTCGACGACCACGTCGCCCACGGCGACGATCCCGTCTCCGCGCCGGAGCCACGCGAGGGGCCGCGCCGGGTCGGCGAACGCCAGGAGATCCTCGACCGGATCGATCTCACGGGTCTCCACGACCAGCCTGCTGCTCACCCCTCCAGCCTAGTTCTTCGCCCAGGGGAAAGGTCGGGGGCGCGGCCTACGCTGAGCGCATGAGCGATGCGCGACCCGCCCCCGGTGCCGAGATGATCTTCCAGTGGCGCAAGTGGGACGGCTCCCCGCACTGGCGGCACGAGTGCGTGTACCTCGGCGCCGACGAGTGGGGCGACTGGATCGGACAGCCGGTGGGGTGGCGAAGCGCGCGTCCTGGCGCGTCGTTCGTCGCCGAGGGGCCGAACGTCACACTCGTCCCGCGCCGGACCGACTTCGCCCTGACCGTGACTCGCGATCACCCGAAGGGCATGCGCATCTACATCGATCTCGGATGGGAGGTGCGCTGGACCGACGATCCGCTGCTGGCGACCGGCATCGACATGGACCTCGACGTCGTGCGCGTCGAGGGGGAGCGGGGCACCTGGGTCGACGACCGCGACGAGTGGGCCGAGCACAGTGCGCGGTACGGGTACCCGGCCGAGGTCGTGACCCGGCTCGAAGACCTCGCGCTCGAGCTGGAGCAGCAGGTGCTCGCGCGCGTCGCGCCGTATGACGATGCCACGGCAGATCGCTGGCTCGACCGCCTCGAGGGCCTCGCCCTCGCGCCTAGACTGGACCCGTGACCCCGAACGAAGCAAACCGCGCCGATCTCGGCAAGGACCCCGCCCGCGTCAGCGGCATGTTCGACCAGGTCGCCGCAGGTTACGACCGCACGAACACGGCGATGACGGTCGGCAACGACGTGCTCTGGCGCGCGGCCACGACCCGCGCCGTGGCGCCGAAGCCGGGGGAGAAGATCCTCGACCTCGGGGCGGGCACGGCATCGTCGTCGGCCTCTCTCGCCCGCAGCGGTGCACAGGTCGTCGCGGCCGACTTCTCGCCGGGCATGCTCGCCGAGGGCCAGCGCCGTCACGGCAGCATCCGCAATCTCTCGTTCGTGCAGGCGGATGCCACAGACCTCCCGTTCGCCGACGCCGAGTTCGACGCGGTCACGATGTCGTACGCGCTGCGCAACGTGAACGATCCGAAGAAGGCGCTCCGCGAGCTCCTGCGTGTCACCAAGCCGGGCGGTCGCCTGGTGATCAACGAGTTCTCCACGCCGCCGGGTTCGGTGTTCCGTGCCGCCTACCGCTTCTACAACTCGCAGGTGCTCCCGCGCGTGGCCCGGGTCGCCGGCACCAACGGCGACGCCTACGACTATCTGAACGAGTCGATCCGCGACTGGCCCGATCAGAAGAAGCTCGCGGCGTGGATCCGCGAAGCCGGCTGGTCCGAGGTCGAGTACCGCAACCTCTCGTTCGGGATCGTCGCCCTGCACCGGGCGTTCAAGCCCGCGTGAACACCGGGCGCGGACCCGCACCCCTGACGAAGGTAGGCTGAGATCGTGACTTCGAGCCGCGTTGCCCCGGGTTCGCGACTGGCGAGCCGTCTCGGCTTCAGCGACCGTGTCTTCATCGGCACGGCCGGACGCCGCGTCGCCCAGGCGATCGAGGAGGGGCTCGAGCGGGTCGAGACCGGCCTCGCCGACGACGTGCGCGTCGCCGACCCGCTGGCCGATGCCGCCAGCCGCTACCTCTACGAGGCCGGAGGCAAGCGCATCCGGCCCGTGCTGACGCTTCTCGCGGCGCAGCTGGGCGACGGCAACATCGACGCCGTGATCGATGTGGCGAAGGCCCTCGAGATCACCCACCTCGGCTCGCTGTACCACGACGATGTGATGGACGGCGCCGACCGCCGCCGGGGCGTGCCCGCCGCGCAGACCGTGTGGGGCAACAACATCGCCATCCTCACCGGCGACATCCTGTTCTCCCGCGCGAGTCAGCTGATGTCGCGTCTCGGTGAGCGCGCGATCCGGCTGCAGGCCGACACCTTCGAGCGGCTCGTGCTCGGACAGATGCACGAGACCCTCGGTGCGCAGCCCGGCGACGATCCGATCGAGTTCTACCTGCAGGTGCTCGCCGACAAGACCGGCTCCCTGATCGCCGCGGCGACGCAGGGCGGCGTCATCTTCTCCAACGCCTCGTCCGCATACGAGGAGCCGCTGCGCGTGTACGGCGAGAAGATCGGCGTCGCATTCCAGCTGCTCGACGACGTGATCGATCTGTCCGCCAAACCCGAGGACACGGGCAAGGTGCCGGGCACCGACCTGCGCGCCGGCGTGCCGACGATGCCGTACCTGCTGCTGAAGGCCGAGACCGACGACGCGTCGATCGACCTCGCCGCCCGTATCGACGACGGCGTCGCGCGCATCGCCGACGGCGCAGATCCGTCGATCCTCGACGGGCCTCTCGCCGAGCTGCGCGACCACGTCGGAACCAGCAAGACTCGCGCGCTCGCGCACTCCTGGACGAAGGATGCGATCGCCGCCCTCACCGCGCTCCCGCGCGGCACGGTGCGCGAGGCGCTCACCCGTTTCGCAGAGACCCTCGTCGAACGCTCCAGCTGAGGCGCCGCGGCCGCGGCCGCGCACTCCGGACGTGACGGCATACGAAAGGACCCTTATGACCAAGCTCAGACTGGCCATCGTCGGAGCGGGCCCCGCCGGCATCTACGCCGCCGACATCCTGCTGAAGGCCGAGCGCAAGTTCGACGTCTCGATCGACCTGTTCGAGCAGCTCCCCGCACCCTACGGTCTCGTGCGGTACGGAGTGGCCCCCGACCACCCGCGCATCAAGGGCATCATCACGGCTCTGCGCGACGTGCTCGATCGTGGCGACATCCGGCTGTTCGGCAACGTCCGGTTCGGCGAGGACGTCACCATCGACGACCTGAAGAAGCACTACAACGCGGTCATCTTCGCCACCGGTGCGATCCGCGACACCGAGCTCGACATCCCCGGCATCGATGCGATCGCCTCGTACGGAGCAGCCGACTACGTCAGCTGGTTCGACGGCCACCCCGACGTCCCCCGCGAGTGGCCGCTCGATGCGGCATCCGTCGGAGTGCTCGGCAACGGCAACGTGGCACTCGACGTCGCCCGGATGCTGGCGAAGCACGCCGAGGACCTGCTGGTCACCGAGGTCCCCGAGAACGTGTACCAGGGGCTGAAGGCCAGCGAGGTCACCGATGTCCACGTGTTCGGCCGCCGTGGTCCCGCGCAGGTCAAGTTCACCCCACTCGAGCTGCGCGAGCTCGGCGAGCTGCGTGACGTCGACATGGTGGTCTACGACGAGGACTTCGACTACGACGAGGCCTCGAAGGACGCCGTCGCCAGCAACAAGCAGGTGATGGTCATCGACCGCGTCCTGCAGTCATGGCGCAAGAGGGATTCCGTCAACAATGCCGGAGGCACCGCCTCGCGCCGGCTGCACCTGCACTTCTGGGCGCGGCCCGTGGAGGTGCGCACCGACGAGGCCGGTCGCGTCGCCGCCCTCGTCTACGAGCGCACCCGCCCCGACGGCCAGGGCGGAGCGGTCGGAACCGGCGAGATGCGCGAAGTGCCGCTGCAGGCCCTGTACCGTGCGATCGGCTACTTCGGTTCGCCGCTGCCCGGGGTGCCCTTCGACAAGAAGCACGGCGTGATCCCGAACCGCGAGGGACAGGTGCTCGCCAAGGACTCCAACCAGCAGATGAC
Source organism: Microbacterium foliorum (assembly GCF_003367705.1). Taxonomy (NCBI): domain Bacteria; kingdom Bacillati; phylum Actinomycetota; class Actinomycetes; order Micrococcales; family Microbacteriaceae; genus Microbacterium; species Microbacterium foliorum. The sequence goes on along the minus strand of NZ_CP031425.1, from coordinate 2,818,462 downwards.
GGGCATCTACGCCACCGGCTGGATCAAGCGCGGCCCGGTGGGCCTGATCGGCCACACGAAGTCCGACGCGATGGAGACCGTTCGCCACATCATCAACGACCAGGGCTCCTGGTGGCACCCGGAGGACCCGTCCGAAGAGGCGATCCCCGCTCTGCTTCGGGAACGCGGTGTGAAGTGGACGGATCTCGACGGCTGGCACCGGCTCGACGAGCACGAGGTCGCCCTCGGCGCACCGCACGAGCGCGCCCGCGTCAAGGTCGTGCCGCGCGACGAGATGGTGCGCGTCTCCCGCGGCGAGTGACCGTCATCTGATCGTTGTCGGCACCTCGCGTGTCGGGGCGAGGGCGTCTTTAGGCTGGACGCATGCGACTGCGTTCCTTCCTCGTGCTCGGCACGGCCGCTCTGCTTCTGATCTCCGGATGCACGGCGGCGCCGACTCCGACGCCGCGGCCGTCGGGATCGCCGTCGGCATCGGAGACGACCACGCCCACACCCGAGCCGATCGTCGAGCCGGAGGCCGCGTTCGACGTGACGTGCGACGACGTCGCCGCCGAGATGAGAGACCTCGTGGGGGAGCCGTCCAGCCCCGTCGAGCCCGCGCTGTCTGTGGTGTCGACGATGAGCTGGATCCCCGGGCCCGCCCAGTACATGTTCCAGCGTGCGGGCGGCATCGCGTGCTCTGCGGGCGACGCGGGGCGTTATTGGGAGGTGACGATCCTCCCCGATGCCGAGGCAGCGATCGCCGGTGCGACCGAACGGGAGGGCTACTGGGGTGAAAGAGGCGGGTGCGGCGAGGGCAGCTGCGAGTTCGAGTTCCCCGACGGCGACGTGCTGCTCTCCGCGAGCGTGACGGACCCGGGGCTCGACGACGGCGACACTGCGCGCGCGGAGGAGGCGATGCGTCGACTCGCGTCGTCTGCGGCCGCGAGCAGCAGCGAGGTCGAGTACATCGCCAGCGACATCATCGGTGTCCCGTGTGAGCGGTTCATCAGCGAGCAGGAACTGAGCGGAATCGTCGGTGCAGACGCTGTCCTCTTCACCGATTTCGGCGGGTGGGGGATTCCCGCCGAGGTCTATCACTACGTGAACGGCTCTCGGATCTGCTACTACACCTCGGCGACCGGCGACCTGGGGGACATCTCCAGTCACCTGAGGATCACGACGCTCCCGGCGGGGGCATGGGCGTTCGAGAAACTCGACGGTGCCCCGGTCGACGTCGAGGGGGCGGACGCCGCGAAGGCGAGTTCTGGCGAATACGGCGAGAGCATCCTCGACGTGCGGCTGGGCATCGACTGGATCCGATTCGTCACGTTCGATAACGGGGCCGGCGCGGCGGATCCGTCTCCTCTGGCGACGGCGGCCGTGCGCAACCTGACGGTCGGGCCCACGGCTCCGCAGTAGACGTGGACGTTCGGCTAGCCTGGCGGCATGGCTGAGTGGAGACCGGACGTCCTCGGAGACGAGTTCGAGCAGCTCGCACTCGAACTCGGCGAGGACGACGAGGGGCCCGTCTCCGCGACCCTGGTGCGGAGTCTGCCGCCGGAGCAGCGCTGGTGGGATCAGGTCCGCGGGCACCGTCGACGGCTGGAGGACGTCGACGTGCTGTACATCCACGGCTGGTCCGACTATTTCTTCCAGAAGCGTCTCGCGCGGTTCTGGACCACGCGCGGGGCGCGCTTCTTCGCGCTCGATCTGCGCAAATACGGACGCAGCCTGCGCGACGGTCAGACGCCGGGCTACATCGCCGACCTCGCCACGTACGACGAGGACATCGGGGCCGCACTGGCGGCGATGGGGCGAGGGGCCGACGGGGCTGCCTCCTCGCGACGGCTGGTGCTCTTCGGACACTCCACCGGTGGCCTGGTCCTCAGCCTCTGGGCGTCACGGCATCCCGACACCGTGGATGCCGTGATCTTGAACAGCCCGTGGCTCGAGTTCCAGGTCGCCTCCGTGCGCCCGCTGATCGCGACGGTGGCGGAGCTCCAGGCACGCTGGGCCCCGAGGGAGGTCGCGCCGCAGGTCGATCTGGGTTTCTACACGCGCGCGCAGCAGGAGGTCGCCGACCCCGATGACCCGGTCGAGGTCAATCCGCTGTGGCGCCCGGCGCAGTCCATGGCCGTTCACGCCGGATGGTTCCATGCGATTCTGACCGGGCACGCCGCGGTGGCGGCGGGGTTGGCGATCGACGCCCCTGTCTGCGTCATGCTGTCGTCGCGGTCCGCGCGGCCGACGCGCTGGTCCGACGACCTCACCCGCGCAGATTCCGTGCTCGTGGTCGATGACATCGCGCGGGCTGCGCTGAAGCTCGGCCCTTCGGTCACCGTGGAGCGCATCGAGGGAGCGCTCCACGACATCTTCCTGTCCCGCCGGGAGGCGAGAGAAGAAGCGTACGGTCGCCTCGATCGGTGGGTCGGCGGCTGGTCGTCGGCTCACTGAGCTCCGCCGGCCAGCCGACCCGCCGGTCATACGATGGATGTATTCAGACGTAGTGCATCTGCCTGGCGAACTGCTCTGCGGCGTCGGCATCCGCGCGCAGCACCGCCTCGCGGAAGTCCCGGTACACCTGCACCATGCGCTCGCGATCGTCCTCGGGCACGATCCAGCCGCGGAGGTTGCGGAACAGTGCCATGCTCGCGGCGTTGGTCATCGTCTGGTGCTGCAGGTTGCGGCTGTGCTCGGTGAGGAAGGAGAAGACCGCCCACCGCGTCCGCGAGATCTCCTCGCCGTCATCCAGGGCGGTGTGCATCTCCCCGATCAGGTCCGCGAGATGCTCGCGGTCCGGACGGCTCATCCGGGCGACCCCCATACGCGCCCCCGCGCCGGCCAGATACCCGGCGAACTCGAGGGTCTGCTGCACCGTCTCGGGCGTCACCTCGGTGACCTCGGTGTATCTGCTCGGGTACATGATCACGAGGCCGAGACGCTCGAGTCGCTGCAGTGCCTCTCGCACCGGTGTCCGCGACACGTGCAGTTCCGCGGCCACCTCGATATCGCGGATGCGGTGCCCCGGCTGCAGCACCCCCTCGATGATCTGCGCCCCGATGTGCTGGAAGACCTCCTCCGCCAGCAGCTGTTTGCTCCCTCGAGTACTCATCATCGAACTGTTGCTGGTCATGGATCGCCCCCAGTTGCTTCCCAGATCCGGGCCCCCATGATGTGCCCGGACGGCAACTACATCATGAAGTCGAGCGCGATGCCAACAATCCACAGGGTGATTTTCATCACCCTGATCATGCGCCGCGATGCCGCTTCCTGACTGGGATCTCCGGGTCGCGGACCATGGTCGGCGGGCGCGTCGGCACCCGCCGGTCACCGTCGGCCGTGACTATATATCGGAATGGAATCGCGGCCGCGTGTCCGACGAAGGGGCGGATGTCGCGCATCTGCCCCTTTCGTCCTTCGGCCCTCGGCGGTAGTTGATGAATCGCGTTCAGGGTGGTGGGGGATGCTGGCAGGTCGCGGGGCTCCCTTGATTCCGCGGGCGGGCCGGTGGCCGTTGTTGGCTAACCGTTTCGGTTTGTGGGAATTTTGCGCACTCTCTGCGGACTAGCCTGCGAGTCATGACGCACGCAAGCGAGGGTCTACCTGATCACGCACCGACCAATGTCCGCCACGGGCCGGTTCTCACTACCAAGCAGGCGGCGGACTATGTCGGCCTCAAGCCGCACACTCTGCAGGTCATGAGTGGAACGGAACTGGGCCGGTCGTGTTCACGCAAGGGCGCCTGAATGTCTACTACCCGGCCGACCTCGATGCCTGGCTCAACACCCGGCTGCGCGAAGGATAGGCGGCGATGCCGCCCCGGCTGGCTGCACTGGGCCGGAGGTAGACCGAGCTCGTCTTAGCGTCGACTCTGGAGGCTCACTCCTCTTCGATCGACAGCTGTATGTCGTAGATTGACAGGTCTCTGATCGCATGGATGAGTGCTCGCGAGATGCCGTTGGATGCGACTGCGCCGGGGCCTTTAAACGGCTCCAGACGTGCGGCGGCGGCTTCGAATCCGTGATCTGCGAGAGCCTTGGATAGAGCCGCCCGCAACTCTCTGTCCAGATCGTGCGTCTCAAGCGCTCGGCGACGTTCCTCAATCTGCACGCGGAGCAACTCAGTCTCGGCTTCGGTCTTCTCCGCGTTCGCGTTGCGCTCACGAACCTCCGCAGTATGGAACCCGCCCATCGACAGCTGAAGGTTCGCGGACTCTGTCATCTCCCGGACTACCTTCGCGAGCGACAAGAGGATACCGGTGATCCCCCCGGATATCGACAGGATCAATACCCAATCGGAACCATACTGCGCGCGGACCAACCTTGCCTCGGGCAGACGCGGGGCTACAACCGCATCGAACATGAGCGGATTGATCGCCCAGCTAGCCCCGCGATGCAGAGCTCTGATCATGTCGACAAGGTCCCCGTACTCGGTCAACGACAAGTCATCAGGGAGCTTCCGAGTCGCCACTAGGTGCGCCTCTTCGGTGCGGTTGAGGGTCGCCACATTCATGCGCTCAACCTAGCGTGTGACCGGATGATGGGCGACGCGTGGGCGAACAGCCGTCTTATGCTCTTCGGAGTTGCAGGGGTTAGCTGCCACGACGAGAAGGTGCTCCGCAAGCTCGACCAGACACTCCTCTCGGTTGGTCACGACAGTCGTTCCTTTAGCCAGGCGTCGAGGTCGGCCGGATAGCAGGCGTTCAGGCGGCCGTGTTTGAGGACGACGGAGCCTTCGCCCGCGTGTTTCAGCAGGCGCATCGTCTGCGGCCTGAGTCCGACGTACTCAGCGGCCTGTTTTGTCGTGAGTACGGGGTCAGTCCGTCCATCTATGGGGCTCATGCAGGTCGTCTGCCTGACCATGATGAAGACACGAGAGCAAGCACTTAGAGAATTCGGGTTGGTGATCGCTGAGTGGTGGGCGGTGGCGAGCATACTCCCGCCTCGCGAAGTAGCTGAGAAAGCTTGGTCCCTCGGGCATCCGCTGAGCCTCGATGAGCTTACCGAGCGCGTCAGTCGCTTCAAGCACGGAAGTCTGCCAGCTCTTGATCCGTCAAGCACCAGCCAAGACTCGTTCCCAGGCACTGCGCGACCTTGGCCTCGTGATCGCAGAAATCGCGGAGAAAGCAGCACCCCTCTCACCGCGAGCTGCCGCTGAGCGTGCCTGGCACCCGGTCCACCCTCTCACCGTGGACGAGATGCAGGGGGTGGTAGCGGTGGACCGGGCCGGCGTCAGCACCCGGCGCGGACTCGGTCGCCGCCTACGCTGGCTGGCATGGCTGACATCAGCGTCGGAGTGCAGCCGCAATGCCCGAACGATGACGTCGTGATGTGCGACGTCGTCGGGGTTGGGCATGCCCTGAGTGCGGCCACCTGCATCAAACGCAGGACGTCGAGATGCCACCGGCAATTGATGGTCCCGACGTTCACGACTGCTGGCGTAGCTGACCGGCCACAAGCCGGCTGGTTCATAGGCCAGACGTGCATCAGGTCACCCCAGATAGAGTGCGGAGCGTGACCTGCGACCCCAACACCCTCCGATGCCAGATTGAGCGCATCGCCAACGAGCTCTCAGCCTTCGACTTGGAAGGTGTTCTCGCTACGTTCGCGGCGACTCTTGTCGGTGCTGGCCTCGCCGGGCTCGCGGCGTGGTTAGTATTCCGGGGCGAAAGCAACGAGCGATATGAGCAAGGGCTGACGGATGCAGTCGAGGCGCTATCCACAGCGATGACTCGCACGGCACGCGATTTCGTCGCCTGGAAAGCGCGACTGATAGAGCACTTCGCTGCCCAAGAAACCGCACAGAAACCTTCGGAGGCGCCGGAGGAACCTGACCGAGTGGCACTCGATGTTGGCCTCGATATGCTCATCGCCCGGGCGCGCAAGGATGATCGGGTGATTGCGATACAGATCAGGGAGGTGGCGTACCAGTTGTCGTTCGTCGAGGACGCGAAGTGGGCAAACGCTGAGTACGCAACACTCCGAAGAGTGATCGTCGCGTGGCGCGCTGGCCGCCGCTCGGACAAGGTTACGAGAGCGAACTTGGCGATCGTGAATGAGCGGCGGAAGCTTAAGAAAGCGAACCCTGCCATCAAGCCTGAGAATCTCCCGAAGGCGCCAGAAACGCACGAAGCACCTGTTATTGGATAGAGCATCATGCTGCGGGCCGTCTCTATCGTGCCGAGCCAGTGCGGCGGATACTCGGGAGCACCTCGTGCATCACCCAGCGCTTGAACGCGCGGGCCTCCGGCTTATCTGACCGCAGCACGACCTGGTACATGCCGGACTCGTTCACGATCGTCACCGACTGGATGCCGCCGCGGGTGTCCAGCGGGCGGACACCCTTCTCGTCCTCGTCGAGGCACGCCGCAACGTTGTACGGGTTCACGATGTCGAGCACGGCGCAGATGTCAGCGAGTACGAACGACGGCTCGTCGTCGACGGTGACCGTGCAAACCGTCTGGTCGTCGGCGTACACTCGACAGGTCTCGGCCGGAGAAAGGCATCGGCCATGTCCAGACTCTCCGCCGATACGCTCCTGAGCATCGAGCTCGGAGCGATCCGCTCCCGCAACCGGTACACCACCGACCTGGCCCCGGTCGTCGAGCAGCTGCTCGCCACCGCGGGCGACCGCGTCGAGGTGCTGCGCGAAGCGGTCGGCTCGTGGATCGGGTTCTACGAGGGCGCCTACACGATCACCCTTGCGACCACGCTACGCGACCTCCCCGGCCTCGAGCCGTGGATCGCCGTCGGCGCCGCCCGGCGCGCACAAGCCGATCATCGTACACTGGAGGCGCACACGGGCGTATCCTGGCCGCGCCGGACATCGCGGTAGTCGGACCGCCACGTGCGACGGGAGACGCGCTCTCTACCCCCTGCCCTGCTCTGCGGCACGGTGTTAACCTTGTTCCATGAACGAGACGCAGAAGCGCGAGGTGGAGCACGAGATCGTGCAGATCGTCGCGCGCGCTCGAGACGAGGGCTGGTACGAAGACAATCCCGGGTGGGCTCGGCTAGATCAGAGCCTTATTGCCCTCGGATACGCTCCACGGCACGCGGAGGCGATGAGCCGCTAGAGTCGCCATGTGATTGGTGAGCTGACTACGGAGATCAAACGAGCGCTAGACGCCGAACTATGGACTGTCGCCCTCGCGTCAGCCTTGGCCTTGCCCGATATCTGTGGAGCGCTCGCGTCTGATAACGGCGAGTCGACAGGTCTACGTTACAGAGCCTGGTTCGAGGACAATCTCGGTCACCGCTACCGGTGGCTCCTCCCAGAGGATGTCTGGAAATTGCGCTGCAGCGTCCTCCACCAGGGACGCTCACGGGCGAAGCAGTACTCACGCATCGTCTTCACCATTCCGGGCGTGGTAACGGCCCACAACAATCTGATGGGTGACGTCCTGAATCTCGACATCCGAGAGTTTTCCATGGACATAGTCACCGCTGCGCGTAAGTGGTACGTCGCGCACCTTAGCGACCCCAACGTCAAACGGAATCGCGAGTCGATGATGCAGTGGCACAAAGATGGCCTCGCACCCTACTTCGTAGGCGTTCCTGTGCTCAGCTAGACGCATAAACGCGCCAAGACCCCCACCGGGCCCGAAGGCTAGATGGGGATCTTCGGGACTGCTTTGATGTCGGATGCCGCTCGTAAGCTGGCCGATACCCGTGCGCTGGGTGCGGCGAGAGAAAGGACTGCCAATGGCGAACTACGTGATCAACGAGGGGTACGACAACAGTGAGAAGGTCGAGGGGGCAGTGAAGTTCCGTCATGCCGATGGGTATTTCTACTTCACCAGTTCCCAGGACGTGACTGTCTACGCGATTTCCGCGGACCACGTCCAGTCCATCAAGCGGGTCGAGTAAGCGCCGCCGAGCTCATATGCGAAGCCCCGGTGTCCTCGTGGTGAGGGTCGGGGTTTCGATCTGGAATGCTGTGGGGATGGGTTGGTCTCGCGCCGTGGGTGCGCTCTGGAATGTTGGCTTTCCGTTCATCGTCCTCAATGGTGTGCCGGTGCCGGCGGCTCGGGACCACGACCTATTCGAGTGGTTCGCGGAGATCATCCTTCCGGGAATCGTCGGTCTAGCGACGGTCGCTGTTACTTGGGCGGCTGTCTTTGCTGCGACCAGCGCAAATCGGTTGGCGAAAGATGTCGAGACGCAGCGCACAAAGGCGGCAGAGGAAAGGGCGAGCGAGGCTTCGAAGCTTCGCATGCAGGACATGGCGATAGATGATGCGCGCGTCCTACATCGCTGGGTGGTCGAGTCACTGAAGCCTCGCTATCTTCGAGTAGGTAGCGAGGAGTCGCCAAGTCGCAGCCAGCTGGAGCAAGCAGAAATCGACGCACGCGTGGCTCTCGAGCAGAGCCTGGTTCCAGGCGCCGACGAGTTGCTGGCGATGACGAGGTTCGACCTCAAGCACCTCTCAAAATGGCTCATCCCACGTGATGATGATTCCGTGCTAACCAAGGCCAAGAAGTCGATGATTCGACGAAAGCGGCTCGACCGGATGAACGGACGAATCAGATCCTGGGCCCTCGACCCCCAAAGCGAGACCACACGAATCAGAAATGATCGACAGCTAGCAGACGATGACAGCGTCGCCTATCTGATGTGCGGCGAGGGAATGATCCGGGAGACCTAGTCTGACGAAGCCCCGGTCTCCTTCTCGGAGGGACCGGGGCTTCGTGCGACAGTGTGGCGACTCTTTCACAGTACCCCGGTCACATTGGACACATTCAAACTCTCGGGGAAAGTTCCCTACCGAACGTCGGGGCGACTGTATACGCGTGCTTCCACCTCTCGACCCTGAGCAGGTCTTGGGTGTTGATGACGCGGACGCCGTCGTGATTTTCGGTGCTGATCCTGAGGTCCGGGTCGGCGAGCCACCGACGGATGGTTCGCTTCGATCGTCCCGTGAGGACAGCGGCTGCATTCATCGAGAGCCAGGGTTCCATATGCGTCATAGAGCAGCCACTAACCCGTTGGGCTCTCCGTGTTCCGCCCGGAGGCGGTCAGCGAGCGCTCGGAGCGCGGGCGCGTCTTGGAACCATGCCCGCTGTCCGTCGATTCCAGGTCAGACGGCGCTCTTACCGGTAGTTGATGAACTGCAGATCGAGGTCGAGGTCGGCGCCCTTGAGCAGCGCGATCACGGACTGCAGGTCGTCGCGGCTCTTGGACTGCACGCGCAGCTCGCCACCCTGGATCTGGCTCTTCACGCCCTTGGGGCCCTCGTCGCGGATCAGCTTGTTGATCTTCTTCGCGTTCTCCGACGAGATGCCGTCCTTGAGCGTCGAGACGATGCGGAATTCCTTGCCGCTCGCGAACGCCTCGCCCGACTCGAGGCTCTTGAGCGAGATGCCGCGCTTGATGAGCTTGCTCTGGAAGACGTCGAGCACGGCCTTCGCGCGCTCCTCGGTGCCGGCGATGATCAGGATCTGTTCGCCGCTCCAGGCGATGGAGGCGCCGGTGCCCTTGAAGTCATAGCGCTGCTCGATCTCCTTGCGAGCCTGGTTCAGGGCGTTCTCGGCCTCCTGGTGATCCACTTTCGAGACGATGTCAAAGGAACTGTCAGCCATACCCAAAGTGTATCGATACCGCCGTCGTCGTCGGCGTTGCGTCCCGGTACAGGACCCCCGCAGTCGTACCGTGAGCACATGGCACGAGTCTCGGGACGCAACATGGTGGTCAGCTGGATCGCCGCGGTGCTGTGCACCGGCGTGATCGCGGCTCTCGTCTGGTTCGCGATCCCCCTGGTGCCCGCGATCGCCACCCTCGTCGGAGACACGCTGCGCGCCACCTCCCCCTGATCACGATCCCCGAGGCGGTGCGGGAGGATCCGCGCCGCGCGTCGGCTCTGCGACACGTCGGCACGCCTCCGTCGGCGGGCGTGCGCGCGGCGGTAATCTCGCACTGCACACATCCGATGAGAGGCGCACCCCCATGAGTGACCCCGAGGTTCCCCAGCCCGAGCGGCCGAAGGACGTCGATGACGTCGTCGACAGCGCGAACGAGGGACTCGATGCCGCCGCCGCGGCTGGTGCGGGAGTTCCCGGTGCGTCCGCGGACGAGTCCCGGGTGCGTCCTGCGGTCGATCCCGACGTCGCAGCCTTCGAGGCCGCCGAGAACGACCACCCCGGCACCTTCTCGACGCCCGAGCTCAACGACCCTCGGTACCTGGATCCCGAGCCCGACGTGACGTCCGACGCGTCGAGCACCGACCACGCTGCGGCATACGTGCCGCCCGTCGCCCCGGAGCGCTCCTCGATCGCCGGCGACGCGTACTCGTCGAACAGCGACGCGTACTCGTCGAACAGCGACATCGCCACGCGCGTCGTGCCTGCCGAGCCGGTCGCGTCCGAGCCTGTGGTCGCCGAGCCCGCGGTCGTACCCGTGCAGCAGCAGCCGATCTTCGTCCAGGCCCCCGAGGCGCCGCGCGAGCGTGGCAACCGTGGCACTGCCGGCGCCATCGGCCTGCTCGCGACCGTGGCGTTCGCCGTGCTGTACCTCGCCGCGACCCTCGGGCTCGGTGCGGTCGCGGGTGACGTGACCACTGCGAACCTCGGCGACTCCGCGCTCGCACCGCTGACCACCTGGGGCTTCTGGGTTCCCGTCGTCGCGTTCTTCCTCGGATTCTGGCTGCTCGGCGCGTTCATCAACCGCGGCCGCTGGGGTCTGTGGGTCGTCTTCGGCATCATCGTCGGCGTGATCGCCTACGGCGGTCACATCCTCGGTGCTCTCCTCGGTGCGCCGTTCTGGCAGCTCACCGCCAGCGAGGGCAACGAGCTGGTGTCGTCGCAGCTCTTCCACCCGCTCGCGATCGCGGCGTTCGTGTTCGCGCGGGAGCTGACGATCTGGTTCGGTGCCTGGGTGGCCCGCAGCGGTGCACGAAAGACCGAGCTCAACGCCGAGGCGCAGCGCGAGTACGAGCGCACCCTCGAAGCCGGCCCGACGCTCTCGCGATAGTCTCTGCCATGTCATCGCCGAACCCCCGTGGACCCGAGTCCGCGGGGGTTTCGGCCGTCTTGGCGCTGGTGCTCGCGACGATCGGCTTCTTCGCGCTGGCCGTCTTCGGGCTCGGCGCCGTCAGCATCGTGACCGATCGCGACATCATCGCGGTCCCCGGACTCGGGCCGGTGCCCGGGGTCGTCGGCATGATCATCGCGCTGCTGGTCTTCGCGATGTCGCTGCGCGGTGCGCTGCAGAGGTCGCGCCCGTCGTTCATCTCCGCCCCGGCCGTCGCGCTCGCGACCGCGCTGGCGCATCTGGCTGCAGTGTGGGGCGGGGTGGCGGTCGCAGGCGGGGATCTGATCGTGGCGACGGTGGTCGCGGGAGACCTCGTGCGCGGAGGCGCGAGCGCGGTGCTTCTTCTGGCCGCTGCGATCGCCGCGTGGAGCGGCGTGGCCCTCCGACGCACCCGGGCGGAGCGCCCGCAGTGGCCCTGGGAGCGCGACGACGAGGAGTGACGCCCCGCCGTGGGGTGCGAATCGCCGCGAGCAGGCCGTGCGCGCCGTACGCTCTAGGTGTGGAGCGCTCGTTGGAGACGCAGGTAGACCAGGCCGTCGAGGCCTGGATCCGCTGGGTGCCGCGCTGGGAGCCGGCCACCCACCGTGGCCGCGTCGCGCCCTGCCGGCGCTGTCTCGGATCCCCGATCCTCTCTGCCGCGGGGATCGGCTCGAACACCCCGCACGGCGTGCAGCACGGCCTCTCGACCCGCATCAAGACGATCGTCGATCATGCGGTCGCCGATTACACGTCGAAGAACCTGCCGATGCTGCAGCGCGAACTCGACCAGCAGGCGGCCCGTAACCGCGCGCGCACCTACCGGCCCACAGAGAATCTCGATCCGGAGTTCGACGGCCTGCCGCTCGACCCCGAGCCCGTCGCCGGCGCGCCCTTCCTCTTCACCATCGCCGGCATGGCCGACGAGGCGGTCGCCGATCTGCCTCCGCTTCCGCCGCTGAGCGAGGAGGCGAAGGCGGCGCTGCGGCAGGAGGTGTCGCTGGCCGACGAGTACGCCAACATGGTGGGACGTGAGATCTGCCGCATCCTGCTGCGCCACCGCATCTACATCCAGGCGGCGATCTCGCAGCATGTCGAGCCGCAGATCGAGGCGCTCCTCGCGGAGCTCACCGAGTCGCTGGACTCGCCGTTCGACCCCGACCAGGCCTGAGCGGCGCGCTTCCGGCCGCAGGGCTCCCCAGACTCCGGCGGCCTCGCGTGTGTCTGCATATCTGCTGGGAGACGCGGCGGTGACTGGCGACGTCGACGCCCGATAGGTATCGTTTTTCGATAGATACCCATTGGCGATCGATAGGCGAACCATGCAACCCCGTATCTCTCGCGCTCTCAAGGCGCTCATCGTGCTCCTCCTCGGTCTGCTGGTCGCCAGCCAGACGCTCGTGATCCCCGCCGTCGCCCGCATCACCGCGATCCGCAACCCCGATGTCGACCAGCTCGAGGTTCCCGGAATCATCGGCGCGGTGATCTTCATCGGTCTCATCGAGGTGACGCTCGTCTGCGTCTGGTTCCTCCTGTCGCTGGTGCAGACCGATCGCATCTTCCGCGTCGAGGCGTTCCGGTACGTCGACATCATCCTCGGCGCGCTCGTCGCGGCGGGGGTGCTGATCCTCGTCTCGTACGTCGTCATCGTCGGCAGTCGCGCCGTGTCGCTGTCCCTCACGCTGCTCGCCGTGCTCGGCATCGTGGTGAGCGCGGCGCTCGCCCTGCTCGTCGTGGTGCTGCGCGGGCTCCTGCGCAAGGCGCTGGAACTCGAGCAGGACCTCTCGGAAGTCGTCTGATGCCCATCGTGATCGACCTCGACGTGCAGCTCGCGATGAAGAAGATGAGTGTGCAGGACTTCGCGGATGCCATCGGGATCACCCCCGCGAACGTCGCCGTGCTCAAGAACGGCAGGGCCAAGGCCGTGCGCTTCACGACGCTCGAGGCCATCTGCCGGGTGCTGGAGTGCCAGCCGGGCGACATCCTGCGCTGGGTGCCCGAGACAGAGGAGCAGTCATGACCCCCACGTCTCTGGAGTCCTCGCCGCCGTCGACCGATGCGCTCACCTGGGGTGAGGCCGTCGCCCGGCACCTGCTCGACCTCGGAACGTGCCCGGTGTGTCAGGCCGAGCTGGCGGACGGATGGTGCCGTACCTGCGGTGCGGATCTCCGCGGCCCCGTCGGATCGGAGCTGTGGAGGGCGTCTCTGACCGCCGCAGGTGCCATGCGCGCACGGGATGCGGTGCTGCAGCGCATCCCGCCGGTCGCTGCCGAACCTGCCACCGCACCGCCGGCACCGGCGCCCCGCGCAGCGGCGGCGCGTGCGAATCCCACGGCCGCGTCGACGACGGTCTCCGCGCCGCAGAGCAGTGCGACGCTGCAGTCCGTGCTCGCGACGGCGGGGGCCGGGCTCGTCGCCGTCGCCGCCGTGGTGTTCACGTACCTGAACCCGGATCTCGCCGACCGTGCCCTGCGCAGCGTGATCGTCGGTCTCATCACCCTGCTGTTCCTCGGCGGGGCGTGGCTGCTCGCGCGCCGAGGACTGCGGTTCTCAGCCGAGGCCGTCGGTGCGCTGGGGCTGGTGTTCGCCGGACTCGACGTCCACGCGGTCGCCCAGCTCGCGGCGCCGGAGGTGCATCCGTGGCTCACCGCCGCCGTCGTCACGGCGGTCGTCGCCCCGGCCGTGCGGAGCGCGGGGCGGCGTCGCGCCATCCGGGTCTGGCAGTGGGTGGCTGTCGTGGCGCTGACGCTGACGCCGGCGATGCTCGGCCTGGCGGGGGCGACGGCGCTCTCGGCCACGGCAGGCGCCCTCGGCGTCGCGTTCGCGGGTGCCGCGGCCATCGGGTTCCTGCGGCCGCCCGCGCCCGAACGGGTCGCCCTCGTCGGGGCGCAGGTGATCGCGATCGCGTCACCGCTGATCCTGGTGTGGCGGGTCGAGATCGACGACGTCTCGCTGTTCCTGCTCGCGACGGGCGGGATGCTCGTACTGGTCGCCGCGCATGCCGTCATCGCCGCGCGTCAGGCGCTGACGCCGCTGTGGGCGTTCCTCGCCGGGGTGACGGGGGCGACGGCGATCCTGCTCGGGGTCTATGCGGTCCCCGCGGTACGCGAAGTCGACGCCTCCTGGCAGCTGGCGATCGCGCCCACCGCGGCATCCGTGGCCCTGGTGGCGGTCGGCGCGCTCCTTCCGCTGCCGCGCCGCGTGCCGCGGGGCCCTGTCGCGGGTGGGGCGCTGACCGTGTTCGCCCTGCCGGCGGTCGCACTGCTCGCATCCGCCGCGGTCACCGGTGCGCTCACGGTCGCCGCCTTCGTCGGCGAAGCGGAGTGGGTCGACGGCTCCGGAGTCGTCGGAGGGGGCACGCCCCTCGGTCTCGCAGTGCTGAGCGCCGGTCTCGGTGCCTTGCACCTCGTCGCCCGCACCCGGGTCGGCATCGCGCGGCTCGCGACCCCTGCCGCCCGGCTGTCTCTCGTCGCCCTCGCCCTCGCCCTGCTCGTGCTGGGCTGCGGCGGTCTGCTCGTGCTGCCCGCCGCGATCGCCGTGCTGACGGGAACGGCGGCCGCCGTCGCCGCGGTGATCCGGTGGATGCCGGGGCGCGTGGCGGGCAGGGGAGTGCGGACGATGCTGGTCGTCGCCGCCTATCTCGCACTCCTCACGGCGGTCATGGTCGCCTGGCGCGACATCGATGCCGTGCCCGTCGCGGGAGTGGCGACGCTGATCGGCCTCGCCGCTCTCGGCGCGGTGCAGCCGTCGCGATGGCGCTTCCTCTCCGTCGGGGCCGGTTTCTCGTACGCGCTGCTCGTCGTCGCGACGGCGCTGGGGGAGGGTGGGGTCGACGGGATCGCTCGGCTGTGCCTCACCGCATCCGCCGGTCTCGTCGTCGCGATCCTCGCCACCTACCTGCCCTTCGTCGGCGCGCGGAGCTGGCAGGCGGTGCTCGTCGTCTCGACCGTTCCGTTCGGGATCGGGGTGCTGCAGGTGATCGTGGAGCGCAGCGGATGGACCGCCCTGTCGACCGGGCTGATGTCCGTGCTCGCGCTGACGCTGCTGCTGACCCGCCGGCCGGGACTCACCGTGCCGGTGCGCACGGCGGCTGCGGCGATGCTCGTGCCCACGCTCGCCGTCGTCGTCGTCTGCCTCGGCGCCCAGTTGCTCGACTCGAGCGGTTCGCCCGTGGCCCTGCCGATCGTCGCGGTGCTCGTCGGCCTGGCGCTGCCCGCATCAGCCCTCGTCCGTGATGCGCTGCTGCACCGGGGGCGTTCGGCGTTCGCCGCGGATGCCGCGCGGGTGGCGATCGAGGCATCCGCGGTGCTCACCGGAATGATCGCGGTCGGTCTCTCCGTGGGGCGCGAAGCCGCAGGGCTCGGCACGACCCTGATCGTTCTCGTGGTGATCGGCCTCGGCGCCGTCGCCGCAGGACTCTTCAGCGGCCGGCGTTACGCGTGGTCCGTCGCGGGGGCGTCATTCACCGGCGCGCTGTGGTGCGTGTGGGGGATGGCCGGTGTCGACCTGTTCGAGGCCTATCTGCTCCCGCCGGCGCTGGGGGCGGCGGTCGTCGCGGTGCTGCTCACGATCCGAGGGCGGCGGGCGACCGCCCTGTACTCCGCCGGACTTCTGATCGCGCTCTTGCCGATCCTCGCGCTCATCTCTCTCGCGGAGCCCGAGACGGCAGACGGGCCGTCGCCCGTCATCTGGCGCGTCGTGGGCCTCCTCGGGGCAGCCTGGATGCTGCTCGCCCTCGAGAAGTCGATCGGCGACGGTCGTGCCGGACTCCGGCGGCGGCTGCGCGCGCTCCGCATGCCGACCCTGGTCGCCGCGGGGCTGGCGGCGGCGGCGGGGCCCATCCAGGGCATCAGGTTCGGGCTGGGCGGCGAGCTGCCGTCGCTGCACGGCGCGGGACTGTTCACGCTGTGCCTCGGGGTCAGCGCCGTCGGAGCTGCCGCCCTCGCCGTCGCGGCCGCGGGCATCCGCCGAGCGGCCGGGAGCGCGTCGACGCTGCGGCGCACACGCTGGCTGGGTGCGCCGGCCGCGCTCGCCCTCGCTGCAGGAACCTGGTTCGCGATCGAACGCGACTGGTCCTCGATCTGGCCGATGTGGATGCTCATGATCGCCTACCTGGTCGCGACGGTGGCGGTCGCCGCCCGCACGGTTGTCGGCACGACCACCGCCCCACCGGCGTGGTTCCTGTTCGCGATCGCGTTCGTGACCGCCGTCGTGGCGTGGAGTCCGCGCGACCTGAGGGTCGAGTGGTTCTCGCTGCCGTTGGGAGCGTTCCTCCTCGTCGCCGGCGCGATCGCCCTCCGGCGGAGGCCGGATCCGCACCCCGACACCCGGCGCGCGTCGCTTGACAGCTGGCCGGGGCGCTGGACCGGCTCGTGGGCGCTGCTCGCCCCGGGCATCGCGACGATGATGCTGGCCTCGGTCGTCTCCACGTTCACGGATCCGCTCACCTGGCGGGCGATCCTGGTCATGGTGCTGGCCCTCGCCGCCATCCTGCTCGGGTCGAGGAACCGCCTGGCGGCGCCCTTCCTGCTCGGCCTGATCGTGCTGCCGATCGAGAACGTCTTCGTGTTCTCGGTGCAGATCGGTCGCGGCATCGAGTCGATGCCGTGGTGGATCACGCTCGCGGTCATGGGCGCGGTGCTCCTGATCATCGCGGTGACCGCCGAGCGCAGGACGGGGGAGGCCGGAACGGTCGCAGCGCGGATGCGCGATCTGCGCTGAGGGAGGACGCCGGGGCCACCGCTCATTTGACCGCCACGTTACGCGGCATTACACTTGATCAGGTGTGTGCACGTCTCGACGTGCGTGCTGGGCGTCGGCTCCGTGGCCGATCCGCCCCCACGGCATACCCACCACTGCAAAAGCACGTCGATTCCGGCGTGCCGGTGGGTCATGATGTGAAACCCATCACGCTGTCACCGTGCAGCACTATGAGGAGAGAACGTGCCAACCATTCAGCAGTTGGTTCGCAAGGGTCGCTCGCCCAAGGTCACCAAGACCAAGGCGCCGGCGCTCAAGTCGAACCCCCAGCAGGCCGGGGTCTGCACCCGCGTCTACACCACCACCCCGAAGAAGCCGAACTCGGCGATGCGCAAGGTCGCTCGTGTGAAGCTCCGCAACGGGACCGAGGTCACCGCGTACATCCCGGGTGAGGGTCACAACCTTCAGGAGCACTCCCTGGTGCTCGTCCGCGGCGGTCGTGTCAAGGACCTCCCCGGTGTTCGTTACAAGATCGTCCGTGGCGCCCTGGACACCCAGGCCGTCAAGAACCGTAAGCAGGCTCGCAGCCGCTACGGCGCGAAGAAGGGCTGAGTCCAATGCCTCGTAAGGGTCCCGCCCCCAAGCGTCCCGTCGTCAACGACCCGGTATACGGCGCTCCGATCGTCAGCCAGCTGGTCAACAAGATCCTGGTCGACGGCAAGAAGTCGCTGGCCGAGTCGATCGTCTACAACGCCCTCAAGGGCGTCGAGGCGAAGAACGGTCAGGATGCCGTCGCCACTCTGAAGAAGGCGCTCGACAACGTGCGCCCCACTCTCGAGGTCAAGAGCCGCCGCGTCGGTGGCTCGACCTACCAGGTTCCGGTCGAGGTCAAGCCGCACCGCGCGAACACCCTCGCGCTGCGCTGGCTCGTCAGCTACGCCAAGGGCCGTCGCGAGAAGACGATGACCGAGCGTCTCCAGAACGAGATCCTCGACGCGTCGAACGGTCTCGGCGCCGCCGTCAAGCGTCGTGAAGACACGCACAAGATGGCCGAGTCGAACCGCGCGTTCGCTCACTACCGCTGGTAAACAGCTTCGCCGGCCCTCGGCCACACGCCGAGGGCCGGCACCCCCTCTTCGCAGTACGACTGCCAAAAAGATAAGGACACTCCTGTGGCACAAGACGTGCTCACCGACCTGAGCAAGGTTCGGAACATCGGCATCATGGCTCACATCGATGCTGGCAAGACCACCACGACCGAGCGCATCCTGTTCTACACGGGCGTCAACCACAAGCTGGGCGAGACCCACGACGGTGCCTCGACCACCGACTGGATGGAGCAGGAGAAGGAGCGCGGCATCACGATCACGTCTGCCGCCGTGACCTGCTACTGGAACAAGAACCAGATCAACATCATCGACACCCCCGGTCACGTGGACTTCACGGTCGAGGTGGAGCGCTCGCTCCGCGTCCTCGACGGCGCTGTCGCCGTGTTCGACGGCAAGGAGGGCGTCGAGCCCCAGTCCGAGACCGTGTGGCGTCAGGCCGACAAGTACAACGTCCCCCGCATCTGCTTCGTCAACAAGATGGACAAGCTCGGCGCGGACTTCTACTTCACCGTCGACACCATCATCAACCGCCTCGGCGCCAAGCCGCTGGTCATCCAGCTGCCGATCGGTGCGGAGAACGACTTCATCGGCGTCATCGACCTCGTCGAGATGCGTGCGCTCGTCTGGGCGGGTGACTCCAAGGGTGACGTCACCATGGGCGCCTCCTACGAGATCCAGGAGATCCCGGCCGACCTCAAGGAGAAGGCCGACGAGTACCGTCAGCAGCTCCTCGAGACCGTCGCCGAGACCGACGACGCTCTGCTCGAGAAGTTCTTCGGTGGCGAAGAGCTGACCGTCGCCGAGATCAAGGGCGCGATCCGCAAGCTCACCGTGGCTTCCGAGATCTACCCGGTGCTCTGCGGCTCGGCGTTCAAGAACCGCGGTGTGCAGCCCATGCTCGACGCGGTCGTCGACTACCTCCCGAACCCGCTCGACGTGGGCTCGATCGAGGCGCACGACCCGAAGGACTACGACACGATCATCGAGCGTCACCCCGACGCGAAGGACCCGTTCGCAGCCCTCGCGTTCAAGGTCGCGGTGCACCCGTTCTTCGGTCGCCTCACCTACGTGCGCGTCTACTCGGGTCAGCTGGACTCCGGTGCTGCGGTCATCAACTCGACCAAGGGCAAGAAGGAGCGCATCGGGAAGATCTTCCAGATGCACGCCAACAAGGAGATCCCTGTCCCCTCGGTCACGGCGGGCAACATCTACGCCGTCATCGGTCTGAAGGACACCACCACCGGTGACACCCTGACCGACCCGGCCTCGCCGGTCGTCCTCGAGTCGATGACGTTCCCCGAGCCGGTCATCGAGGTCGCCATCGAGCCGAAGACCAAGGCCGACCAGGAGAAGCTGGGTGTCGCCATCCAGAAGCTCGCTGAGGAGGACCCGACCTTCCGCACGGAGCTCAACCCCGAGACCGGTCAGACGACCATCAAGGGCATGGGCGAGCTGCACCTCGACATCCTCGTGGATCGCATGAAGCGCGAGTTCAACGTCGAGGCCAACGTCGGCAAGCCGCAGGTCGCGTACCGCGAGACGATCCGCAAGGGCGTCGAGAAGTACGACTACACGCACAAGAAGCAGACCGGTGGATCGGGGCAGTTCGCGAAGATCCAGTTCAACATCGAGCCGCTCGACCTCGACGACGAGAAGACGTACGAGTTCGTCAACGCGGTCACCGGTGGTCGCATCCCGCGTGAGTACATCGGCTCGATCGATGCCGGCTTCCAGGACGCGATGAACGTCGGCGTGCTCGCCGGCTACCCGATCGTGGGCGTCAAGGCGACCATCGTCGACGGTGCGGCGCACGACGTCGACTCCTCGGAGATGGCGTTCAAGATCGCCGGATCCATGGGTATGAAGGAAGCCCTGCGTCGGGCGAGCCCGGCACTCCTCGAGCCGCTCATGGCGGTCGAGGTGCGTACTCCCGAGGAGTACATGGGCGACGTCATCGGCGACCTGAACTCACGTCGTGGCCAGATCCAGTCGATGGAAGACGCCGCAGGCGTCAAGGTCGTCCGGGCACACGTCCCGCTGTCCGAGATGTTCGGCTACATCGGCGACCTGCGCTCGAAGACCTCGGGCCGCGCCGTCTACTCGATGGAGTTCAACAGCTACGCTGAGGTTCCCCGCGCTGTGGCCGACGAGATCGTCCAGAAGAACAACGGCGGCGAGTGACACTTCCTGGGAGTCGGGCCCCGGCCCGACTCCCAGGTCCCCTACAACTTCACATTCCCTCTCTACTAAACTGAGAAACTAACCCGTAGAGAACCGGTCGCAATCCAGTGCCCGGTCACCTCTACACGACGTCCTGAGGAGGACCCAGTGGCTAAGGCCAAGTTCGAGCGGACCAAGCCGCACGTCAACATCGGAACGATCGGTCACGTTGACCACGGCAAGACCACGCTCTCCGCAGCGATCTCGAAGGTGCTTGCTGACAAGTTCCCGTCTGACACCAACGTGCAGCGCGACTTCGCTTCCATCGACTCGGCGCCGGAAGAGCGCCAGCGTGGTATCACCATCAACATCTCGCACATCGAGTACGAGACCCCGAAGCGCCACTACGCGCACGTCGACGCCCCCGGCCACGCCGACTACGTCAAGAACATGATCACCGGTGCTGCGCAGATGGACGGCGCGATCCTCGTGGTCGCGGCCACCGACGGCCCGATGGCTCAGACCCGTGAGCACGTTCTGCTCGCCAAGCAGGTCGGCGTGCCGTACCTGCTCGTCGCGCTGAACAAGGCCGACATGGTCGACGACGAGGAGATCCTGGAGCTCGTCGAGCTCGAGGTCTCCGAGCTGCTCGCCTCGCAGGGCTTCGCCGAGGACGCTCCTGTCGTCCGCGTCTCCGCTCTGAAGGCACTCGAGGGTGACGAGAAGTGGACCCAGTCCATCCTCGACCTCATGGAGGCCGTCGACAACAACGTCCCCGACCCCGTGCGCGACAAGGACAAGCCGTTCCTGATGCCCGTCGAGGACGTCTTCACGATCACCGGTCGTGGAACCGTCGTCACCGGCCGCGCCGAGCGTGGCACGCTGGCCATCAACTCCGAGGTCGAGATCGTCGGACTGCGTCCGACCGTCAAGACCACGGTCACGGGTATCGAGATGTTCCACAAGCAGCTCGACGAGGCATGGGCCGGCGAGAACTGCGGTCTTCTGCTCCGTGGCACCAAGCGCGAGGACGTCGAGCGCGGCCAGGTCATCGTCAAGCCGGGTTCGGTCACGCCGCACACCGACTTCGCCGGTACCGCGTACATCCTTTCCAAGGATGAGGGTGGGCGTCACAACCCGTTCTACACGAACTACCGCCCGCAGTTCTACTTCCGCACCACCGACGTCACCGGCGTCATCACGCTGCCTGAGGGCACCGAGATGGTCATGCCCGGTGACACCACCGACGTGACGGTCGAGCTGATCCAGCCGATCGCCATGGAGGAGGGCCTCGGCTTCGCCATCCGTGAGGGTGGACGCACCGTCGGCGCCGGTACGGTCACGAAGATCATCAAGTAAGCTTCTGCTTCCTGACAAAGGGGTCGGACCTTCGGGTCCGGCCCCTTTGTCGTACATCCCTTTTCCGTCATCGCCGTCGCCCGACCAGGGCAGAGGAGGAACGCCGTCATGACGCAGATCCAGGTGGGTCCGCCGCCGCCGCGCAGCTACGCGCGGCTGTGGGTCTCGACGCTGCTGCTGGTCGTCTACGCCTCCTTCGTGCTGCTCGTCACCATGTGGCCGCAGCCCGAGCAGCTCGAGTTCGACAGCATCGCCGGGCGCATGCTGCGCGCTCTGCACAACATCGGCGTGCCGGAGTGGTTCGGGTACGACAAGCTCGAATTCACCGCCAACATCGGCATGTTCGTCCCCCTCGGCTTCCTGCTCGGACTCGCGCTCGCCCGTTCCGCATGGTGGGTGGCGATCTTCCTGTTGCCCGCGTTCTCAGGTGCCATCGAGTTCACCCAGGGCATCGCGCTCGATGAGCGGGTGTCGACGGTGCTCGACGTGCTGTCGAACACCATCGGCGGCTACCTCGGTCTGCTGCTCGCGATGATCCTGCGCGCGATGATCCATGCCAGGGACCGCACCAAGATCGAACGTGAGCTGTGGGAGCGTCGCGCCGCGGCGGCCGAGCTCCAGAGGCAGAACGCGGCGCGCGCGCAGGTGGCGGCCTCCTCGCACCAGGCGCCGGCGCCGGCCGCCGCCCGCATCGCCGAGCCCGACCCGGTCACCCGCGTGCTGGATGCGGACTTCTGGGAGACCGGCGACGCCCCGACTGTCCGCCTCCCGCTGTGACGCGCACCTCGGCACGGCGCCCCTCCGCCGACGACATAGGCTGGGCATGATGAACGAGCCGACGACTCCCCCAGAAGCCTCGCCGACCGTTGCAGCGCACGCTGCGCGTACGCTGTCCACCCGCAAGATCATCCTGCTGTCCATCGCGGGCGTGCTGGTCGTGGCGCTCGTCGCGACTCTGCTGGTGTTCCGTCCCTGGGAGGCGCGCTCGGAGGAGGCGCGGCCGGCGCCGACCGTCTCGGTCACGCCGACTGCCACGCCGACGCCGTTCGCGACACCTGCCGATCAGCCTCTGGTCGCGCTCGCGACCGACCTGCCGATCTCCGACACCTTCGCCGGCTGGCGAACCAGGACGACTTCTCCCGCGGTCTCTCTGCTCGCCACTGACGAGGCGCACGGCGGCGACTACGCGCTCCGGATCAAGAGCAGTGCGGGATCCGGCGCGATCGCGGCCCAGTACGAGCATCCGGTCGAGCTCGAAGCGGGTCGTCCTTACACGGTCTCGATGTGGGTGAAGTCGATCGGGACTGCGAACGGAGCCGTCGAGGTCAGGCCATCCACCGGATGGGAGCCCGCTCTCAAGATCCCCGGGGGGACGTACGACTGGCGCGAGGTGAGTGTGCCGATAGTCCCCGCCGGCGCAGGATCTGTGCGTCTGGTGGTGCAGGGGCAGGTCGATGGGCTCCTCATCGACGACATCACGATCACCGCTGACGACGGAGCGGCGGCCTTCCTGAGCAACGGCGGCTTCGAGGCCAACTCCGCCGACCTCGCCATCACCACGCCCTCGCTGCTGCTTCCGCAGTTCTCCTCCGTGTCCTTCACGACCCGTCGCGCACCGGACGGATGGATGAGCTGGGCGCTGTCCTCCGAGGACGAAGAAGTCGCACGTGGTGACGTGCTCTTCGCCGGCACCGAGGCGGCGATCTCCTTCCCCAAGGTCCCGCATGGGTACTACACGCTGAGTGTGTCCGCCCACATCGGCGGGAAGGTGATCGAGCGGAGTGCCAGCGTGGGGATCGTGCCCGAGGTTCCCGCAGAGCAGCGGGGCCAGGCGTCGAGATTCGGCGTCCATCTGCATGACCTCACGACGCCTGAGCGCACGGGGAACATGATCGATCAGCTGGCGGTCATGGGCTTCGGCCATGTTCGCGCCGACACGGTCTGGTCCAGTGCCGAGCCGAAACCCGGCCAGTACGCGTTTCCGACCCAGTTCACCGACAACATGAACCGGCTCGCGCAGAACGGTCTGACCGCCCTGCAGGTTCCGGTGTACTCGAACAAGAACTACGACGGCGGCGTCACACCCAGCAGCCCTGCCGGACTCGCCGCGTACGGCGCGTTCACACGGACCGTCCTGCAGCAGTTCCCGCAGGTCGGATCCGATGTCGAGGTGTACAACGAGTTCGATCACTTCTACAACACGGGCGCATGCGGAAAGGCCCCCGAGTGTTACATCGCGATGTTGGATGCGGTGAACGGTGCGGTCGATCCCGCCGTTCCGGGCGCCACGATCGTCGGACCCAGCCTCTCGGGGATGGGCTTCAAATGGGACTGGCTGCAGGATTTCTTCGCCCAGGGAGGACTCGACCGGCTGGACGTGGTCACCGCCCACCCCTACACCCAGCCGCTCGCCGCCCCGACGATGGGCGAGGACATCGAGCGTCTTCGGAGCATGATGCGTGACGCCAACGGTGGACAGGAGAAGCCGATCTGGATCACCGAGATGGGCTGGGCGACCATGGACGACTGGGTGAGCGACGAGGAACAGGCCAAGTACCTGGTGCAGGTGACCGCAGCCGCCCTCGGACACGGCGCCGAGCGGATGTATTGGTACGAGGCCGCGGATCAGCGGAGCGATCCCGTGCAGGGTGAAGTGAACATGGGCCTGTTCCGGAGCGACATCGGCGTACTGCCCGGTGGCAATGAGCCCAAGCCCGCTGCCGTCGCCCAGGTCACGCTCGCCGCCCGGCTCGGCGGTATGGACTCGGCATCGGTCGACGACATCGGCTCGGGCATCGAGTCCTATGTGTTCACGGGGCCGGGGACATCCTCGCGGGTTCTCTGGGCTCCGGACCCGGAGAAGCCGCGAAAGATCGTCGTCACCTCGCGCAACGCGATCACCGTCACAGACATCTACGGAGGAGAGACCACGAAGCGTCCGAAGGACGGCAAGATCACCCTCACGCTGACCGACACCCCCGTGTATCTCGATGCGGACGTCGAGGTCGAGGCGTCGGGCAAGTAGCGGCAGACGGGTCCTGCGATGCGGAGTCGTGGTCGGTATCAAGTAACATCGGGGAAGCATAGGTCGGCCGTCCGCCACCTTGATCCGTTTCAAGAGCCGTCGGAGATCATACGGTGATGCGCACAATCGCTTACTACCTGCCACAGTTCCACCGCATCCCCGAGAACGACGAGTGGTGGGGCGAGGGGTTCACAGAGTGGGTCAACGTCCGCAGGGCGTCACCGCTGTTCTCCTCCCACGCTCATCCGCGTGTGCCCGGGACTCTCGGCGAATACGACCTGCTCGACCGAGACGTGCATCGAGCGCAGTCCGATCTCGCGCGGCAGGCAGGCGTCGACGCGTTCTGCATGTACTTCTACTGGTTCGGCGGTTCGCGTCTGCTCGAGCAGCCCATCGACGCGTGGCGAGACGACCCGACGCTGCTCCCGTACTGTCTGAGCTGGGCCAACGAGAGCTGGACCCGTCGCTGGGACGGTAAAGAGCGCAGCGTCCTCATGGCGCAGGAGTACGACGAGGGGTACGAGGAGCAGGTCTTCCAGGACCTGCTGCCGCACTTCCTCGCGCCGCACTACATCCGGCAGGACGGAAAGCCGATTCTGCTCGTGCACCGCGCACAGGTGATCCCCGACCCGCCCGCGTTCGCCGAGCGCCTGCAGGTGCTGGCCCGCGCCGCGGGTCTCCCCGGGGTGCACGTCATCGGCTCGGAGACGACGCCCGAGCTCGATCCGCGTGCGCTGGGCTTCGACGCGGTCGCGGAGTTTCCTCCCGTCGGTGCGAACACCCTCGCATCCGCACAGCTGCGACCGCTCGAGGGCGTGCAGCGCGGATTCCGCGGTCGGCTGATGTCGTATCCGCGCATGGCCTCGCGGTTCGAGAAGCGCCGCGAGGCGTCGTACACGCGTCACCACGGCGTCACGCCCGGCTGGGACAACACCGCGCGTCGTCGGATGTCGGCCACGGTGTACGTCGGGTCGACCCCGCAGCGTTACGCGACCTGGCTCTCCGTCGCCCGCAGTCGCGAACAGGCGCGGCGCGGTGCGCGCGGGCTCGTCTTCATCAACGCCTGGAACGAGTGGGCAGAGGGCGCGTATCTCGAGCCTGATGAGATCCATGGGCACGACCACATCGCGGCGACGGCGGATCCTGACTCCTTCACGCCCAGTCGGAACGCGGGGGAGCCCGTCTACGGCAAGTTCTGGTCGTGGGGTCAACTTCGCAGCATCGCCCTCGCCACAGCGGGAAGTGTGCTCGCGGTCGCCCGCCGGATGAGGAATCGCAGCCGGAACCGATGATGTCGCGCGCCGCCACCCGGGATCGCGGGACGGGTCTCGAAACAGGGCCGCTTCCCGGCATGTTTCCGCAGGCATCCGCGGTGCTGCGGTCTCCGTTCGCCCTGATGCCGCTGTGGATCCTCGCTGCAGGAGTGCTCTACCTTCTCGGCTGGTCCGATCTGCTCACCCCGCTGCGAGCGGACACGGGGCTGTTCCTCGGAGTCGTCGCGGTGGCCTTCGCAATCCTTGCGCAACGCCATCCCGGGGACCAGCAGCCCCGGTCCGCGCTTCCGCTGAACTCCGGTGCCGTCGCGCTGATCACCGCGTACTTCATCGGTGCGTACGTCAAAAACGGCGGCGTGCCGATCCTGCAGCTGCTGAGCGGGGCGGAGTACGACGTCTACGCGTTCGGGATCGACGGGCTGCACATCGCCATGCTGTGCTTCACCGGGTATTACGGTGTGCGGGCTTTCCGCGTCTTCCTCGATACCCGGCGCCTGCGCGATCTCGCTGTCTTCGGCTGGGTCATCGTGCTTCTGGCGACGATCGCCAACCGCAGCGCGGTGTCGTTCCTCGTCGTCGCGTGCATGATCGTCTACCTCCGGGTGCGGCGCCTGAGCGCGACGTGGATCGTGATGCTCGTCGTGGTCGGAGTGGTGTTCGTCTATGGATTCGGTGTCTTCGGTGATCTGCGCCTCGCCCACCAGATCGAGGCGGCCACCGGAGTGCCGGCGGCGCGCGATGCCGTGCTGCGGTTCTCAAGAGCGAGCGAGGGTTTCGTCGCCAGCGGACTCAGTCCTTCATGGCTGTGGTCGTACACCTACTTCACGACGCCGGTGGCGAATCTCAACGCCGCGTTCGGCCATGCCGCGGGCCAGCTCTGCTCACAGACATGCGGACTGCCGACGGTCGTGCTCTACGACTTCATTCCCGATGTGATCGGAGAGCGCCTCGGGGGAGTGCTGGGGGTCGAGGACTTCGACAAGAGCGTGTTCCTCGTCGCCCCCGACGTGACCGCATCGACGCTCTTCGGGTCTGCGGTCGGTGCGGCCGGGCTCGTGGGGGGCCTCGGGATGGCCTGTGTGCTCGCGGTGGTCGCGATCGTGGCGCTCAGACTGCTCGCCGGTTCGCGGCTCTACGTCGAGGGCGTCGCTCTGCTCGGCACGATCATCTTCTTCTCGTTCTTCGAGAACATGGTGGCGTACACGTCGCTGTTCGGGCAGCTCGTCATCGTGGTCGTTCGCGCGCAGCTCGATCTGTGGTCCGAACGGCGGTCCGGATCCCTCAGGTCCTCGACGCGAGCGTTCGTCTGGCTTCCAGAGCGAGGATGATCGCGAGAAGCGCGATTCTGGCCAGTGCGACCGCCGCGACGACGGCGAGGCTGCCGCTCACGCTGGCGATCAGGAGTCCGCCGGCGAAGGGCAGGGCCAGGGCGAGCTGCCATACGGCGACGACCTTCTGTCGATCGAAGCCCTGCAGCACGGCGATGTAGACCTGGGAGATCCAGTTGAGTCCGGTGGCGACGACCAGGAGGACGATGGCCGACATCCCGTCCCGGTCACCCGCTATCGGAAGGATGACGGCGACGAGATCGCTCGGCACGAGGAATCCGAGCGCGGTGACCAGGCCGGCGCCGGCGAACGCCGCCAGGGGGAGCCCGCGACTCACCAGCTTCCGCAACAGAGGGAGATGTGCAGAGGCGCGCGTCGCAAGCCAGGGGAAGACCACGGCGAGGACTGCGCTGGGTATCACGTAGGACTTGAGCAGCAGTTCCGACAGTGCGGTGTAGTCGACCCACTCGCCGTCTGAGAACGCTCCGAGGCTCACGGCGAGTCGGTCGGCATAGAGGAACGCGGGGCCGACGATGCTCGAAAGGCCCACCCAGAAGACGAGATGTGCCTGGGATCCTGCCTTGCGATCGAAAGTCGCGCCCAGTGTCGCGCGCAGCGGCACGGCCAGGTGAGCGAACAGATACCAGAAAAGGACCACCCGTCCCAGAAGCAGTACGCCGAATCCCACGGGGATCCCCTGGGCGGGGTCGAGCAGCGCGATGGCCAGCGGAGGGAGCAGGTAGACCGTGAGCGCATTGATCAGCCGCTGACCCGCCAACACGGCGAACTGCCCGCTCGCCTCGAGGGCGCCCGCGACCGGGAACTGCAGTGCCGTCAGCAAGGGCACGGGAACGAGGAGCAACAACCACGGAGAGACGAGGAGACCCACCACCAGGGTGAGAGCGGAGAGCGCGATGCCGAGAGGGAGCGCCGTGCGCCAGAGCGTGCCGACGGCGGTGGTCGGCGCGGTCCCGGCGGAGACGAGCTTCGACGCCGACCGGGTGAGGCCGAGGTCCGACAGCACCATGTAGCCGAGAAGCGTCCATGCCGTCAGTACGGTGACGGATGCGTCGCCCGAGGATGAGCGCAGAAGAAGGATCGTGCCCGCCACGCCGACGAGAGCGGGAAGGATGCTTCCCGACAGAGACAGCACCACATTCTGGCCGAACCGTCTCGGGGCGTGCATCTGATCGTCAACTTCCGGGTGGTCCAGGTGCGGCTTCTGACCTGCGGCGGACTGGAGCGCGTGCGCGGTCGGGGCGCGTGAGAGGCGGCGCCGAGCTTTATACTACGGGAGGTCGCGGCCCTTCCGTTGCGGTCGTCGAGGCCGCGAGAGGGCGCAGAAACCAATGGCACAACCGCGACGGATCACCGTTGTCAACCAGCACACGAACAACTACGGAGACGATGCCGCCGGCATCGCACTGGTGGAGCGCTGTTTCTCCGAGCTGGACGCGACCCGGGTCGATGTCTTCTACATCTGGGATGGCGGACGCGGGGGGCTCCCCACCGATGACGAGCGCGTGCACCACCACCACCTCCCGGTGCTCGCCGGTACCTCGGACGCGAGACCCACACTCGCTCGCGCCGCCGCGCGTCAGATGCTCATGCGCCGGGCTGCGCACGCCGGTCTGCGAGGACTGGTCAGGGCGGCGCGTGAGTCGGACTTCGTGTTGGTCTCCCCGGCGGGTTCGAACATCGGAATCTACAAGGACTGGACCTACCTGCTCGTACTCGTCGCCCTCGTGCTCAGCGGGGTTCGACCCATCTTCTTCCAGAACACGATCGGCAAGAGCAATTCGAGAGTCTTCGACCGGGTCGCCCGCTACGTGCTGAGACGCTCCGAGCTGTTCGTGCGCGAATCCGCCTCTCAGCGCTGGCTGGCATCCGAGGGGCTCAGCGCCTATCTCGGTGTCGACACGGGCCTTCTGCTCGACATCGCGGCGGCCGAGTCCACCGAACCGGTGATCGCCGTCGTGCCCACGAACCTGTCGAGTTGGCACCGCGACTTCAAGGGGGACGACGACGGCGTGCTCTGGCGCGATGCGCTCGCAGAGGGGCTCGCGACGAGCGCCGCGGAATCGGGCCTGACGGTGCGGATCATCCCGCATCTCTACGGCACCCAGGCGGAACCCGCCGAGCTCCAGCGCTTCGCCGAGGCGCTGCGCTCCCGTGGCTGCGTCGCGGAGATCGCGCCGGTCGCGACGCTCTCGGACTATGTCGCCGAACTCGGCCGCGCGACGGTCGTGGTCTCGATGCGCTACCACGGCCTCATTCTGTCGGCCGGCCAGGGGGTGCCATGCGTCTCCCTCGCCTACGAGAACAAGATGGTCGAGGCCGCGGCGTATCTCGGACAGTCCGATCTGTCGATGCATGTCAGGGACACCTCGACGGCGTCGCTCGCCGGGTACATCTCGCGGGCACTGGAGAACCGAGATGCCATCGGCGCAGCGTCCCGCGAGCGGATGTCGATCCTCGAGGACATCGCTCGCGGTCCGCTTCTCGCGATGCGCTCCGAGCTCCTTCGGCGACAGGGCTGACGTCAGGGTGCCGGCGTACGGCCGTTTCGCTCGGGCTCCTCGTGGCGAGGTGCGTCAGCGTCGAGCGGGTGAGACCCGGCCGGATGCCGCGGATGCGCGGGGGTGCTTCCGCCGCACCGCGGCGCCGGGGCCGAAAAGAAGCTCGGGGTAGAGCGAATAGAACCTGGCCATGGACTGGAACTCACGTACCCACGGCATGACCTTGAATCCGGAGGTCTCCCTGGCCCATCCGTGGGTCCACCGGGCGCCGCCGTCGAGAGTCACGGGCAGTCCGCTGCGCCAGGCACGGATGCAGATGTCCTTGTCTTCGTAGTAGAGGAAGAAGCGCTCGTTCCAGCCGTCGATCGAGCGCACCGCGTCGGCGGACCCGAGGACCGCGGCGCCGATCACCCAGAAGACCTCGCGCCGTTCGTCGCCGTCGGTGAGGATCTGGTAGCCGTTGCGCCGCGGCTGGCTGGACAGCCGATTGAGGACCTTGTGCGCCAGGAGAGGTGCGCCACGACCGTTGGGCTGCAGGGTGCCGTCGGAATTGAGCAGCTGGGGTGCGACGAGCCCTCCCGTCTGGTCGATGGTCGCCTGCAGCGCGGGCAGCGACTCCCAATCGACCGCCACATCAGGGTTCGTGAATGCGATGTAACGCCCCTCCGATTCGACGAGGCCGCGGTTGTTCGCTGCGGAGAACCCGGCATTCTCGTCGAGCCGTATGACCCGCGCTCCCAGACTCTCGGCGGTCTCGACACTGTCATCGGTCGACGCATTGTCGACGACGATCCATTCGACGTCGCCAGGTCGATCTCCCTTCCAGAAGTGGCGGAGGGTGCGTGCACTGTTGTACGTGACGGTGATGAACGACCATGTCGATGGCATGATGTCGAGGATACCCAACACCACAACGGCGAACGGCGACAGCACGCAATGAACCACGCATCCACCGTCGGCCAGATCTGCATGGCGGTCTACCGACCCGACCCTCGCCTGCTGCGCGACCAGATCGAG
This sequence comes from Microbacterium foliorum, assembly GCF_003367705.1. Lineage (NCBI taxonomy): Bacteria > Bacillati > Actinomycetota > Actinomycetes > Micrococcales > Microbacteriaceae > Microbacterium > Microbacterium foliorum. The sequence goes on along the minus strand of NZ_CP031425.1, from coordinate 2,787,986 downwards.
TCGCTGCGCTCGCAGACGCTCGAGGACTGGCGATGCCTCATCGGCATCGATGGGGAGGATCCCGACGCGCTCGCGCACGTGCGGTCGTGCGTCGGAGATGATCGGCGGTTCGAGATCGTCGAGTTTCCGGACAACGTCGGGTTCTATCGGAACTTCGAACGGATCCTCGAGCTCGTGCCCCGCGCGGCGCCCTGGGTGGCGCTCGCCGATCAGGACGATCGCTGGTTCGACGAGAAGCTCGCGACGCTGACGCCCGCGTTGGCGCACGCCTCGCTCGCTTTCTGCCAGGTCGTCGTCGCGGCACCCGGGCAAGGGCGTGAGGGCGAAGTCACGCAGCGACGAGCGGTGGGGCTCGCGGCCGACATCATCGACAACCAGGTGACGGGGAGCGCCTGCGTGTTCCGCGGCGAGCTGCTCGAGACCGCTCTCCCGTTCCCGGACCCGACGGACCTCGCCTTCCACGACCACTGGCTGGGGGTGTGCGCGCTCGTCTCGGACGGCGTCTTCGAGGAGCCGGAGCCGCTGCAGGTGTATGTCCAGCACCAGGGGAACGTGATCGGCGAGGAGCGACGTCGTTCACTCCCCGGTCGGGTCGTCGACATGGTGACCAGGGCGCGCGGTCGTTCCTCGGGAGCGCTCTCCTACCTCAGCGATCACCGCTGGGGATGGCGGGTGAACATGGCGCGACGACTGCTGTCGCACCCCTCCGCGGTGAGGGGCGACGATGCCGCTGTTCTTCGCGCCTTCAGTCGGGGACGCATCTCGACCGCGTTGATTCGCATCGTCGCGAAGGCCGTCGCCGTGCGGGACGCCCCTCCGGCCCGCGCCGTCGGCCTCATCCTGGGCTCTCTGCGATCCCCGCGACCCCGGGCCGGCTCGGTGGTCCAGGTCGTGGACTGACGCACGGAGCCGCGCACGGATCTCCCAGCGGGCTGTCTGTAAACTGCCCTCGTGCCCCACGAGTCCCGTCGAGCAGCGCGTGAAGCTGCGCAGAAGCAGCATGCCGCGCGAGAGGCCGACGCCGAACGCGCCGACGCGCGAGAGCGGAAGCAGCGCCGCGCCCGGCGCGTCCGAATCACCTGGATCACTGTCGCCGTCCTCTTCATCCTCGGGCTCGCTGCTGCCTGCTGGGTGGGCTTTCGGGCGCTCGCGGTGAAGGACGGTCTCGAACAGAGCCAGCAGCTGATCGGCGAGCTGCAGAGCGGCGCCGACGTCACAGCGACGGTCGAGAAGATCTCCGGACATGCCGAAAGCGCAGCGGACGCCGCCGCCGACCCCGTGTGGGCAGTGCTGGAATGGGTCCCCGCCATCGGAGACAACCTCCGGGGAGTCCGCCTCGCTGCGCAGTCCCTCGACGTGCTGGTCAATGACGTGGGGATGCCGGTCCTCGCCGACGGAGGCTCTGACGGCGGCTCGCTCATAACCAAGGTCCTCGAGGTGACGAAGCGCCAGTCCGCTCGTGTCGCGCAGCTCGCAGACGAGATCAGCGCCGTCAAGGAGTCCTCCGCGCTGATCGGTCCCGTGCGCAGCGGAGTGGACCAGGTCGCCGAGGTCATGGGGGCCGCTGCACCGGCGGTCGAACTGCTCCCCGTCCTGCTCGGCGCGGAAGGGCCACGCAACTACCTTCTCGTGTTCCAGAACAACGCGGAGACGCTCGCACTCGGAGGCAGCGCGGCAGCGCAGACCCTCGTGCACGTCGACAACGGTGCGATCACGATGGGAAGCCAGGGCAGCAGCGCGAGCTACCAGAACGGCGTCGCCGTCGACATTCCCGTGGATCAGAGCGCCCTCGACCTCTACTCCAGCTACCTCGTCGACCACCTCAACACCAGCATGAGTCGTCCGGACTTCCCGACCGCCGCGAAGATCATGCGCGCGTGGTGGCAGCGCGACATCGCACCGGACGATATCGACGCGGTCATCTCCATCGACCCGCTGGCGCTCTCGCGGATGCTCGTGGCCACCGGCCCGATCACCCTCGCCACCGGTGACGTGCTGAGCGCCGACAACGCGACCGCTCTTCTGCTGAGCGACGTCTACCGGCGGTGGGACAGCTACGCACACCCCGAGCTCGTCGACGGGTTCTTCGCCGCAGCCGCCGGAGCCGTGTTCCAGCAGGTCGCCTCGGGGCAGTTCGATCTGAAGAACATGGCCATCGCGCTGTCGGAGAGCGCAGCGCAGGGCAGTGTGCTCGTGTGGAGCGAGGATGAGAAGGTCACCGAGGCCATCGCGGGACAGCGCATCAGCGGCATCCTTCCGACGGACAACTCGGAGGCGACCACGATCGGCGTCTACTTCAACAACAGCAACGGCTCCAAGATCGACTACTACACGCGCGGATCGATCACAGCGGATGCCGTCTGTGAGGCAGGCACCGGGACGTTCACCGTGAACGCGGGGCTGAGTCTCCCTCTCACGCAGGAAGAGACCGAGGCGCTTCCCCGCTACGTCCAGAGCATGACGTTCGGCACGACCTTCCGCGACTGGATCTACATCTACGGCCCCCCGGGAACCACTGTGTCGAACGTGGCCGTCAACGGAGAGCGCGTCGACGTCCTCCAGCAGGGTATTGACGATCTCGGTCGCCCCACAGTGCGCTTCGAGGCGTGGTTCGAGGCGGGGGATCAGGTGGACGTGACCGCGTCCTTCACCGGTGCAGGGGACTTTGGCCCCCTGGCTGTGCAGACGAATCCGATGATCCATCCCACGGTGCCCGCGATCACAAACACCTGCCGCTGACGAGCGGCGTCTGTCGAATCGTCGACGTAGGAGTATGCTGAACGACGATTCGATGCATTGGCTGAGAGTCGAGCGCGGAATCAGCCGCGTGCACGCAGGGGGTGGTTGTAATCGTCGCGGAGGGCGCTTCTTCGCATTCCCGGAATGCTGGAAGATCGGTGACGCAGGCGCGAGCGCGCGTCACGTCGACGTCTCGGCGACGTCGCGCAGACTGGCCGCGACGATACGCGAGCCGTCTCGTATACAGCGATCTTCTCGTCCTGATCAGCACGCTCGTCGGCGCGTGGTTCCTCACCAGCCCGGGCGTTCGGGGCGAGGTCACCTGGCCCGGAGGGCCCACGATCAGTTATACCGCGGTGCTCGCCGTGATTGGGGTGGTCTGGTTCATCGGCCTCGACGCGATCGACACCCGTGACCATCGTCAGGTCGGACACGGCATCGCCGAGTACCGCAGGATAGTGGACGCGACGATCGCCGTCTTCGCCCTCACCATCGCCGTCGCGTTCTTCCTCGGTATGGACATGTCGCGACTTCTGCTGGCCGTCGTCTTCCCGACCGGACTCGGCCTCCTCGTGGTCTCGAGGTGGATGTGGAGGCAGTGGCTGCGTGCTCGTCAGCGCAAAGGCGAGTACACGCATCGGGCCGTCATCATCGGCGAGCGCAGCAATGTCAAGCACGTCGCCCAACAGATCCGCCGCACTGACGGCACCGGCTACACGATCGTGGGGGTCATCACCGACGGCGTCCCGTCAGAGGGCATCCCCCAGATCGAGGTTCTCGGCGACATCCGCAGCGCGGAGCGGGCACTCGACGCCGCGAACATCGATGCTCTGATCATCGTGGGATCCGACGACATCGGACCTGAGACGATGCGGCGGCTCGGCTATGCCGTCGCCGACCGCGACATCCAGATGATCATGGCGCCTGCTCTGACAGACGTCGCAGGGCCCCGACTGCATGCGACACCGGTCGCGGGACTGCCGCTCGTTCATGTCGACTTCCCCCGGATGGAGTCCGGCAAGAGATTCCTCAAGCGGACATTCGATCTGGTGGGGTCTCTGCTGCTCCTGCTGCTGCTGTCGCCTGTCTTCCTGATCACGGCGATCGCGATCCGCATCGACGGACCTGGGCCGATCTTCTACCACCAGGAGCGCATCGGTCGGCGCGGTAGGACCTTCGGTATGCGCAAATTCCGGTCGATGGTCGCGAACGCGGACGATCAGCTGGCGACGCTTCTCGATCTCCAGGGGTCGAGCGAGACCCCCCTGTTCAAGATCTCCGACGATCCACGCATCACGTCGGTCGGACGCTTCCTCCGTCGTCACTCGGTCGACGAGCTCCCTCAGCTGATCAACGTGGTCCGCGGAGAGATGAGTCTGGTGGGACCCCGTCCGCAGCGCGCCGCTGAGGTCGCGCTCTACGATGACATCGCTCTCCGTCGGCTCGCGGTCAAGCCCGGGATGAGCGGGCTGTGGCAGGTGAGCGGACGATCCAGCCTGTCGTGGGAGGAGACCATCCGTCTCGACCTCTACTACGTCGAGAACTGGTCTCTCACGCAGGACATCGTGATCCTGTTCCGCACGGTGCGTGCGGTCGTCGCGCCGGGCGCCAGCGCCCACTGAGTCATCTCGGTAACAATCCTCGCGACTGTCCCCAGCAGTGACGGCGTTCGCGGCGACTCGGTGGGTAGATTCAAAGTCATGAGATCCTCCCGTGCGACGCGTCTTGCTGCGACTGCTCTGGCCATCGTCCTTCTCGGATCGGCGACAGCGTGTGCAGCGACGGATTCGGGTGCGCCCGCATCCGTCCCCACGTCCACGTCCACGTCGACGCCGGAGCCCGCCCCCTCGGCGTCCGTGCCGACCGCAGAGCCGACGCCGAGCCAGTCGCCGGTCGAATCACCGGCTCCGGAATTCGGAGCCTTCACCGCGGAGCAGCTGACGCAGATCTGCATCGACGCAACGGTCTCGACCTTCGGTCCGGACGTCGTCTTCGACAACGAGAACACCCGGATCGAGAAGCGCACGGTCACGCCGGAGTGGCTCGTCCTCGTTCCCGCGGCGACCATGGGATACGAGGCGCAGTCCGTCTGCACGATCGGCGGTACGCCGGCCGAGCCCAAGATGGAGCTCGGTTCGGGATCGATCGAGCGGTTGCCCGAAGAGCAGATCCAGAACCTCATCCGCGGTGAGAATGAGGGAGGCGACCGCTAGTGTGCGGTCCGGCAGACCAAGACCGCTCGACCGCACCCACAGCCCGCGCTGTTTCTCGGCGTTCGGTGTTGATCGCTGCAGGTGCCACCCTCGGGGCCGCGGCGGTGGGGCGCAGTCTGTTCGGACCGACCGATCACGCCGCCGCAGCCGGCACCTACCTCCGACCGTGCGGCGACGTCCGTATCTCGAGCAGCTGGCAGGGGCATAAGAACCGCAATCCGCCCTCAGGTGAACCGGGGACGGACTACGCGGTCCCCACGGGCACCCCGATCCAAGCCGCCACCGACGGGGTGATCGTCGATCGGAAGGACTCGACCGGAACGGCGACGGGCCGTTACCTGGCATTGCGCGCGACGGATGGCAACTACATCCGATACCTCCACCTGCAGTCCAGCGCCGTCCGTCTAGGGGAGCGCGTCGCACGAGGGCAGGTCATCGCATACTCCGGTGCGTCGGGGTTCGGGAGCGAGACCGGTTACGGCGCACATGTCCATGTCTCGCTCTGGATCGGCGGTACGCCGTCGCAGTTGGGCTTCACCAATTCCGTCGACTTCGAGAACTACGTCGTACCGTCCACCCCCCCGCCCCCTGACTCGGAGGATCCCGTGCCCACTCATCAATCATCGGCATATTGGTGGAACACCGCAGTCCCGATGGGCGTCTGGGCACGAATCCCCATCGCCCCCGGCTCGTTCTATCTCGCCCAGACCGGGGTCGGCTCCAAGGAGACAGGTGATCTCACGCTCTACCTGAGGGCGATCGGAGTCACCACGGGGCTTCAGGTCCGAGTGGTGGCAGAAACGCTCGACTCCATCGGCAACATCGTGAGCAGCACGATGCAGCCTGTGATCGAGATACCTGCCACGACGGCGGCGTCGGCGACCGCAGCGACCCTCGGACACTACTCCCTGCCGTACTTCCTGTCCGGGCCGCTTCGCCTCTACGCTGAACTGCGCGTGCTCAATGCGGGAATCACTGTGCAACAGGTCGACTTCAAGAAGAACTTCTGGCGTTCGTAAGACGCCGCGTAGCCTGGCCTTCCCCTCGCACGGTCCGACATGCAGAATGTAGCTGCGTCGCACACTCGGCGCTTTCGTTCGCAATGAAGGGGGCCCGCAATGGGTATCGAGGAAACGGTCAACAAGGGCAAGGATCTGTACGAGCAGAACAAGGACAAGATCGCCGAGGCGGTCAAGAGCGAGCAGGCGGAGGACATCAGCGACAAGGTCCTCGATGGCGTCGCAGACTTCGCCAAGAAGATCGCGCCGGGCGCCTCCGACAAGATCGATGAGATCCGCGACCAGGCCGATAAGGCTGTCGGTAACGAGTGATGCGCTGTCGCGGGCCGAGAACCTCGCACCGTCGGGGATCGGGGTCCGCGAGCGAGTTCGTTCAGCTGTGAAACGGGGCTGACTCCCTCTCGACAAGGGGGTCAGCCCTCGAACGCCTCCGCAGGGAACATGAACTCTCCGAAGGAGCGAGCGAATACCGAGGTCAGGTGATTGGAGTCGATGTAGACGGGGATCCCCCCGATGACGGTATGGCATTTCTGGTCGTCGCAGTAGACATCCCGGTGATCGACGAAGTGGAAATCAGGGTCGTCGATCTGCTGCGCAGCCGTCCACAGTGGACCCTCGGTCGACAGCGCATCGGCATCCATGGCGCAGGGGTCCTCTAGTGTCGACGCCGACATGATGCACTCGGGCACGGACTGGGGGAACCGCGGCACATCGTTGATCACGATCACCGTCTTTCCTGCGAGCAGCCACTCCTCCCACGCTCTGACATAACCGTCGCCGGAGTCTCTGACACTCGGATTCGCTGTCTCGTAGTATGCGGTGTCGAAGCTCGTTGTCACGATCGTGTCGATCAGGGGTGATTCGGTCAATTCGTCGATGACCTTAACGCGCCAAGCGTTGCACTGGTCGCTCCGCTGCTGCTCCGTGCTTCCGGCGACCGCGATCGAGTCATCATCGAGCGCGGCACATGCCTCAGCAAGGTAGGTATGCACACGGAGGCCGTGAGCGGCTGACACGGCGTCGAGCGGGAACACCATCATCGCCGCATGCGAGTCGCCGACCAGCGCGACATCACGTCGCTGCGACCCTTCCGGGACGCCGAACGAACACGGGGCGAGTTCGGCCGCGCCCCACTTGTAGGAACAGTAAGTGCCGTTGCTCACTGTGCGATCGAGGAGTTCCCAGCTGTTGAGCGCATAGTCGAGGTCGCCGAGCGTGTGGCTGTCTTCACAGTCGGCGAATGCGGCTCGGGCGCCGAAACACGGGGTGTCCTGCCGCACATCCGCGTTGAGTTCGGCGACGGCCGCCTCAGCTCTGCCCTCAACATCCGGCGCGACCATCAGCGTCCCACCCCATAGAAGAGCTATCGAGGCTGCGGTGGCGATCAGGACGTTTCGCGGTCGGGCGAGTCCGGAGAGCTTAGTGAGCCGGACAGGATCTTCGACGAGTCGTTTGGTGAGCCATGCGAGCAGCACGGCGCCGATGACGATTCCGGCCTTGACGCCGCCGCTGAGAGTACCCCCCAGCGCATAGGTCACGGCGACGATGAGCGGCCAGTGCCACAGGTACAGCGAATAGGAAATATCGCCCACGAATGTGACCGGACGTATTGCGAGTACACGCTGGGGTGCCCACTTGCAATCGTCCGTCCTCAGCCAAAGAAGGGCCGCTGTCGCCGTGACGGGCACCAGTGCCAGCGGACCGGGGAACCCTGATGCCGGACTGTAGAGGAATGCGCATCCCACCAGCGCTCCCCACATGAGCCAGGAAGTCGCCGCCGCCGCACGCCGGTCGATCGATGGAAGAGACGGGGCGAATGCGAGAAGAGCGCCTGCGGCGAATTCCCATGCGCGTCCTGTGGTGGCGAAATAGGCCCCCGCGGCACCCCGGGCCGTACTGAAGATCGCCCAAGCCAGCGAGGCGACGAGGATCAGGGTCATCGCGACGACGAGAGCAGTCTTTCGGACCCGTGCCGGCGTGGCCTTGGTGAGCAGGAGAACACCGAGGATCACGAGCGGCCACACGACATAGAACTGCTCCTCCACCGAGAGCGACCAGTAGTGGGTCACCGGGGAGAGGGCGTCGGTCTGAGCGAAGTAGTCCGCCGACTCGGCGAACAGGAGCCAGTTGAGGAAGTAGGCGCCAGCGGCGGCGATCTGACGCAGTGCGCTCTGCTGGTACAGCAGCGGAACCAGGGTCAAAGCGATGATGCCACTGGCGATCAGCACCACCAACGCGGCGGGGAGCAGTCGCTTGGCGCGACGTGCCCAGAAGCTCCCGAGCTTCACCCCACCAGTGGCGTTCACCTCGCGCACGAGATGCGACGTAATCAGGTATCCGCTGATCACGAAGAAGATGTCCACCCCGATGTACCCGCCCGGCAGGTCGCCGGGCCAGAGGTGGTTGAGGACCACCAGGCCGACAGCGAGGGCGCGCAGGGACTGGATGTCGGCTCGGACGCCCCTGGTCTGGGCGGACGGATCGGCGGGCTTCACCGTCGTAGCATATTGCCTCGCTGAAACCAGACGAGCGGGCGAGGGGAATGGGTATCGTTCCGCGGCGGCTTCCCTCCGGGGGAGCCGCCGCTCCTCTGTATCGGGGACCAAGTATTCCGCGTGGTGGTATCGCGTTTCAGAGCGTCGTTCGGTTACACTGAATCTCGATCGCCTGGGGAACTTGCGATCAGGGATGTCGAAGGGGTTCGACATTCCGACTTCACGCGGTTGACCGCGTCAAACTGGGGATAACGATTTTGGGGATCATCGTGCGACGTGCGCACTCTGTGCGCTCTGACGTCATCCCGCCTGCGCGGCGGTCTCATCGCCGCGCCCTCGGTCGAGGATTCCGGCGTCCCTTCACGTCGGTGTCCTCGCGTTCGGTGTGCCCCCTCGCACTGAACGCCCTCCCCAAGCGGGGCGAGGCATGGGGATGCCTCGCCCCGCTCTCCTCAGCGCGCTGAGGAGGCCGTCGGCGGTGTCGATCAGAGGCTCCGGACCGACGGTTGGGCGTGCCCTCAGGAGATGCACAGCGACCGCGACACGCCCGGGTTTGCACAAGTGAAATCGGCCGTGGCAGAATAGACAGGTTCGACATTCCGGCGCGCTCAGCGTGTACCGGATCACCATCACGGCAGTGCATAGGCGGCGCGGAAGCGCAGGGACCTAGGCCGCGGGTGGCAGGACGGCCCCGACACTCCCTCCACGACGGCTCTGCCGTGTGCGGCGGGTGGGGCACATCCGCTCGCTGCGAGGCGTGCGGGATGACAGCAGAACAGTGGTGCAGCAGATCGGTTCGTGAGAGTCGTTCGAGTGCCGAGGCGCGAACAGCGCCGACGTGCGTCCAATGCCCCAGGGTCATCCGGCCCAGGACGGTAAGACGCTTAAAGAGAGTGAGCAGACAATGGCGGGACAGAAAATCCGCATTCGCCTGAAGTCGTATGACCACGAGGTCATCGACTCGTCGGCACGCAAGATCGTCGACACCGTGACCCGTGCGGGCGCGACCGTCGTCGGCCCCGTGCCGCTTCCGACCGAGAAGAACGTCGTGTGCGTCATCCGGTCGCCCCACAAGTACAAGGACAGCCGCGAGCACTTCGAGATGCGCACCCACAAGCGTCTGATCGACATCGTCGACCCGACGCCCAAGGCCGTCGACTCGCTGATGCGTCTCGACCTGCCCGCCGATGTCAACATCGAGATCAAGCTCTGAGGTCCGCCATGGTTGACATCAACTCCAAGATTTCCAAGGGCATGCTGGGCACGAAGCTCGGTATGACCCAGGTGTGGAACGAGAACGGCAAGCTCGTTCCCGTCACCGTCATCGAGCTCGCCGCGAACGTGGTCACCCAGATCCGTACCCCCGAGAAGGACGGCTACAACGCCGTGCAGATCGCCTACGGTCAGATCGACCCGCGCAAGGTGAACAAGCCCCTGACCGCCCACTTCGAGGCTGCAGGCGTCACGCCTCGCCGTCACGTCACCGAGATCCGCACCGCGGATGCCGCTGACTACTCGCTGGGCCAGGAGCTCACCGTCGACGGAACCTTCGAAGCAGGCCAGCTCGTCGACGTCGTCGGCACGAGCAAGGGCAAGGGCTTCGCCGGTGTCATGAAGCGTCACAACTTCAAGGGCGTCTCGGCGTCGCACGGTTCGCACCGCAACCACCGCAAGCCCGGCTCGATCGGCGCATCGTCGACCCCGAGCCGCGTCTTCAAGGGAATGCGCATGGCCGGCCGTATGGGTGGCGAGCGCGTGACCGTCCTCAACCTCACGGTGCACGCCGTCGACATCGAGAAGGGTCTGCTGCTCGTCAAGGGCGCCGTCCCCGGTGCTCGTGGCCGCATCGTCTACGTCCGCAACGCAGTGAAGGGTGCCTGATCATGGCTGACTCCACTCTCGCGCTTGACGTCCTCAAGGCAGACGGCAAGAAGGCTGGCTCGATCGAGCTTCCCGCCGAACTGTTCGACGCCAAGACGAACATCCCGCTCATCCACCAGGTCGTCGTCGCGCAGCTCGCGGCGGCTCGCCAGGGAACCCACTCGACCAAGCGTCGTGGTGAGGTCTCGGGTGCCGGCCGCAAGCCCTTCAAGCAGAAGGGCACGGGTAACGCCCGTCAGGGCTCCATCCGCGCGCCGCACATGACCGGCGGTGGAATCGTGCACGGCCCCAAGCCGCGCGACTACTCGCAGCGCACCCCCAAGAAGATGATCGCCGCCGCCCTCCGTGGTGCACTGAGCGACCGCTTCCGCGGGGACCGCATCCACGCCATCGAGTCCTTCGGCATCGACGGCACTCCTTCGACCAAGACCGCGGTGAACTTCCTCACCAACGTCGTCTCGTCGAAGAACGTGCTCGTCGTGATCGAGCGCAACGACGACGTGACGCTGAAGAGCATCCGCAACCTGTCGAACCTGCACGTGCTGACGTTCGACCAGCTCAACGCCTACGACGTGCTCGTCTCCGACGACATCGTCTTCACCCAGGCCGCGCTCGAGGGCTTCATCGCCTCGAAGTCCGGCGCCAACCAGGAGGTCTCCGCATGAGCGAGCAGGCATCTGTTCTCCAGACGGCCCTGAACAAGGACCCGCGCGACATCATCCTGAAGCCGGTCGTGTCCGAGAAGAGCTACGGGCTCATCGACGAGGGTAAGTACACCTTCCTCGTCGACCCGCGCGCTTCGAAGACCGAGATCAAGCTCGCCATCGAGAAGATCTTCGGCGTCAAGGTCGCAGGGGTCAACACCCTCAACCGCGTCGGCAAGGCACGCCGCACCCGCTTCGGCACGGGCAAGCGCAAGGACACCAAGCGCGCCATCGTGACCCTGAAGTCGGGCACCATCGACATCTTCACGGCAATCGGCTGATCCGGGGGATAAGGACAATCATGGCTATTCGCAAGTACAAGCCCACGACCCCGGGCCGTCGCGGCTCGTCGGTGGCTGACTTCGCCGAGATCACTCGATCGACGCCGGAGAAGTCGCTGCTGCGCCCGCTCTCGAAGACCGGTGGTCGCAACAACCAGGGACGCATCACGACCCGTCACATCGGTGGTGGCCACAAGCGCCAGTACCGCGTCATCGACTTCCGTCGCAATGACAAGGACGGCGTGGACGCCAAGGTCGCTCACATCGAGTACGACCCCAACCGCACGGCACGCATCGCGCTGCTGCACTACTTCGACGGCGAGAAGCGCTACATCCTCGCGCCGGCGAAGCTGAAGCAGGGCGACGTCATCGAGTCGGGTGCAGGCGCCGACATCAAGCCGGGCAACAACCTCCCGCTGAAGAACATCCCGACGGGTACCGTCATCCACGCGATCGAGCTCCGTCCCGGTGGCGGCGCGAAGATGGCACGTTCGGCCGGTGCATCCGTCCGTCTCGTCGCCAAGGATGGCAACTTCGCTCAGCTGCGTCTGCCCTCGGGCGAGATCCGCAACGTCGATGCGCGCTGCCGCGCGACCATCGGCGAGGTCGGAAACGCCGAGCAGTCGAACATCAACTGGGGCAAGGCCGGCCGCATGCGCTGGAAGGGCGTCCGCCCGACCGTGCGTGGTGTCGCCATGAACCCGGTCGACCACCCGCACGGTGGTGGTGAGGGCAAGACGTCCGGTGGACGTCACCCCGTCTCCCCGTGGGGCCAGGCTGAGGGTCGCACCCGTCACGCCAACAAGGAAAGCGACAAGTACATCGTGCGTCGTCGTAACGCCGGCAAGAAGCGTAAGTAGGAGTAAGAGAAGATGCCTCGCAGTCTTAAGAAGGGCCCCTTCGTCGACGATCACCTGCTTCGCAAGGTGGTCGTGCAGAACGAAGCCGGCACCAAGAACGTCATCAAGACCTGGTCTCGCCGGTCCATGATCATCCCGGCCATGCTGGGTCACACGATCGCGGTCCACGACGGTCGCAAGCACATCCCCGTGTTTGTCTCCGAGACCATGGTCGGTCACAAGCTGGGCGAGTTCGCGCCCACCCGCACCTTCCGCGGCCACGAGAAGGACGACAAGAAGGGACGGCGTCGCTGATGGTCGAATCGATCGCACGCGTGCGACACATCCGTGTGACCCCTCAGAAGGCTCGTCGTGTCGTCGCGCTCATCAAGGGCAAGCAGGCTCAGGAGGCTCTCGCCATCCTGAAGTTCGCGCAGCAGAGCGCCAGCGAGCCGATCTACAAGCTTGTCGCGTCGGCCATGGCCAACGCGCAGGTCAAGGCGGATCGCGACGGAGAGTTCCTCGACGAGCAGGACCTGTACGTGGCTAACGCCTACGTCGACGAGGGCACGACGCTCAAGCGTTTCCAGCCCCGTGCACAGGGTCGCGCTTTCCAGATCAAGAAGCGCACGAGCCACATCACGGTCGTGCTCTCGACGCCGGAGGCGGCCCCGGCCGCCAAGGGCGACAGCAACAAGAAGGCGAGCAAGTAATGGGACAGAAGGTAAACCCGTACGGCTTCCGTCTCGGTATCACCACGGACCACGTGTCGCGCTGGTTCTCGGACTCGACGAAGCCCGGTCAGCGTTACGCCGACTACGTCGCCGAGGACATCAAGATCCGCAACCTGCTGAAGACGCAGCTGGACCGCGCCGGTGTCTCGAACATCGAGATCGAGCGCACCCGTGACCGCGTCCGCGTCGACATCCACACCGCCCGTCCGGGCATCGTGATCGGTCGTCGTGGAGCCGAGGCCGAGCGCATCCGTGGCGACCTCGAGAAGCTCTCGGGCAAGCAGATCCAGCTGAACATCCTCGAGGTCAAGAACCCCGAGGCCGACGCTCAGCTCGTCGCACAGGGCATCGCCGAGCAGCTCTCTGCTCGTGTGGCGTTCCGTCGTGCGATGCGCAAGGGTCTCCAGGGCGCGCAGCGCGCTGGTGCCAAGGGCATCCGCATCCAGGTCTCCGGCCGTCTCGGCGGCGCCGAGATGAGCCGTTCGGAGTTCTACCGCGAGGGTCGTGTGCCGCTGCACACGCTGCGCGCGAACATCGACTACGGCTTCTATGAGGCCAAGACCACCTTCGGCCGCATCGGTGTGAAGGTCTGGATCTACAAGGGCGACCTGACGGCGAAGGAGCTCGCTCGCGAGCAGGCCAACGCTCCCAAGGCTCGTCGTGATGACCGTGGTGGCGACCGTCGTCGTGCACCGCGCAACGAGGCACCCGTCGCAGAAGGAGCGTCTGCCTGATGCTTATTCCCCGCAAGGTCAAGTTCCGTAAGCAGCACCACCCCGGCCGCAGTGGCCAGGCGACCGGTGGCACGAAGGTCTCCTTCGGCGAGTACGGCATCCAGGCGCTCACGCCTGCCTACGTGACGAACCGTCAGATCGAGTCCGCTCGTATCGCGGTCACGCGTCACATCAAGCGTGGCGGCAAGGTGTGGATCAACATCTACCCCGACCGTCCCCTCACGAAGAAGCCTGCCGAGACCCGCATGGGTTCCGGTAAGGGTTCGCCGGAGTGGTGGGTCGCCAACGTCAAGCCGGGTCGCGTCCTCTTCGAGGTCGCCGGTGTGAGCGAGGAACTCGCTCGCGAGGCACTGACCCGTGCAATTCACAAGCTGCCGTTGAAGGCACGCATCATCAAGCGCGAGGAGGGCGACGCGTAATGGCGATCGGCACCAAGGAGCTCGCTCCGGCAGAGCTCGACACGTTCGAAGACCAGCGCCTCGTCGAGGAGCTGCGTAAGGCCAAGGAGGAGCTGTTCAACCTCCGTTTCCAGTCGGCCACCGGCCAGCTGGAGAGCCACGGCCGCATCCGCGCGGTCAAGCGCGACATCGCGCGCCTGTACACCGTGATCCGCGAACGCGAGCTGGGCATCCGTGCGACGCCCGCTCCGGTCGAGGCTCCGGCCAAGAAGGCGACCAAGTCGAAGGCGAAGAAGGCGGACTCCGCGGGCGATAAGGCCGTGGACTCTGCTGAGCCTGTCGAAGCAAAGGAAGAGGCTGAGTGATGGCCACCAAGAAGGAAGCGACTGTGGAGACGCAGGCCGCAGGGCACGAGTCGGCTGCACACGACGTGCGCGACTCCGCGGCTCGCGGTTACCGCAAGACCCGTCGCGGCTACGTCGTCAGCGACAAGATGGACAAGACCATCGTGGTCGAGGTCGAGGACCGCGTGAAGCACCCGCTTTACGGCAAGGTCATCCGCCGCACCTCGAAGGTCAAGGCGCACGATGAGGCGAACTCCGCCGGCATCGGCGACCTCGTCCTGATCAACGAGACCCGCCCGCTGAGCGCCACGAAGCGCTGGCGTCTGGTGGAGATTCTGGAGAAGGCCAAGTGATCCAGCAGGAATCGCGCCTCAAGGTCGCCGACAACACCGGCGCCAAGGAACTGCTCACGATTCGCGTGCTCGGCGGCTCGAAGCGTCGTTACGCCGGTGTCGGCGACACGATCGTCGCGACCGTCAAGGACGCGATCCCGGGCGGAAACGTCAAGAAGGGCGATGTGGTCAAGGCCGTCATCGTCCGCACGGTCAAGTCCACGCGCCGTCCCGACGGTTCATACATCAAGTTCGACGAGAACGCCGCCGTCATCCTGAAGAACGACGGGGAGCCCCGCGGCACCCGTATCTTCGGACCGGTCGGCCGCGAGCTTCGTGACAAGAAGTTCATGAAGATCGTCTCGCTGGCGCCGGAGGTTATTTAAGTCATGGCGAAGATCAAGAAGGGTGACCTGGTTCAGGTCATCACCGGAGCGACGCAGGAGCGTGGCGGAGATCGCGGCAAGCAGGGCAAGGTTCTCGAGATCCTGTCCGACAAGAACCGCGTCATCGTCGAAGGCGTGAACTACGTCACCAAGCACACGCGCGTCGGACAGACGCAGCGTGGCACCAAGACGGGCGGACTCGAGACTGTCGAGGCGTCCATCCACATCTCGAACGTCGCACTCGTCGACCCTTCGACCAAGAAGCCGACCAAGGTCGGCCACCGGGTCGAGGAGCAGACCAAGGACGGCGTCAAGCGCACCGTCCGCGTGCGGTACGCGAAGAAGTCAGGTAAGGACCTCTGATGGCAACCACCGACGCTGCGGTGGCTGGCAAGATCCAGCCCCGCCTGAAGGCGAAGTACAACTCCGAGATCAAGAAGGCCCTGCAGGAGGAGTTCGGCTACGCGAACGTCATGCAGATCCCCGGACTGGTCAAGGTCGTCGTGAACACCGGTGTCGGCGAGGCAGCTCGCGACAGCAAGGTGATCGATGGCGCGGTCGAGGATCTCACGAAGATCACCGGCCAGAAGCCGATCGTGACCAAGGCTCGCAAGTCGATCGCGCAGTTCAAGCTGCGTGAGGGACAGGCGATCGGCGCGCACGTCACCCTCCGCGGTGACCGCGCGTGGGAGTTCATCGACCGTCTCGTCTCGCTCGCTCTGCCCCGCATCCGCGACTTCCGCGGCCTCTCGGGCAAGCAGTTCGACGGAAACGGCAACTACACCTTCGGTCTCCAGGAGCAGAGCGTGTTCCACGAGATCGATCAGGACAAGATCGACCGGGTTCGCGGTTTCGACATCACTGTCGTCACCACCGCGAAGACGGACGACGAAGGTCGCGCGCTTCTGCGTCACCTCGGCTTCCCCTTCCGCACGGAAGACGCCAAGGCGTAAGCAGGTCTCGGGCGGGGCGCACAGCGCCCCGCCCGATCCCGTACAATTGAAGATTGCGTGTCATCGCAGGCCGTCTGTCGTGTAACGGCAGCCGGAACCTCATGAACAAAGGAAAACAACAATGACAATGACAGACCCGGTCGCAGATCTGCTGACCCGTCTGCGCAACGCGAACTCGGCGCACCACGATTCCGTGACCCTGCCGTCGAGCAAGCTCAAGACGCACATCGCCGAGATCCTCCAGCAGGAGGGCTACATCGCCGGATGGGAGACGACTGACGCGCGCGTCGGCTCGAACCTCACCCTCCAGCTGAAGTACGGCCCCAACCGCGAGCGGTCGATCGCGGGCATCAAGCGCGTGTCGAAGCCCGGCCTCCGCGTGTACGCGAAGTCCACCGAGCTGCCCCGTGTCCTCGGCGGCCTCGGCGTGGCCATCCTGTCCACCTCCTCCGGTCTTCTCACCGACCGTCAGGCAGAGCAGAAGGGCGTGGGCGGAGAAGTTCTCGCCTACGTGTGGTAATCGAAAATGTCGCGTATCGGACGACTTCCCATCGACGTTCCCGCGGGCGTGACCATCTCGGTCGACGGCCGCGAGGTCGCGGTGAAGGGCCCCAAGGGTGAGCTCACCCTGACGGTCGCCAAGCCCATCGAGGTCGCGGTCGAGGAGAACCAGGTTCTGGTCTCCCGTCCCGACGACGAGCGCGAGTCGCGGTCGCTTCACGGCCTGACCCGCACGCTCATCAACAACAACATCATCGGCGTGACCCAGGGCTACACCAAGGGTCTCGAGGTCGTCGGAACCGGTTACCGCGTGGCGCAGAAGGGCAGCTCGGTCGAGTTCGCCCTCGGCTTCTCGCACCCGGTCCTGATCGACCCGCCCGCCGGCATCACGCTCACGGTCGAGGGCAACAACAAGCTCACCGTCAGCGGAATCGACAAGCAGGCTGTCGGCGAGGCAGCTGCGAACATCCGCAAGATCCGCAAGCCCGAGCCGTACAAGGGCAAGGGCGTGCGCTACGCCGGCGAGATCGTGCGTCGCAAGGCCGGAAAGAGTGGTAAGTAAGCATGGCTCTCAAGTCAAAGTCTGACGCCCGCGCGCGTCGTCACGCCCGCCTTCGCAAGAAGGTCGTCGGCACCGAGGTGCGTCCGCGCCTCGTCGTCAACCGTTCGGCTCGCCACGTCTTCGTGCAGCTTGTCGACGACAGCAAGGGTCACACCGTCGCGTCGGCTTCGACGCTCGAGACCGACCTGCGCTCGCTCGAGGGTGACAAGACCGCCAAGGCCCGCAAGGTCGGCGAGCTTCTCGCCGAGCGCGCGAAGGCCGCTGGCGTTTCCGAGGCAGTGTTCGACCGTGGTGGCAACCGCTACGCCGGTCGTGTCGCCGCCATCGCCGACGGCGCCCGCGAAGGGGGTCTGGCACTGTGAGTGACAACAAGGAGAACGAAGTGACCGAAACGGCTGCTGCCGCTCCCGAGACGGCTCCCGTCGTCTCTGAGACGGCCGCCGGCACGACCCAGGCCGAGCCTGCCCGTGAGGGCCGCCGCGGTGGCGGTCGCGATCGCAACCAGGGTGGCGGTCGTGACCGCAACTCGCGCGACCGCGGCGACAACCAGTTCCTGGAGCGCGTCGTCACCATCAACCGCGTCTCGAAGGTCGTGAAGGGTGGTCGTCGCTTCAGCTTCACCGCTCTCGTGGTCGTCGGCGACGGCAACGGCCTGGTCGGCGTCGGCTACGGCAAGGCCCGCGAGGTCCCTCTGGCGATCCAGAAGGGCATCGAAGAGGCCAAGCGCAACTTCTTCCGCGTTCCGCGCGTCGGAAGCACCATCCCGCACCCCGTGCAGGGTGAGGCCGCTGCAGGCGTCGTGCTGCTCCGTCCGGCCGCTGCCGGTACCGGTGTCATCGCCGGTGGTCCGGTCCGCGCCGTGCTCGAGTGCGCCGGTATCCACGACGTGCTGTCGAAGTCGCTCGGTTCGTCGAACACGATCAACATCGTGCACGCGACGGTGACCGCCCTGAAGCAGCTCGAGGAGCCCCGTGCGGTCGCCGCACGTCGTGGCCTCGAGTTCGACCAGGTCGCACCTGCGCGTCTCGTCCGTGCGGAGGCTGACGCCATCGCCGCACAGAAGGTAGGTGCCTGATGGCTGCGCGCCTGAAGGTCACGCAGGTCAAGTCCAAGGTGAGCGAGAAGCAGAACCAGCGTGACACGCTGCGCAGCCTCGGTCTGAAGCGCATCGGTGACAGCACCGTTCGCCCCGACGACGCGCAGACGCGCGGTTATGTCAAGACCGTCGCCCACCTCGTCAAGGTTGAGGAGATCGACTAATGGCTGAGAAGAACGAAGCCGTCGAGGCCGAGAAGGCCCCGAAGAAGGCTGCCGCTCCCAAGGCCGCAGCCGAGAAGAAGCCTGCCGCCAAGAAGGCACCGGCCAAGGCGTCCGACGCCAAGGCCGACGCCGTCTCGAAGCCGGCTGCCAAGAAGGCGGCGCCGAAGAAGGATGCTCCGGCATCCCGCCCCGGCGTGCTGAAGGTCCACCACCTGCGTCCGGTCCCCGGATCCAACACCGCGAAGACCCGTGTCGGTCGCGGTGAGGGCTCCAAGGGTAAGACGGCGGGTCGCGGTACCAAGGGCACCAAGGCTCGCAACACCGTTCGCGTCGGCTTCGAGGGTGGGCAGATGCCTCTGCACATGCGCACCCCGAAGCTGCGCGGGTTCAAGAACCCGTTCCGCGTGGAGTACCAGGTCGTGAACCTGGAGAAGCTCGCGGAGCTGTACCCCTCCGGTGGCGATGTCACCGTCAGCGACCTGGTCGCCAAGGGTGCCGTTCGCAAGAACGAGAAGGTCAAGGTTCTCGGAGACGGCGACATCGCCGTCAAGCTCACCGTCGCGGTCGACAAGGTCTCGGGTTCTGCCGAGCAGAAGATCGTGGCAGCAGGCGGATCCGTCAAGTAACCACTTCATGAGAGGGGTCGGAGATTCTCCGGCCCCTCTTATGGGTTAGCCTGTTCTTTCAGCCGTCCCTCGGGGACGGCAACCTTTTCAGGAGGAACGTCCTTGTTTAGCGCCATCGCGCGGATCTTCCGCACGCCCGACCTGCGTCGGAAGATCGGTTTCACCCTCGCCATCGTCGCCATCTACCGACTTGGCTCGAATGTCCCTGCTCCGTTCGTGAACTTCCCGAACGTCGAGGAGTGCCTCGCGCAGAACTCGGGCACTGAAGGACTCCTCGGGCTGGTCAATCTCTTCTCCGGCGGGGCGCTCCTCCAGCTGTCGATCTTCGCGCTCGGCGTCATGCCGTACATCACCGCGACGATCATCACGCAGCTCCTCCGCGTCGTCATCCCTCACTTCGAGGCACTGCACAAAGAAGGCCAGGCCGGTCAGGCCCGCCTGACGCAGTACACGCGGTACCTCACCATCGCGCTCGCGCTGCTGCAGTCCACGACCCTCGTCACGGTCGCCCGCAGCGGTCAGCTGTTCGGCACCACCGACGTCGCCGCCTGCCAGAACCTGCTCACCAACGACGTGTGGTGGGCGCAGCTGCTCATCATCATGGCGATGACGGCCGGTACCGGTCTCATCATGTGGTTCGCGGAGCTCGTCACCGAGCGCGGCATCGGCAACGGCATGTCCCTGCTGATCTTCACGTCGATCGCCGCGACCTTCCCCGGAGCCATGTGGCTCATCTGGGAGAGCAAGGGCTTCGAGGTCTTCCTCCTGGTGCTCCTGGTGGGAATCATCGTGATGGGGCTCGTGGTCTTCGTCGAGCAGTCGCAGCGACGCATCCCCGTGCAGTATGCGAAGCGCATGGTCGGACGCCGGACGTACGGCGGTACCAACACGTACATCCCGATCAAGGTCAACATGGCCGGTGTGATCCCGGTGATCTTCGCCTCGTCGCTGCTGTACATCCCCGCGCTCATCGCCCAGTTCAACACCCCGCAGGACGGCTCGGAGCCGGCCGCGTGGGTCACCTGGGTCAGCACCAACTTCACGACGGGAAACCACCCGGTCTACATGGCCGCGTACTTCCTGCTGATCATCGGATTCACGTACTTCTACGTCGCGATCACCTTCAACCCGGTCGAGGTTGCCGACAACATGAAGAAGTACGGCGGGTTCATCCCCGGTATCCGTGCAGGTCGCCCGACCGCCGAGTACCTCGACTACGTGCTCACGCGCATCACGCTGCCCGGCTCGATCTACCTCGGTCTGATCGCACTGATCCCGCTCATCGCCCTGGCCACCGTCGGCGCCAACCAGAACTTCCCGTTCGGTGGCGCATCGATCCTCATCATCGTGGGTGTCGGTCTCGAGACGGTCAAGCAGATCGATGCGCAGCTGCAGCAGCGTCACTACGAAGGGCTCCTCCGATGACGGCAACCGCTCGTCTCCTCATCGTCGGCCCCCAGGGGTCCGGCAAGGGCACTCAGGGCGTGCGGATCGCCGAGTCCTACGGGATCCCGGTCGTCTCGACCGGAGACATCTTCCGCGCGAACATCAAGGAGGGCACGCCGCTCGGCCAGCAGGTCACGGCGGTCCTCGACAAGGGCGACCTGGTTCCCGACGAGCTCACCAGCGAGATCGTGCGCGATCGTCTCTCTCAGGACGACGCGGCGAACGGCTTCCTGCTCGACGGGTATCCGCGCAACAGCGCGCAGGTCGCGCACCTCGACGCGTTCCTCGCCGCGCGCGGCGAGTCGCTCGACGCGGTGATCCTGCTCGACGTCTCGCGTGACGAGAGCATCCAGCGACTCAAGCTCCGTGCGGCGGAGCAGGGCCGCTCGGACGACACCGACGAGGCGATCGCCCACCGTCTCGACATCTACGAGCACGAGACCGCGCCGATCCTCGAGGTGTACGGCCCCCGCGGCATCGTCGACCGGATCGACGGCATCGGATCTCTCGACGAGATCACCGAGCGCATCTTCGCCGCGCTGACCGCGCGCGGTCTCCGCCTCGCGGCCTGATCGCCTCCGATGTTCCGCAAGTCGATCTACAAGAACGCCGCGCAGCTGCGCGCGATGGTCGAGCCCGGCCTCATCACGGCGGCGGCACTCGATGCCGTGCGTCCGCTGATCCGCCCGGGTGTCACCACGCTCGAGCTCGACGCCGAGGCGAACCGGGTCATCCTCGCCCGCGGTGCGGAGTCGAACTTCCAGCTGGTGCGCGGCTATCGGCACACGACCTGCATCTCGGTGAACGACGAAGTCGTGCACGGCATCCCCGGCGAGCGGGTGCTGCAGGCGGGCGACATCGTCTCGATCGACTGCGGGGCTCAGTACCAGGGCTGGAACGGCGACAGTGCGATCACGGTCGTCGTCCCCGATGACAGCCGTCCCGAGCTCGTCGCTCAGCGTCTCGAGCTGTCCCGGGTGACCGAGGGGTCGATGTGGGCCGGCATCGCCGCCATGGCGTCCGCCTCGCATCTGGGCGACATCGGCGCCGCGATCCAGGGATTCATCGAGGCACAGGGCCCGTCAGCGGTCTCCGGCGAGACCTACGGCATCCTCCGTGAGTACGTCGGGCACGGAATCGGCCGCAAGATGCACGAGGCGCCGAGCGTCTTCAACTACCGCACGCCGGATCCCGGCGCAGAGGTCAAGCCGGGGCTGGTGCTCGCGATCGAGCCGATGGTCACGGCCGGAAGCGACGAGACCTTCGTCGAGGACGACGACTGGACCGTGTCGACCGTCGACGGCACCGATGGCTCGCACTGGGAGCACAGCGTCGCGCTGCATGACGGGGGCATCTGGGTGCTCACCGCCGCAGACGGGGGAGCGGCGGGACTCGCCGCCTTCGGCGTGACGCCCACTCCCATCGCCTGACACCCGGTACTGCGGCCTGAGCGATGAGCGTCGTGCAGAGCATCATCACAACGCGCGCATAGGTTTCTCCGGGCACAATGGGTGTATGGGTGCGCATGCACCCGAGGATTTCAGGCCGAGCCCGCAGCGGGCGGGCCTCGACAGAAACGGAAGATCCATGGCAGCTGCGAAGAGCAACACCAACTGGTTCGTGATCGGCGTCTCGGCGGCAGTGGTGGTCGTGCTGGCCGTCCTCGCCCTCGTCGTGGTGAACCTCAACAACCAGGCGACCGCGCCGGGGCCGACCCCCGAGGGGGCGATCGTGAATGACAAGACGGGCGCGATCAGCTTCGGAGCCGGTGACGACACGATCGACACCTACGTGGACTTCATGTGCCCCGTCTGCGGCCAGTTCGAGGATGCGTACGGCGAACAGTTGCAGACTGCGGCTGCGAACGATGACATCACTTTGAACATCCATCCGATCTCCATCCTGGATCGCGCCTCGCAGGGCACCGAATTCTCCACCAGGGCGGCGAACTCGATGTACTGCGTCGCAACGGAAGCACCGGACAACGCGCTCGACTACTTCAACCTCCTCTTCACCAACCAGCCAGAGGAGAACACGGCGGGGCTCGCTGACGAGCAGCTCGTCGAGCTCGCGAAGCAGGCCGGCGCCGCGGGGGCAGCTGACTGCATCACCGACGGCACGTACTCGCGCTTCGTCGCGGCCCGCACGGACGAGACGCCTGTCGACCCGGCGACGGGGCGTTTCGGAACCCCGACCGTCGCCATCAACGGTGACCGGATCGACAACTCGGCGATCGCGACGGAGTTCGCCAAGATCCTCGGATAGCCCTCCAAGTCCATGTCGCACGGGGTACGGTCTTGTCGAATCACTCGATTCGACAAGACCGGAGGACAGCATGGACATTACAACAATGGAAGTCACTCGCAGCGCGCCGAACACCTTGTGGGCGCGACACGCCAGAGCGTCGGAGCGCACAGCGAAGCGGGTGTCAGTGGCGGGGGTCGTCGCTGCGCTCGTGATGGGGTTGATGATCCCGATCGGGGTGGCGGCGCCCGCCCAAGCCGCTGGCAAGGCCACGTGTTCCTCTTTCGGCTGGAGCTACGGACGGATCATCGGCTCGTGTAGTAACAAGAAGTTCCAGGTCATGTATCAGTGCTGGCCCTCGAAGCAGTGGCACTACAAGTCCCTCGGTGGCCCGACCGGGCTCAGCTTCAACTTCGATGCGTGCGGGGTCTCCTGGGTGACTGACGCCCAGGCGATTATCTAGACGCCCTCTCACTTCACCAAGTAGGGAGTTCCGGTCGCCTTCCAGGTTGCCGGAACTCCCGTTGTCGGATAACATAGATCCTTGGTGCTTTGCGCCTTGATTCGGCGTGTCTGAATCGGCGCGAGAACCGCAATCCAACCACCCACCGCAGATCGACCGGTCTGCAGAAGCGTCAGCGAGGCTATGGCTAAGAAAGACGGTGTCATCGAGATCGAGGGCGTGATCTCCGAGGCTCTTCCCAACGCGATGTTCCGCGTTGAACTGAGCAACGGACACAAGGTCCTGGCAACGATCTCGGGCAAGATGCGGCAGAACTACATCCGTATCATCCCCGAGGACCGCGTGGTCGTGGAGCTCAGCCCCTACGACCTCACCCGCGGCCGTATCGTCTACCGCTACCGCTGATCGGTCGAGAAGTAACGGCCTGCCCCTCTCCGGGGCGGTACGAAGACAGCGAATAGGAAAAAACATGAAGGTCAACCCCAGCGTCAAGCCGATCTGCGATCACTGCAAGGTGATCCGTCGTCACGGCCGCGTCATGGTGATCTGCAAGAGCAACCCGCGCCACAAGCAGCGCCAGGGCTGAGCCCCGTCGGCATCGCCGACAGGGATCTTCGGATCAGACTCACAACTCAACACACACCGGCAGGATCAGATCCTTCGCCAGGCTCAGGAGCCGGCGGAGGGGACACCTCGGGGCAGAGGCCCGAGCACCGATCCTGCTCCACACCTCTAAGAAACCCAGGAGAACCGCATGGCACGTCTTGCCGGCGTTGACATCCCGCGCGACAAGCGCGTGGTGATCGCCCTTACCTACATCTACGGCGTCGGCCGTACCCGCTCGGTCGAGATCCTCAAGGCGACGGACATCGATGAGAGCATCCGCGTGAAGGACCTCAGCGACGACCAGCTGATCGCCCTCCGCGACCACATCGAAGGAACCTACAAGGTGGAGGGTGACCTGCGCCGCGAGGTCGCCGCAGACATCCGCCGCAAGGTCGAGATCGGCTCCTACGAGGGCATCCGCCACCGTCGTGGCCTCCCGGTCCGTGGTCAGCGCACCAAGACCAACGCCCGTACCCGCAAGGGCCCGAAGCGCACCGTCGCAGGCAAGAAGAAGGCCCGCTAAGCGCGGCCCCAGGGACTAGGAGAACACTTTCATGGCTGCACCCAAGGCCGCCGCGCGCAAGCCGCGCCGCAAGGAAAAGAAGAACATCGCACTGGGCCACGCCCACATCAAGTCGACGTTCAACAACACGATCGTCTCGATCACCGACCCGTCCGGAGCTGTCATCAGCTGGGCATCGTCGGGTGGCGTGGGCTTCAAGGGCTCGCGCAAGTCGACCCCCTACGCCGCAGGAATGGCCGCCGAGTCGGCCGCCCGCCAGGCGCAGGAGCACGGCGTCAAGAAGGTCGACGTCTTCGTCAAGGGACCGGGTTCGGGTCGCGAGACCGCGATCCGTTCGCTGACGGCCGCCGGCCTCGAGGTCGGTTCGATCCAGGACGTCACCCCGCAGGCGCACAACGGCTGCCGCCCGCCGAAGCGTCGCCGCGTCTGATCCGGCTCGTCGAGCCGCCCGCGCCTTCGGGCCCGGGCGGCTCGACGCCCGCCCCGCGGGCATCGACTCACACAACTCAAGACCTCACCCCACCACATGTCATATAGCGGTCATGTGATCGAAAGGAACACAGAGTGCTTATTGCACAGCGTCCGACACTCACCGAGGAAAAGATCGTCGAGAACCGGAGCCGGTTCATCATCGAGCCCCTGGAGCCCGGCTTCGGATACACGATCGGCAACGCGCTGCGTCGCAGCCTGCTGTCGTCGATCCCCGGCGCCGCGGTCACCAGCGTTCGCATCGACGGCGTGCTGCACGAGTTCAGCACCATCCCCGGCGTGAAGGAGGATGTCACCGAGATCATCCTCAACATCAAGCAGCTCGTCGTCTCCTCGGAGCGCGACGAGCCCATCACCGCGTACCTGCGCAAGACCGGTTCGGGCGAAGTCACCGCCGCCGACATCTCGGCTCCGGCCGGTGTCGAGATCCAGAACCCCGAGCTCGTCATCGCGACTCTCAACGAGACCGCGAAGTTCGAGCTCGAGCTCACGATCGAGCGTGGCCGTGGCTACGTCTCGGCGACGCAGAACCGCAACGAGTACGCCGAGGCCGGTCAGATCCCGATCGACTCGATCTACTCGCCGGTCCTGAAGGTCAGCTACCGCGTCGACGCCACCCGTGCGGGTGAGCGCACCGACTTCGACAAGCTCGTCCTCGACGTCGAGACCAAGTCCGCCATCAGCCCTCGCGACGCCGTCGCGTCGGCTGCGAAGACGCTCACCGAGCTGTTCGGTCTCGCTCGCGAGCTGAACGTCGAGGCAGAGGGAATCGAGATCGGCCCGGCACCGGTGGAGGCAGTGAACTCCAGCGAGCTGTCGATGCCGATCGAGGACCTGGACCTCTCGGTCCGCTCGTACAACTGCCTGAAGCGTGAAGGCATCAACACTGTTTCCGAGCTCGTCGCCCTCTCGGAGACGCAGCTCATGAACATCCGCAATTTCGGCCAGAAGTCGGTCGACGAGGTGCGCGACAAGCTCATCTCGCTCGGTCTGTCGCTCAAGGATTCGGTGCCCGGTTTCGACGGCGCCCACTTCTACGGCGGCAGCGAAGACGAGTCCTTCTGATACCCGACCCTTCTGACCAGGAGTTAGACGATTATGCCCAAGCCCACTAAGGGTCCCCGCCTCGGAGGCGGCCCCGCACACGAGCGCCTGCTGCTTGCCAACCTCGCGGCTGCTCTGTACACCCACAAGTCGATCAAGACGACCGAGACCAAGGCCAAGCGCCTTCGTCCGCTCGCCGAGCGCCTGATCACCTTCGCCAAGCGCGGAGACCTGCACGCTCGTCGTCGCGTTCTCTCGGTCATCGGCGACAAGAGCGTCGTGCACACTCTCTTCACCGAGATCGCACCGCTCGTCGCAGACCGTGAGGGTGGCTACACCCGCATCACGAAGGTCGGCAACCGCAAGGGCGACAACGCTCCCATGGCCGTGATCGAGCTCGTCCTCGAGCCCGTCACCCCCAAGGCGAAGTCGACCAAGAAGGCCGCCAAGGCCGAGAAGCCCGCCGAGGTCGTCGAGGAGGCTCCCGTCGAGGAGGCTCCCGCTGACGAGACTCCCGCTGACGAGACTCCCGCCGACGAGGCTCCCGCCGACGAGGCCGGCGCCGAGTCGCAGGCCGAGGGCGAGTCCGCCGAGGCCGCTGCCGAGGACGCCAAGAAGTCCGAGTAAGCATCTCGCACGAAGAAGCCCGCCGCCCCGAGAGGGACGGCGGGCTTCTTCGCGTTCGGGGTGGGTGTCAGGCCCTGGCGCGCAGGTCCTTGCGCAGGATCTTGCCGGATGCCGACTTCGGGATCGCGTCGATGAACTCCACCTGCCTGACCTTCTCGTGCGGCGCGACGTGGGCGGCGACATGGGCCATCACGGCATCCGCGTCGAGCTCCGCGCCCTGCTGCACGACGACGAACGCCTTCGGCACCTCCTGACCGTCATCGTCGACGGCACCGATCACAGCGGCGTCGGCGATGGCGGGATGCTCGAGCAGCACCGCCTCGAGCACCGCGGGCGCCACCTGGTACCCCTTGTACTTGATGAGCTCCTTCAGGCGGTCGACGATCCGGAACACGCCGTCGTGGCTGACCGTGGCCACGTCGCCGGTGTGCAGCCACCCGTCGGCATCGAGCATCTCGGCCGTCGCGTCCGGGCGGTTGAGGTAGCCCTTCATCACCTGCGGTCCGCGGATCAGGATCTCGCCGGGGGCGCTCACACCATCTGCGGGGGCGTCGATGTCGCTCCCGTCCTCCGCGAGCAGCCTGGCCTCGGTGTTGGCGAGCAGCATGCCCACCGACGACCGATCGATCTCCGGGCGGTCATACGGGATGGCATGGGTCACGGGACTCGTCTCGGTCATGCCGTACCCCTGGCAGACGACGCAGTCGAGACGCTCGGCCACCGAGGCCGCGAGCGTGCCGTCGAGAGGCGCCGCTCCCGAGAACACGACCCTGATCGCCGAGGTGTCGAACTGGTCGACCAGCGGATGCTTGGCCAGGGCGACGGCGATGGGCGGGGCGATGAACACCCAGTTCGTGCGGTGCTCCTGAACGACACGGAGGAACTCGCCCAGGTCGAACTTCGGCATCGTGACCAGTGCGGCACGCTGGCGCAGGGCGAAGTTCAGCAGCACGGTCATTCCGTAGATGTGGAAGAACGGGAGCACCGCGAGAACCCGATCGCCGTCGCCGACGGAGATCGTGGTGCGGCACTGGCTCACATTCGCGATGAGGTTGCGGTGCGTGAGCATCACACCCTTGGGCCTGCCGGTGGTGCCGGAGGAGTAGGGGAGGATCGCGAGGTGCGTGGCCGGGTCGAAGTCCACATCCGGCGCGGATCTGCCCTCTCCGAGCAGAGCGGGCAGCGAAGGGTGCCCGTCGGCCCCGTCGAGAACGATGACGTGGTCGTCGTCGAAACCCCGTGCAGCAGCGGCGGCCTTCGCGCCCGGCAGCAGGGGCGACATGGTGATCAGCCACGTCGCGCCGGCGTCCGCGAGCTGGTTGGCGATCTCGTCGGACGTGTAGAGCGAGTTGATCGTCGTCGCGGTGGCTCCCGCGCGCAGGATGCCGTGGAAGATCGTCGCGAACGCCGGGATGTTGGGGCACAGCACGCCCACCACGGTGCCCACCCCGACCTCGCGTGCGGCGAGGGCCCCTGCGAACAGGTCGATCTGCGCGATCAGCTGGCGGTAGGTCGTGATGGCTCCGCTGACGCCGTCGATGAGAGCGGTCGCGTCGAGGCGATCCTCCGCCACGTCGCCGAACAGGAACTCGTGGATCGAGACGTCGGGGATCTCGATATCGGGATAGGAACTGCGCACCATGAGATCTCCTTCGATCCGGGGAGGCGACGACGCCGTCTGGTGCGATCCAGTGTCGCACAACTCGGCACCCGGTCCCAGGGTTCGCGAAGAAGAGTCGGAGGAGGATGGTCCCGAGAGTAGGCTGATCCGGTGACTGACGCAGAGACCCGACCCAGAGGGCCTCGCGCCTATACGGCATTCATCGGGATCGGCCTGCTCGCGGGCCTCCTCTCCGGTCTGTTCGGAGTCGGCGGCGGCACCGTCATCGTCCCGCTGCTCGTGCTCTTCCTGCACTTCAACCAGCGGCTCGGCGCCGGGACCTCGCTCGCCGCGATCGTGCCGACGGCGACGGTCGGCGTCATCTCCTACGCGCTCAATGATTCGGTCGCCTGGATCCCCGCGCTGATCCTCGCCGCCGGGGCGGTGGTCGGCGCCCAGATCGGCACGCGGCTGCTGCCGCGGATCTCGCAGACCGTGCTGCGATGGTTCTTCGTCGGCTTCCTCGTGGTCGTGATCGTCAGCCTGTTCCTGGTGATCCCGTCTCGGGACGCGGAGTTCGAGCTGCACCTGCTCACCGGCATCGCCCTGGTCGTGGTCGGCGTGGGCACCGGCATCCTCGCCGGGCTCATCGGCGTCGGCGGCGGCATCGTCGTGGTGCCGATCCTCATGCTCGCGTTCGGCACGAGCGATCTCGTGGCCAAGGGGACCTCGCTGCTGATGATGATCCCGACCGCGATCTCGGGGACGATCGGCAACCTCCGCAACCGCAACGTGGATCTGAGGGCCGCGGCCATCGTCGGCGTCTCGGCCTGCACGACGACGGCGCTCGGAGCCTGGCTCGCGACGCTCATCGACCCCCTCGTCGGCAACATGCTGTTCGCGGCATACCTCGTCTTCATCGCCGTGCAGATGGCGATCAAGGCGATCAAGGGGCACCGGAAGGGCGACTGAGGGCGGCGACGTCGCACGCCCTCGGTAGGATCGGAGGGTGGCAGTGAATCAAGAACTGGTCGGTCGCGAGTTCCCTCCGACACCCCCGTACCTCGTCGGTCGTGAGAAGGTGCGCGAGTTCGCGCGCGCCGTCTTCGCCGACGCCCCGATGCACACCGATGTCGAGGCGGCCCGCGCCGCCGGATTCGCCGATGTCGTGGCCCCGCCGACCTTCGCCATGGTCATCCAGGACCTCACTCTGCAGCAGCTGCTCGGCGAGCCCGATTCCGGCATCGTCCTGGCGCGCACGATCCACGCCGAGCAGAGGTTCGCGTACACGCGACCGATCGTCGCGGGAGACGAGCTCACCGGACGACTGAGCGTCACCGGCATCCGCATGATGGGCGGCAACGCGATGATCACCAGTGCTGCCGAGATCACCGATGCCGAAGGTGGGCACGTGGTCACCGCGACCAGCGTGCTGCTGGTCGGCGCCGAAGAAGGAGCACAGTGATGCCGTTCGCCGTCGGAGACGTCGTCGCAGAGCGCACCGTCCACCTCACCCGCGAGTCCCTCGTCCGGTACGCCGGCGCGTCCGGCGACTTCAACCCGATCCACTACCGCGACGACGTCGCGGCCTCGGTCGGGCTCCCCGGTGTGCTCGCCCACGGCATGCTCACGATGGGCATCGCGTCTTCCGTCGTGGTCGCCGCGCTCGAGCCGGGAACCGAGATCCTCGACTACGGCGTGCGCTTCACCAAGCCTGTCGTCGTCGACCCGGCCGCCGGCGCCGACCTGCACGTGCTCGCCACGGTGGGCGCGGTCGATGACTCCTCGACCCGCATCGACCTCAAGGTCACATTCGACGAGACCACCGTGCTGGTCAAGGCCCAGCTGCGCGTCGCCTCCTGATGGGTGACGGCGTGGTGCACGAACGAGAGCCCCTGGCGCTCGCGACGCTGACGACCCTGCGCACCGGCGGCGCGCCGGAGCGGATGCTGGAGGCGGCGACGACCGACGAGCTCGTCGCGGCGCTGCGCGACGTGTGGGCGCGCGGCGATGAGTGGTTCGTCCTCGGCGGCGGCTCGAATCTCTTCGTCGGCGACGAGCCGTTCGAGGGCACCGTCATCCGCATCCTCACTCAGGGCATCGAGGAGCTCCCGTCGCCGCACGCCGGACGCATCCGGCTGCGCGTGCAGGCCGGGCACGGCTGGGACGCCCTGGTCGCCTACGCGGTCGAGCACGGCTATGCGGGCCTCGAGGCCATGAGCGGCATCCCCGGAACGGTGGGTGCATCGCCGGTGCAGAACATCGGCGCCTACGGGCAGGAGATCCAGGAGACGCTGGTCGAGGTCGAACTGATCGACGAGGCGACGGGCGAGATCTCCGTGGTTCCCGCGTCTGAACTCGGGCTCGGGTTCCGCACCTCCGTGCTCAAGCACCACTACGGAGGAGTCTCGCTGCGTCGCGCCGTCATCCTCTCGGTGACCGTCGATCTCGTGGTCGCCTCGGAGCGCGTCGTGCAGGGAGCGCAGCTGCGCCGGGCACTGGGACTCGATTCCGACGCGCCGGTGCCACTGACGTGGGTGCGAGAGCGCATTCTCGCCACCCGCGCATCCAAGGGGATGCTGCTCGACGACGCCGACCCCGACACGCACGGCGTCGGCTCGTTCTTCCAGAACGCGATCGTGCCCGAGGCGGTGGCGCGCGCGCTGCCCCCCGAGTGCCCTCGGTGGCCGGTGACGCCCGATCTCGACACCGTGACGGTGATCCCCCTCGCGCTCTATGACGGCTACGTTCCGCCCGTCAAGCCCGAAGCCCCCGACGTCAAGGTGAGTGCGGCGTGGCTGATCGAGCAGGCGGGCATCCGCAAGGGCTTCGCGCTGCCGAGGTCGCGGGCCTCCGTGTCGACCAAACATGCGCTCGCCCTCACCAACAGGGGTGGCGCGACCGCCGCCGAGGTGTCGGAGCTCGCGCGGTTCATCCAGAGCAGGGTGCATGCGGAGTTCGGGCTCGTCCTGCAGCCCGAGCCGGTGCTCCTCGGGGTGGAACTGTAGTCACCCGACCATCGCTCACGCGCGATCGGCGGACAACGTCGACGGTTCGCCGTACACTCGCGGCATGAGCGGATTGATCCCGTACCTGCTGTTCCCCGGCAACGCCGCTGAGGCGCTGGAGCACTACCGTGCCGTGTTCGGGGGTGAACTGCAGCTCGTCGACTATGCGCAGGCGGGCCGCCATGACGGCCCGGCAGACGCGGTCGCGCACGGGCAGCTCTCCGGCCCGGTCGAGGTGGCGGGGGCCGACGCCGGGGCCGACGACGACGCCGTGCAGATGAGCGGGATGTTCCTGTCGCTGCTCGGCACCGCCGACGCATCGACCCTCACCGGCTGGTTCGACCGGCTGTCGAACGACGGACGCGTCATCGATCCTCTGCAGAAGAGGCCATGGGGCGACTACGACGGCACGCTGATCGACCGTTACGGAATCCGCTGGCTCATCGGATTCCGCGACGAGGGCTGACCCCGGTGCCGCGCCGCCGCCGCCGTCAGGAGAACAGGCGCTGCAGGCGCTGCACACCTTCGAGCAGCTGGTCGTCGCCGAGCGCGTACGACATGCGGATGTACCCCGACGGGCCGAATGCCTCGCCCGGCACGACGGCGACCTCGGCCTGCTCGAGGATGAGGTCGGCGAGCTCCAGCGACGTGGTCGGCGTCACGCCGCCCCAGGTGCGGCCGAGAAGGCCCTGCACGTCGGGGTAGACGTAGAAGGCGCCCAGGGGGTTCGGCACGACCAGGCCCTCGATCTTCGACAGCTCCGAGACGATCAGGCGGCGACGGCGGTCGAACGCCTCGCGGAACTGCTCGGCCTCGGTCTGCGGTCCGTTGAGGGCCGCGATGGCGGCCTTCTGGGCGACGTTGTTCACGTTGCTCGTCAGGTGCGACTGCAGGTTGCCGGCGATCTTGATGGCATCGGCGGGTCCGACCATCCAGCCCACACGCCAGCCGGTCATCGCATACGTCTTCGCGACACCGTTGACCAGGATCGTCTGACCGGCGACCTCGGGCACGGCCTCGACGATCGACGTCGCCGTGACGCCCTCGTAGGTCAGGTTCTGGTAGATCTCGTCGCTGATGATCCAGATGCCGTGCTCGAGCGCCCACTCGCCGATCGCCCTGGTCTCCTCGGCGGTGTAGACCGATCCGGTGGGGTTCGACGGTGAGACGAACACCAGCGCGGTGGTGCGCGCGGTGCGCGCGGCCTCGAGCTGCTCGACGGTGACCTTGTACTCCTGGTCGGCGCCGGCGAACACCTCGACCGGGGTGCCGTCGGCGAGGCGGATCGCCTCGGGGTAGGTGGTCCAGTACGGCGCCGGCAGCAGCACCTCGTCGCCGGGGTTCACGACCGCCTGGAACGCCTGGTAGACGGACTGCTTGCCGCCGTTGGTCACGATGACCTGGCTCGGCGAGACCTCGAGGCCGGAGTCGCGCAGCGTCTTCGCGGCGATCGCCTCACGGAGCGCGGGCAGGCCGGGAGCCGGGGTGTACCGGTAGCTCGCCGGGTCGGCGAGGGCCTCGGCTGCGGCGTCGACGATGAACTGCGGGGTCGCGAAGTCGGGCTCGCCCGCGGCGTACGAGATGATCGCCTTGCCGTCGGCCTTGAGGGCCTTGGCCTTGGCATCGACCTTGAGGGTCGCCGATTCGGCGATGGCGGACAGCTTGCGGGAGAGAGGAGCGCGTTCGGTCACGACTACGAGCGTACTCGGATGAGCCGTCGCACCGCCGGGTGGGTCGTCATCAAGAATCCGTGTTCTTGCGTGCCGCGCTCGGACGCCCGCGCCCGCAGGCACCGCTCAGGCGGTCGAGAGGCCGTGGGCGCGGGCGACGGCATCCAGGGTGATGCGTCCGGCCTGCACGTTCAGCCCCTTCGCCAGCGAGGCGTCATCGGCCGCGGCCGCTTCCCAGCCCTTGGCGGCGATCGCCGAGACGTAGGGGAGCGTCGCGTTCGTGAGCGCACGAGTCGCGGTCTCGGGCACGGCGCCCGGCATGTTGGCGACGCAGTAGTAGATCGAGTCGTGCACTGCGAAGGTCGGGGCGTCGTGCGTGGTCGGCCGCGAGCCCTCGAAGCATCCGCCCTGATCGATCGCGATGTCGACGAGCACCGACCCCGGCTTCATCGCCGCCACCATGTCGTCGGTGACGAGCTTGGGCGCCGCCGCGCCGGGGATCAGTACCGAGCCGATCACGAGGTCGGCGGTCGCCAGCTCCTCGGCGATGTCGTAGCGGCTCGAGGCGCGGGTCTGCAGTGCGCCGCCGTAGCGATGCTCGAGCTCGCGGAGCCGGGGGAGGGAGATGTCGATCACGGTGACGGTGGAACCCAGGCCCAGCGCGTTCGCCGCGGCGTGCTCGCCGGCGACGCCCCCGCCGATCACGACGGTCTTGGCGCGGGGGGTGCCCGCGATGCCGCCCATCAGCACGCCGCGCCCTCCGGCGGATCGCATCAGCGAGTACGACCCCATGGTCACGGAGAGCCGGCCGGCGATCTCGCTCATGGGAACGAGCAGCGGCAGGCTGCGGTCGGGCAGCTGCACGGTCTCGTAGGCGACGGCGGTGGTGCCCGCGTCGACCAGCGCGGTGGTCAGGGCGCGGTCGGCGGCGAGGTGGAGGTAGGTGAAGAGCGTGAGGTCAGGACGCAGGAAGCCGTACTCCTGCGCGATCGGCTCCTTCACCTTGATCAGCAGGTCGGCCTCGCCCCAGGCCTCGTCCGCGGTCTCGACGATCTCGGCACCCGCGGCGCGGTAGGCCTCGTCGGAGATGCCCGACCCGATACCCGCCCCGGACTGCACCAGTACCCGGTGGCCTTCGTGCACCAGGCGGTCGGCGCCCGCGGGGGTGAGCGCGGTGCGGTTCTCGTTGTTCTTGACCTCGGTCGGTACGCCGATCTTCATCGATCCTCCAGGTGCCGTATTCGTGCACTCAGAATCGCAGAAACGTCGATCTGAAGACAGAATCCCTGAAGAAGATTCGCGTCGAGACGGAATCCTGCATAATCGTTCGCATGGAGACCTCCGCGGAGCCCGCTCGTCCGAACACTCTTCGGGCCCCTGCGCTCGACGCCGTCGATGCTCGCATCGTCACGCTCCTGAGCGCGGACGGACGGATGACGAACGCCGAACTCGCCGCGCAGCTCGGCGTCGCCCCCTCGACGGCACATTCACGGCTGCGCGCACTGGTCGATCGAGGCGTGATCACCGGCTTTCACGCCAGTGTGGACGAGCGGATGCTGGGCGCCGGCCTGCAGGCCGTGATCGGCGTCACACTGCGACCGAGCGGACGACGCGAGAGCATCGTCGAGTTCGCCGATCGGGTGCGTGTGCTGCCGCAGGTGATCCAGGTGTTCTTCCTCGGCGGGGATGACGACTTCCTGCTGCACATCGCTGTCGCCGATTCCTCCGAGATGCGCGAGTTCGTGCTCGAGCACCTCTCGGCGCAGAGCAGCGTCGCATCCACGCGCACCAGCATCGTGTTCGACTACCACCGCAACTCCGTCGCCGCCTCGTTCCGCTGAGCCGGAGCGTCGGGTTCAGGGTCGACCGACGGCCGCGGTCAGGAGCCGAACGCGGCGGGGAGGGCGCAGTAGTCGGCGAACCTGCGGGTCGGATGCTCGGGATCGGTGACATCCACCAGCGCCGAGGCGATGGTGTGCGGCTGCTCGTCGCCCACGAGCTGCCAGAGGGTGAAGTTCCACAGGCCGCGGGCCTCGGGGCTCAGCAGCGCGGCGGGTCCCGAGACGATCAGCACGGTGCCCGCGGTGTCGTTCGCGCGGAACGGCGAGATGACGACGTCACGCAGCGCGCGGGAGTCGCTGTCGTCGGTGTGCACCCGCTCGACCGACTGCCCGGCGGCCGTGAGGGCGGCGGCGAGGTCGTCGGCGGCCCGGCGGGAGCGCCCGGCATCCGCACCGGCGACGGCCAGAAGTCGGGTGCCTCGGGGGTAGAGATGCAGGAACTCCGCGGCGAGATCGGTCCAGACGTCGGTCATGTCCTCAGGCTACGCCCGCGTGAACGGATGAGGTCTCAGCCGTACATCAGGATGAAGGTGACGAAGGACAGTACGTGCAGGACGATGCCGAAGGACGCGAGGGTGCGGAGGCCGGTGCACTGCGGGATACCGATGGTCAGCAGCAGCGCGAGCACGCCCACCAGGCTCCAGATCCAGGAGGTCCAGACGAAGAGCACCGGGAGCAAGAGCGCGTAGCCGCCGCCGGCGAGGAGCGCGAGGACGACGAGCAGCAGCGCGAGGATCCAGGTCCCGAATGAGAGCCAGGCGGCCACCAATGCGCCGAAGTACCGTCCTCCCCGCGGCGGTGCGGGCGGCGCGGGCTCCGGAAGGCGCTTCGCCGGGGGTGGAGCGAACGGCGAGGAGGCGGGCCGGGACTCGGAGGCGTCGCTCATCGACACAGAGTGGCACAGCTGGCATACGGATGCCGGCATGAATCGCCCACATCCGCTCCCGTCGCGCCGTGCGTCTCGCGGCTGAACCGGTCGACGCAGAGGCACGACGGGAGGGGGGTGTCAGTCCTCGACCAGGAACCGCGAGTACGCGCCGAGGGTGAGGAACGCGGGGAAGTCCTCCTGCAGCGCGACCTCGCGGAACACCGACGCCGCGTCGTCGAAGCGGTCGCCGTCTCGGCGGTCGACCGCGTCGAGCACCTCGCCGATCAGGCCCTCCACGTACTCGGCCGTGATCGGCGTGCCGTCTTCGGTCGTGCGGTCCTGGTGGATCCACTGCCACACCTGCGAGCGGCTGATCTCGGCGGTCGCCGCGTCTTCCAGCAGGTTGTCGATGGCCACGGCGCCGAGGCCGCGCAACCACGCCTCGAGGTATCGGATCGCCACCGAGACGTTGTCGCGCACGCCCTGACCGGTGATCGGCCGTCCGATGTGCAGATCGAGCAGCTGCGCCGCCGTCACCGAGACCTCGGGTCGCGCGCGGTCGATCTGATTCGTCCCGTCGCCGAGCACGGCATCGAACTCGGCCTGAGCGGTCGGGATCAGGTCGGGGTGCGCCACCCAGGTGCCGTCGAAGCCGTCTCCGGCCTCGCGGCGCTTGTCGGCCGTGACCTTCTCGATCGCCCGCGCCGTCACCTCGGGGTCTCGGCGGTTCGGGATGAAGGCGCTCATGCCGCCGATCGCGTAGGCACCCCGCTTGTGGCAGGTCTGCACGAGCAGTTCGGTGTAGGCCCGCATGAAGGGCACCGTCATCGTGACCTCGCTGCGGTCGGGGAGCACGAAGCGGGCGCCGCGCCCGCGGTAGTTCTTGATGATCGAGAAGATGTAGTCCCAGCGACCCGCGTTCAGACCCGCGCAGTGATCGCGCAGCTCGTAGAGGATCTCGTCCATCTCGAACGCGGCGGGCAGCGTCTCGATGAGCACGGTCGCGCGGATGGTCCCGTGCGGGATCCCCACGTACTCCTCGCTGAAGGAGAACACGTCGTCCCACAGCTTCGCCTCCTCGCTCGATTCCAGCTTCGCGAGGTAGAAGTACGGCCCGCGACCGTTCGCGATCAGCTCCTGCGCGTTGTGCAGGAAGTACAGGCCGAAGTCGACGAGCGACCCGGATGCCGCGGTGCGGCGCCCCGCACGGTCGATGAACTGCAAGTGCTTCTCCGGCAGATGCCAGCCGCGGGGACGCATCACGATCGTGGGGGTGCGCTCCGCGGTGACGCGGTACTCCTTGCCCTCCGGCGACGTGAACGACAGCTCTCCGCGGATGGCGTCGCGCAGCGAGAGCTGTCCCTCGATGACGTTGCGCCAGGTGGGGCTCGTGGCGTCCTCCTGGTCGGCCAACCACACTCGCGCTCCGGAGTTCAGGGCATTGATCGTCATCTTCGGGTCGGTCGGCCCGGTGATCTCGACGCGGCGGTCCTCGAGCCCGGGGCCCGCTCCCGCCACCCGCCACGCGGCGTCGTCGCGGATGTGCCGGGTGTCGTCGCGGAACCGCGGGTCGTGCCCGGTGCCGATCTCGAAGTGCCGTCGCAGGCGGTCGGCGAGCCGGTCGTGACGCCGCGACGCGAAGCGGTGGTGCAACTCGGTGAGGAAGGCGATGGCCTCGGGGGTGAGGATCTCGTCGTAGTGCTCTCGCAGCGGACCCGTCACGGTGATCGCGGGGCCTGGCTGGGCGGTCTGGATCGGAGCGGTGGTCGGGGGAGCGGTGGGAGTGGTCATGGTCGTGGTCCTTTTCATCGGGTGGCCCTTCGTCCTATCCGGTTCCTGAGCGAGACGAAGGGCGGGGAAGGGTGGGCGCCCTTCGTCTCGTCGCTGCGCTCCTCGCTCAGGAACCGCGGAGCGAGACGAAGGGCGCGAAAGGTGCGGGAGTGGGAAGGGCGGGGAAGGGTGGGTGCCCTTCGTCTCGTCGCTGCGCTCCTCGCTCAGGAGCCGCGGAGCGAGACGACGGGCGGTGACGTCAGTGGAACTGCGCCGTCTCGGTGGAGCCGGCGAGCGCGAGGGTCGCGCTGTCGGGGTTGAGCGCGGTGGAGATGACGTCGAAGTAGCCGGTTCCCGCCTCGCGCTGGTGCTTGGTGGCGGTGTAGCCGTTCGCCTCGTCGGCGAACTCGGCTTCCTGCAGCTCGACGTAGGCGCTCATGGCGCGTTCGGCGTAGCCGCGGGCGAGGTCGAACATGGAGTGGTTCAGGGCGTGGAAGCCGGCGAGGGTGATGAACTGGAATCGGTAGCCCAGCTCTGCCAGCTCCTGCTGGAACGTCGCGATCTCGGCGTCCGACAGATGACGCTTCCAGTTGAAGCTCGGCGAGCAGTTGTAGGCGAGGAGCTTGCCCGGGTGCCTGGCGTGGATCGCCGCGGCGAACTCGCGTGCCAGCTCGATGTCGGGTTCGCCGGTCTCGACCCAGAGCAGGTCGGCGTAGGGCGCGAAGGCGAGCCCGCGGCTGATGACCGAGTCGATGCCGGGGCGGATGCGGTAGAAGCCCTCGGCGGTGCGCTCGCCGGTGGTGAACCGCTGGTCGCGTTCGTCGACGTCGCTGGTGAGCAGGTCTGCGGCGAGAGCATCCGTCCGGGCGATGATGACCGTCGGAACGCCGGCGACGTCCGCGGCGAGACGAGCCGCGTTGAGCGTGCGGATGTGCTGCTGGGTGGGCACGAGCACCTTGCCGCCCAGGTGCCCGCACTTCTTCTCGCTCGCCAGCTGGTCCTCCCAGTGGATGGCGGCGGCGCCGGCCTGGATCAGCGACTGCGCGAGTTCGTAGGCGTTGAGCGGGCCGCCGAAGCCGGCCTCGGCGTCGGCGACGATCGGCGCGAGCCAGTCCCGGGTGATCTCGCCTTCGGCGTGCTCGAGCTGGTCCTGACGGATCAGCGCGTTGTTGATGCGGCGGACCACGGCGGGCACCGAGTTCGCGGGGTAGAGCGACTGGTCGGGGTACGTCTGCCCGGCGAGGTTGCCGTCGGCGGCGACCTGCCACCCCGAGAGGTAGATCGCCTTCAGCCCCGCGCGCACCTGCTGCACGGCCTGCCCGCCCGTGTAGGCGCCGAGGGCCCGCACGTAGTCCTCGGTGTGCAGCAGGTTCCAGAGGTTCTCGGCGCCTCGGTGCGCGAGAGTGGCGTCCTCGCGGACCGAGCCGCGGACGCGGATGACGTCGTCGGCCGAGTAGGTGCGCTCGACGCCGTCCCACCGCGGGTCGGTGTCCCAGATCTCCTGCAGCTCGGCGGCTGTCTGGACCTGGTCGCCGGCTCGCAGACCCGCGGGGCGAGGGGTGTGGTTCTGCGCGGTGTTCGTCATGGTGTCTCCTCCGTGGGGTTCCCGGATCGTGAAGCCGGGTGGCGTGTCTCCACTTTGTGGGAACTTCCGGGGCCTGAATGACGGTCTGGGGGGAGAAGATCGATCGAAATTCTGTTTCTGTGACAGAATCGGCCACATGAGCACCTCCGAGGTCGAAGAAGACGCCGACGCCCTCGTCATCGGCAGACGCATCCGGCAGCTCCGCACAGCCCGCGCGATGACCCTCGACGACCTCGCCGCGGCGGTGGATCGAGCCCCGAGCCAGCTGTCGATGATCGAGACGGGCAAGCGCGAGCCGAAGCTCACCCTGCTGCAGGCGATCGCTCGCGCGCTCGGCGTCACGATCGACGCGCTGCTCGAGGGAGAGCCGCTCGACGAGCGCAGCGCGATCGAGATCGCGCTCGAGCGAGCCATGAAGGGGCAGACGTTCCGAGCGCTCGGGATCGAGCCGTTCCGCATCGCCAAGAGCGTGCCGACGGATGCCCTCAGGGCGCTGCTGGCTCTGCACGGCGAGATCGATCGGCTCAAGGACGAGCGGGCGGCCACACCCGAGGAGGCCAGGCGTGCGAACGTCGAGCTCCGTCATCTGATGCGCAGGCAGGACAATCACTTTCCCGACCTCGAGGCGAAGGCGGCGGAGCTCCTCGCCGCGGTGCGCCACCCCGGCGGTCCGCTCACCCAGCGGACCGCATCGGAGATCGCCGCGCATCTCGGCTTCACGCTGCACTATGCCCCCGACCTTCCGCAGACGACGAGGTCCGTCGCCGATCTCGCCAACGGACGGCTCTACCTCTCGAGCAGCGTGCCGGCCAAGGGTGACGCCAGGACCGCCGTGCTGCAGGCGCTCTCGAGTCGCATCCTCGGTCACTCCGAGCCGCGCAGCTACGCGGAGTTCCTGCGCCAGCGCGTCGAGACCAACTACCTCACCGGCGCGCTGCTGATCCCGGAGGGGCACGTGGTGCCGGCGTTGGGGGAGGCGAAGGCACGCAGGGCGATCTCGATCGAGGATCTGCGCGACGCGTACTCGGTCTCGTATGAGACGGCGGCGCATCGCTTCACGAACCTCGCGACCCGTCACCTCGACATCCCCGTGCACTTCCTCAAGGTGCACGAGTCCGGCACCATCACGAAGGCGTACGAGAACGACGACGTGAACTTCCCGACCGATCGGCTCGGCGCGATCGAGGGGCAGATGTGCTGTCGGCGCTGGACCAGTCGCGTGGTCTTCGACGAGGACGACCGCTTCAACCCCTACTACCAGTACACGGACACCGGCAACGGCACCTACTGGTGCACGGCCAGGGTCGAGGCATCGAGCGAGGGACTGCACTCGGTCAGCGTCGGGGTGCGCTTCGACGACACGAAGTGGTTCGTCGGCCGGGACACCCCGCATCGCGGGGTGTCGAAGCACTCTGTCGAGGTCTGCTGCCGCAGGGCTCCCGCCGAGCTCGAGGGGCGGTGGCGCGAGAACTCCTGGCCGAATGTGAAGACGCCGCGCACGCTGCTCGCCACGCTGCCCACCGGGTCGTTCCCCGGCGTCGACACCACCGACGTGTACGAGTTCCTCGAGGCGCACGCGCCCCGTTGAGGTCCGGTCAGTCGGTGAGACCGTTTCGCGCCGGGGGGGTTGATCGAACACCGAACACGTGTTAGGTTTTCGCAGATCGACGCGCTGCGATCGGCGGCGCCGTTCTCGACGAGGAGACACGATGAAGCGATGGATGAGCGCAGTGGCGACGGCCGGACTGGTCGTCTCGGGATTGGCACTCGCGGGCCCGGCAGTCGCCGGGGGCGGCCCGGCCGGCGGGGGTGGCAGACCGGGGACGCAGGAACTCGAGCGTTGGGCGACGGACACCTGGCGATCCCTCGATGCGATGACCGACGAGCAGACGGGCCTGCCGTCCGACAACGTCACCGGCGATCTGCAGACCCCGGGGGAGTACACCTCTCCGACCAACATCGGCGGATACCTGTGGTCGACCGTGACCGCGCGCGACCTGGGCATCATCGACGATGCCGAGGCGCACTCCCGTCTCTCGACGACCCTCGACACGCTCGCCGGCCTCGAGCGCAATGACGCGAGCGGCATGTTCTACAACTGGTACTCGCCCACCACGGGAGAGAAGCTGACGACGTGGCCCGACTCCGGTGACACCGTGTACCCGTTCCTCAGCACCGTCGACAACGGATGGCTCGCCGCCTCACTGCGCATCGTCCGCGAAGCGGATCCCGCCCTCGCCGCACAGGCAGACGCCCTCTACGACTCGATGGACTTCGCGTCGTTCTTCGACCCCGCCGGCGCCGCCGGTCTCCCGGCCGGCACGAATCGCGGCGGCTTCTGGGACGCGCCGCCGCCGGACTGCAGCGTCGAGGCGCCCATGTACAACGGTTCGGGGGCGACGGCGTTCTACACGTGCCATCACTACGACACCACTGTCAGCGAGAGCCGCATCGCGACGTACCTCGGCATCGCCAACGGGCAGATCCCCGCGACCGCACTGTACGGCACCCACCGCACGATGCCTCCCGGATGCGACTGGGCCTGGCAGGAACAGCTGCCGCAGGGCGAGTACCGCACCTACGACGGCGTGGAGGTCTGGGAGGGTGCCTACTCCTACGACGGGATGTCGTTCGTCCCGAGCTGGGGCGGCAGCATGTTCGAGTCGCTGATGCCGGACCTGCTCGTGCCCGAGACGAAGTGGGGGCCGAAGTCCTGGAAGCTCAACCACCCCATCACGGTCGCCGTGCAGAAGCAGCACGGGCTCGACGAGGCCGGATACGGATACTGGGGCTTCTCGCCCGCGAGCGATCCGTTCGGCGGATACGCGGAGTACGGCGTCGACATCGCCGGCATGCGGGCGGACGGCTATACCTCGGACGCCGAGAAGACCGATGTCGACGTCGACCGGCCCGGGTGCACGGAGGGCACGAATCCCGCACCCGAGTTCGGCGACGGGGTCGTGACCCCGCACGCGGCCTTCCTCGCGCTGCCCTATGACCGCAAGGGCGCGCTGCGCAACCTCGAGGGCATCGAGAAGGACCTCGGCGCCTACGGGCCCGGCGGGTTCTACGACGCCGTCGCGGTGAAGAGCGGCACCGTCGCCGAACGCTATCTGTCGCTGGACCAGTCGATGATCATGGCCGCGATCGGCAACGAGCTCACGAAAGATACACTCAAGGACTACTTCGTGGATCGCGAGATGGAGCAGCGCCTGCGGCCCGCGATGAAGCAGCAGGTGTTCGGCTCGTCCTGGGGGGCGGGGCACGGCCACCACGGCTGAGCGGGCGCCCCGGCCCGTGCCGACGACAGGAGCGGGCGATGAGCACGGATGAGCGGTCGGCGGCACCACGGAGGCCCCGTGGCCCGTACGTCACGGGGCAGGCGCGTCGCCAGGCCATCGTCGATGAAGCGCTCGCGGTGTTCTCCCGCACGGGATTCCACGGCGGATCCCTGCGGGAGATCGCGAAGCGGGTCGGAGTGACCCCGGCAGGGCTGCTGCACCACTTCGCCGACAAGGAGGAGCTGTTCGCCGAGGTGCTGCGCCAGCGCGACGAGAAGGTGCGGGCGGCGGCGGGCGACCCGGCGGAGCACACGCTGATCGAGCAGGCGAAGAGGGTCGTGGCCCATAACCGCACCTCGCGCGGGCTGACGTCGCTGTACGCCATCATCTCGGCGGAGGCGACCGACCCCGACCACCCCTCGCACGCCGACTTCGCAGCCCGCTACCGTGATCGCGCCGCCGAAGCCGAGCAGATCCTCCGCCGGGGGCAGGTCGACGGCGAGGTGCGCGACGACGTCGATCCCGCCCGTGCGGCACGACTGATCAGCGCGGTGATGGACGGCATCCAGCTGCAGTGGCTCCTCGACGACTCCGTCGACATGGTGCTGCTCTTCGACGAGTTCGTCGCGCGCTACCTGACTCCCGCCACGGCGCCGATCCGCTGAGCGGGTCGTCAGTCCCTGGCGGTCTGCAGAAGGGCCCACAGCTCGGCGCGTGCGGGGAACGACGACAGGTCGAAGCCCAGCAGCGTGCCTGCCTGGGCGATGCGCGAGCGCAGGGTGTGCCGGTGCACGCCGAGCGCCGCGGACGCGGCCTCGCTCTTCGCATCGTGCTCCAGCCAGACGCGCACCGAGGTCTCCAGTGCGCCGCCGGTCTGAAGGTCGTGGTCGCGCAGCGGCGCGAGGCGGGACTCGGCCACCAGACGTGCCTCGTCGGTCGCGAGCGCGCTGAGGATGCTCGACCCCACCGTGTCCGCGTAGGCGAAGACTCCCGGATCCTGCTGCTGGCGCAGCGCGGCGAGGGCCTGGGCGTGTGCGCGGGAGAAGGCGTCGTACGGCTCCGAGCCCGATGCTCCGATGCGCACGCCGAAGCGCGTGGCCACCTCGTCGAGCAGCGGCGCGTCCGCGGCGGAGAGGCAGAGCACGACGCCATCGGCCGACTCGGCGACGAAGCTCGCCGTTCCGTGCTCGCTGCGGCGTCGCTCCCACCAGTCCGTCAGAGGGCCGGCAGGTCCGTCTGCGGCGACGGCGACGATCACCGGCGCCGCGGGCATGCTGCCGAGCACCCGGCGGGCGAGTGCGGGGTCGTCGCCGAGCAGCGAGCCCAGCAGCTGTGAGTGCAGCCGGCGGCGGCTGCGGGCCAGCTGATCGCTCTGCTCGAGTGCGAGGCCCGCCATCGCGATCACCGAGGTGACGACAGTACGTGCCTCGGCGTCGAGAGCATCGACGGCGAGGGCGATGACGCCCCGCAGATGCCCGCCGCGTCCGACCGTGAAGAGCGTGAACGTGCGCTCGTCGATCGTGAGCGACTGCCCCGTCTCCAGCCCGCGGGCGAGCACCTCGGTGGCCCGCACGCCCAGCGGGGCGAGCGTCTCGGGCGGCAGCGCGGCGGGCGGATGCGAGAGCTGCAGTGCGCCGGAGGCGTCGTACATCCCGACCCAGACGCCGAGCCGGCGACCGAGCTCTGCCACCGTCGCGTCCAGGCCCCGGGGTCGGAGGGCCGCCAGGGCCAGCGCACGCTGCGTGTCGAGCGCCCAGGATCTGCGGGCGTACGCCTGGGCAGCGATCGCCTCGGAGTGTGCGCGGGCGACGGCGATGAACGGCGTGCGGTACGGCACCTCGAACAGGGGGATGCCCCGCCGCGCGCATTCCACGACGAGTTCGTCGGGCACACCCGCACGGTGCACGTCGGAACCGAAGCCCAGCCCGAGCACGCCGCGATCGGCGAGCCGACCGACGTACACGTCGAGGTCGGCGTCGGCATCGAACTGCGTGCCGGTGGTCAGCAGTGCCAGATCCTCGGCGAGGAACGGCGTCGGATCGGCG
This sequence comes from Microbacterium foliorum, assembly GCF_003367705.1. Taxonomy (NCBI): domain Bacteria; kingdom Bacillati; phylum Actinomycetota; class Actinomycetes; order Micrococcales; family Microbacteriaceae; genus Microbacterium; species Microbacterium foliorum. The sequence continues at coordinate 2,743,875 of NZ_CP031425.1, read as the reverse complement.
AGGTCGGAACTGTGCACCCAGCGCAGGGGGCGGTCCAGCGCTCCGGCCGGCAGCGTGTCTTCCCGCGGGACGAGACGCAGGCCCAGGTCGGTGCGAGCGAGAAGAGCGCGCAGCGTCGGCTGCTCGGTGGCATCCACGCCGATGTCCTCCTCGCGCTCGTCGGGCCGAGCTGTACAGCGCGGCGATGATCCTGATCAGATTGTACAGTTCGGCGAATGCACCGGCCGCTGCCGCGGTCGTACGCTCGCCCACATGGCACTCCTCGACACCGCAGCAGTTGCAGTTCCCCTCGGCGGGCCCGACCTCCCGCAGGAGCGTCGACTCGTGACCGACCTCCCCGGCCCGCGGTCGGCCGAGATCCTCGCCCGCAAGGCCGACGCGGTCGCTGCCGGTGTCGGCCACACGGTTCCCGTCGCGGCCGTCGCCGCCGGCGGAGGCGTGGTCGTCGACGCAGACGGCAACTCGCTCATCGACCTCGGCTCGGGCATCGCCGTGACCACGGTCGGAAACGCGCACCCCAAGGTCGCCGCCGCCGTCGCCGCGCAGGCCGCGCAGTTCACGCACACCTGCTTCATGATCTCGCCGTACGAGTCGTACATCGGCGTCGCCGAGGCACTCAATCGCCTCACTCCCGGCGACTTCGCCAAGAAGAGCGCCCTGTTCAACTCCGGCGCGGAAGCCGTCGAGAACGCGATCAAGATCGCCCGCAAGCACACCGGTCGCCAGGCGGTCGTCGCCTTCGACCACGGCTACCACGGCCGCACCAACCTCACGATGGCCCTGACCGCGAAGTCGATGCCGTACAAGAGCGGTTTCGGGCCGTTCGCCCCAGAGGTCTACCGCGCGCCGATGTCGTACCCGTTCCGCGACGGCCTCGAGGGCGGCGAGGCCGCCTCGCGCGTCATCCTGCAGCTCGAGAAGCAGATCGGCGCCGACAACCTGGCGGCCGTGATCATCGAGCCCATCCAGGGCGAAGGCGGATTCATCGTCCCCGCCGACGGTTTCCTGCCGGCGATCGCGTCGTGGTGTCGCGCCAACGGCGTCGTCTTCATCGCCGACGAGGTGCAGACCGGCTTCGCACGCACCGGCCACATGTTCGCGAGCGAGATCTTCGGCATCGAGCCCGACCTCATCACCACCGCCAAGGGCATCGCCGGCGGCATGCCTCTCGCCGCGGTCACCGGCCGCGCCGAGATCATGGACGCCTCGCACGCGGGCGGCCTCGGCGGCACCTACGGCGGCAACCCGATCGCCTGCGCCGCGGCGCTCGCCGCGATCGACGTCTTCGAGAACGACGGCGTGATCGAGCGGGCACGCGAGATCGGCGAGATCCTCACGCGCCGCCTCGGCGAGCTGCAGGAGGAGGATGCCCGCATCGGCGACATCCGCGGACACGGTGCGATGATCGCCGCCGAGTTCGTGGACCCCGAGACGAAGGCCCCCGACGCCGCCCTCACCGCGGCCGTCGCCAAGGCCTGCGTCGCCCAGGGCGTCATCGTCCTCACCTGCGGCACCTACGGCAACGTCATCCGCTTCCTCCCTCCGCTCGCCATCGGCGACGACCTGCTGAACGAGGGCCTCGACGTGGTGGCCGCCGCACTCGCCAAGGCCTGACATGTCGGCGGACTCGGAATCGCAGTGGGACCGGCCCGTCTCTCCCGAGACGTCGGCCGGTTTCGCCGGCGCGAACCCGCGCACGAAGAAGCTGCGGTCCCGCCACGTCACGATGATCACCCTCGGGGGGATCATCGGCGCGAGCCTCTTCGTCGGATCCGGCAACGTCATCCGCACCGTCGGCCCGGCCGCCGTGGTGTCGTACCTCATCGGCGGACTGCTCGTGTTCCTCGCGATGCGCATGCTGGGGGAGATGGCGGCATCGCGCCCGGCCATCGGCTCCTTCATGGAGTACGCCAGAGTCGGGCTCGGCAACTGGGCCGCCTACCTGGTGGGCTGGCTCTACTGGTACTTCTGGGTCGGAGTGCTCGCCTACGAGGCGGTGCTCGGCGGCGAGACCATGGCCGGCTGGTTCCCCGTCGTCCCGTCGTGGGCCTGGTCGCTGATCCTGATCGCGATCTTCGTCGGCACCAACGTCATCTCGGTCCGCACCTTCGGCGAGGTCGAGTTCTGGCTCGCCAGCATCAAGGTGCTCGCCATCGTCGTGTTCCTCGGCGCCGGTCTGCTGTTCGCCTTCGGTCTCTGGCCCGACTCCGAGATCTCGGTCTCGAACCTGTGGGAGCACGGGGGCTTCGCCCCGAACGGCTTCGGGGTCGCGTTCACCGGCGTCGCGCTGGTGATCTTCTCGTACTTCGGCACCGAGATCGCGGTGATGGCATCCGCCGAGTCCGAAGACCCCGCGAAGGGGATCCGCCAGGCGACGAGCACGATCATCTGGCGCATCCTGCTCTTCTTCGTCGGATCGGTGCTCATCATCGTCACCGTGGTGCCCTGGGACGAGCTCCCCGTGCCGACCGACGTCGCCAACGCGCCGTTCACGTACGCGCTCGAGCAGTTCGGCATCCCCGGTGCGAGCATCATCATGCAGCTCGTCATCTTCACCGCGGTGATCTCGGTGCTGAACTCGGGTCTCTACTCGGCATCCCGCATGTTCTCGGCGCTCGCCGAGCAGGGATTCGCGCCGCGCATCGTGGCGAAGAAGTCGAAGAGCGGAGTGCCGGTCATGGCCCTTCTCGCCTCGACGATCGGCGGGCTGATCGCCACGCTGGTGAACTTCTTCACGCCGGGGTCGGGGATCTTCGACTTCATCATGAACTCCGCAGGTCTCGTCGCGCTGTTCGTCTACGTCTTCATCGCGCTGACGCAGTGGCGCCTGCGGCAGCGGATGACGCCCGAGGAGGTCGAGAACCTCTCGCTCAAGATGTGGCTGCACCCGTGGCTGAACTTCCTGCTGATCGCGTGCATCGCCGCGGTGGTCGTCGTGATGCTCACGACCGAGGGTGGGCGCACGCAGGTGTGGACGAGCCTGATCGCCACGGGCGTCCTCGTTCTCTTCTGGCCGCTCGTGCGCCGGAATCTGAAGAAGCGCGCCGACGCGCCGTCCACCACGACTCCGGGAAGCGACGTCGTCGCGACCTGACCCCACGTCCGGTCGCGATCCATATCGGGGGATGTGGGATCGCGACCGGCACGACACTTTCCAACGAAGGAGAAGCAGATGGCTGAGATCACCCGCGACGTGCTGATCGTCGGAGCCGGAGCCGCAGGGCTCACGGCGGCGAACGACCTGCGCAAGGCCGGCCTGTCGGTCGCCGTGCTGGAGGCCCGCGATCGCGTGGGCGGCCGTCTGTGGACGGACGTGATCGACGGCGCCATGCTCGAGCTCGGCGGGCAGTGGGTCTCGCCGGATCAGGATGCGCTCAAGGACACGATCGACGAGCTGGGCCTCGAGACCTACAGCCGCTATCGCGAGGGTGACAGCGTCTACGTCGGCCCCGACGGACAGGTGCACCGATTCACCGGCGAGATGTTCCCGGTGTCGGCGGCGACCGAGGCGGTCATCGCCGAGATCACCGAGCGCCTGGACGCGATGGTGGCCGAGATCGACCCCGACCAGCCGTGGGCGCACCCGCGCGCCGCGGAGTGGGACTCGGTCACGTGGGACGCCTGGCTGCGCGCGCAGACCGATGACGACGAGGCCGTGCTGAATCTCGCGTTCGCCACGGGGTCGGCGATGCTCACCAAGCCGACCCACTCGTTCTCGCTGCTGCAGTCGCTGCACATGGCCGCCTCGGCCGGGTCGTACTCGAACCTCGTCGATGCCGACTTCATCCTCGACCAGCGCGTCGTCGGCGGACTGCAGAAGGTGCCGCTGCTGCTCGCCGAGCGTCTGGGCGACGACGTCCTCCTGAACCAGCCGGTGCGCTCGCTCGAGTGGAGCGATGACGGCGTCACGGCGACGACCGACGAGCTCACCGTGCGCGCCCGCTTCGCGATCCTCGCTCACGCTCCCGTGCTCTACAGCCGCATCGCCTTCGAGCCGCCGCTGCCCCGCCGCCAGCACCAGCTGCACCAGCACCTCTCTATGGGCTTCGTGATCAAGGTGCACGCGGTCTACGACCGGCCGTTCTGGCGCGAGCAGGGGCTGAGCGGCACCGCCTTCAGCCCGTACGAGCTCGCGCACGAGGCGTACGACAACACCAATCACGGCGATGAGCGCGGCACCCTGGTCGGCTTCGTCAGCGATCAGAACGCCGACGACCTCTTCGCGCTGTCGGCCGAGGAGCGCAAGGAGCGGATCCTCGCCTCGCTGTCGCACTACTACGGCCCCGAGGCCACGGATCCGGTCGTCTACTACGAGAGCGACTGGGGCACCGAGGAGTGGACGCGCGGTGCCTACGCCGCCAGCTTCGACATGGGCGGGCTGCACCGCTACGGAGCGGACCTGCGCACCGCCGTCGGGCCGATCCACTTCGCCTGCAGCGACATGGCGGGCGCCGGATTCCAGCACGTCGACGGCGCCATCCGCATGGGGCACCTCGTCGCGTCGACCATCGTCGAGTCCCGCCGGGCAGCCGGCGACCAGGCTGAGGTCGGCTGATGCCCGGCGCGGTCGTCGTCGGGTACACGGCGACGGATGCCGGCGCGGATGCCGCGGCTCTCGGCGCGCGACTCGCCCGCAGTCTCGGGGCTGTCCTGCATCTCGTGATCGTGCTGCCCTCTGAAGGCACCCGCAGTGCGGCGGTCCCTCCGGAGCGCGCGTACGAGGACCACATCCGACGCCAGGCGAAGGAGTGGCTCGAGGACGCGGTCGTGCGCCTGCCGCAGGAGCTGACCCGCACGGGGCACGTGCGGTTCGGGGAATCCTTCGGTGCGATCCTCGCGGTGCTGTTCGTGACGACCCTCATCGACTCGATGGATCCGGCCTACGGAAGCGGATCCAACATCGGCGGCCTCGGGCTCGTCTTCGTGCTCGGCGTCGGGATCATCGTGATCGGCATCGTGGTCATGATCTGGCAGTCCATCCGTCGCCCCGCGTTCTTCCGCGGCGAGACGCTCGGCGTCGACGCGCCGCCGAGCGCTCGCCGCCGCTGACCCGTCCTCCCGTTCTCACAGAAAGAGATTCCCATGAGCACTCAGACAGAGCAGGCGCTGCTCGACAGCATCCCCACCGGCCTCTTCATCGGCGGCGAGTGGGTCGAGGGCAGCACCGGCAAGACCTTCGACGTGCAGGACCCGGCCACCGGTGCGGTCATCCGCACGATCGCCGACGCGACGCCCGAAGACGGCATCCGCGCGCTGGATGCGGCCGTCGCCGCGCAGGACTCGTGGGCGGCCACGGCGCCGCGCACCCGCAGCGAGATCCTGCGCAGGGCATTCGACCTCGTGCAGGAGCACAAGGAGGACCTCGCGCTGCTGATGACCCTCGAGATGGGCAAGCCGCTCGCCGAGGCCCGCGGCGAGGTCGGATACGGCGGCGAGTTCCTCCGGTGGTTCAGTGAGGAGGCGGTGCGCATCAGCGGCCGCTACGGCATCAATCCCGAGGGCACCGGACACATGGTGGTCTCGCAGCGCCCCGTCGGCCCGTCGTTCTTCGTCACGCCGTGGAACTTCCCGTTCGCGATGGCGACGCGCAAGATCGCCCCGGCCCTCGCCGCCGGCTGCACGGTCGTGATCAAGCCCCCGGCACTCACCCCGCTGACCACCATCTTCTTCACCTCGCTGCTCGAGAAGGCGGGACTCCCGAAGGGTGTCGTCAACGTCGTGCAGACCTCGAAGTCCTCGGCGCTGTCGGCCCCGATCATCGCCGACCCGCGGCTGCGCAAGCTCTCGTTCACCGGCTCGACCGAGGTGGGGCGCAAGCTCATCGCCCAGGCCGCCGAGGGTGTGCTGCGCGTGTCGATGGAGCTCGGCGGCAACGCCCCGTTCGTGGTGTTCGACGACGCGGACCTCGACAAGGCCGTCGACGGAGCGCTCGCCGCGAAGTTCCGCAACATCGGTCAGGCCTGCACCGCAGCCAACCGCTTCATCGTGCACCAGGACGTCGCCGACGAGTTCGCGCGCAAGGTCACCGAGCGCGTGAACGCCATGAAGATCGGCCGCGGCACGGAAGAGGGCGTCGCGATCGGACCGCTCATCGACGCGGATGCCGTCGCGAAGGCCGGCGAGCTCGTCGATGACGCGGTCGACCGCGGCGCGACGCTGCTGGCCGGCGGCAAGGCCGTCGAGGGCACCGGCACCTTCTACGAGCCCACCGTGCTCACCGATGTGGTCCCCGGATCCGCGATCCTCCGCGAGGAGATCTTCGGTCCGGTGCTCGCGATCGCGACCTTCGAGACCGAGGACGACGCGGTGCGCCTGGCGAACGACACCGAGTACGGTCTCGTCTCGTACGTGTTCACCGAGAACCTGCAGCGCGGTCAGCGGATGATCGACCGGCTCGAGACCGGCATGATGGGTCTCAACGTGGGTGTGGTCTCGAACGCCGCGGCTCCGTTCGGCGGTGTCAAGCAGTCCGGCGTCGGCCGCGAGGGCGGCCTCGAGGGCATCCACGAGTACCTGTCCACCAAGTACACGCTGATCCCGGTCTCCTGACCGCTCGGCCCAGAGGAGGATGAACACATGACCGACTACACCGTCATCAACCCCGCCACCGGAGAGACGCTGGCGTCCTTCGACACGTTCACGGACGCGCAGATCGAGGAGGCGGTCGCCGCCGCCGACGAGGCGCACCGCGACTGGTCCCGGTCCTCGACCGTCGCCGAGCGCGCCGAGCTGCTGCGCCGCGCGGCCGCCCTGCACCGCGAGCGTCGCGAGGAGCTCGCCGACGTCTTCGTGCGCGAGATGGGCAAGCCCCGTGAGGCCGCGCTCGGAGAGGTCGACTTCGCGGCCGACATCGCCGAGTACTACGCCGACCAGGCCGAGGCCATCATGGCCGATCAGCCGATCGCGATCCTCGGCGAGGGTTCGGCGATCGTGCGCCGCTCGTCGCTCGGGCCGCTCGTGGGCATCATGCCGTGGAACTTCCCGGCGTACCAGATCGTGCGCTTCGCGGCGCCGAACCTGATCGTGGGCAACACGATCCTGCTCAAGCCCGCGCCGCAGTGCCCCGAGTCGTCGACCGCCATCGAAGCGATCTATCACGATGCCGGATTCCCGAAGGGGGCGTACCAGAACGTCCTCGCGACGAACGACCAGATCGCCGACATGATCGCCGACCCGCGCGTGCAGGGCGTCTCGCTCACGGGCTCGGAGCGTGCCGGTGCCGCCGTCGCCGAGATCGCCGGACGCAACCTGAAGAAGGTCGCGCTGGAGCTCGGCGGATCCGACCCGTTCATCGTGCTCTCCACCGACGACCTCGACGCCACGGTGCAGGCGGGAGTCGACGCCCGTCTCGACAACAACGGCCAGGCGTGCAACGGCGCCAAGCGGTTCATCATCGTCGACGACCTCTACGACTCGTTCGTCGAGAAGTTCACGGCGGCGATGGCATCGGTCACGGCGACCGACCCCACGCTCGACGACACGGTGCTCGGACCCGTCTCGTCCGAGGCGGCTGCCGAGAACCTGCAGAAGCAGATCGATCAGGCCGTGGAGCAGGGCGCGACGCTGCTGACCGGCGGCACCAGAGACGGCGCGTTCTTCGCGCCGACCGTGCTCGCCGATGTCACGCCCGAGATGAACGTCTATCGCGAGGAGCTCTTCGGCCCCGCGGCAGTCGTGTATCGGGTCGCCGACGAGGACGCGGCGGTCGCCCTGGCGAACGACACGACCTTCGGTCTCGGCTCGTACGTCTTCACGACGGATGCCGAGCAGGCCGAGCGCGTCGCCGACAGCATCGAGGCGGGCATGGTCTACGTGAACCTCGTGCTCGCCGACAGCCCGGAGCTGCCCTTCGGCGGCATCAAGCGCAGCGGCACCTCGCGGGAGCTCGGTCACCTCGCCGCCGACGAGTTCGTCAACAAGAAGCTCATCCGGATCGGCTGAGCACCGGCCCTTCGTCTCGCTCCGCGCTTCCTGAGCGCCCTTCGTCTCGCTTCGCTCGCTCAGGAACCGGAGCGCAGCGACGGCCTTTCGCGCTTCCTGAGCGCCCTTCGTCTCGCTTCGCTCGCTCAGGAACCGGAGCGCAGCGACGGCCTTTCCCGCCCCCTGAGCGCCCTTCGTCTCGCTTCGCTCGCTCAGGGGGCGGGGTGCCCTTCGTCTCGCTTCGCTCGCTCAGGGGGCGGGGTGTGGCGGGGCGACGGCCTTTCCTGGTTCCTGAGCGCCCTTCGTCTCGCTCCGCTCGCTCAGGAACCGGAGCGCAGCGACGAGACGAAGGGCGGCGTGTGTGGTCGCGTCGAGCTTCGACGGGTGCCGGAACCTGGTCGCCCGCGCGGGCGTAGGTTGGAATCATGGCAACCGTCGCAACGAACATCGTCAAGACCCTCCGCGCCAACGGGATCGACCGTGTCTACGGCCTTCCGGGTGATTCCCTCAACGGGTTCACCGACGCCCTCCGCAAGGACGGCGGGATCCGATGGGTGCACGTCCGCCACGAGGAGTCCGCGGCATTCGCGGCGGCGGCGGATGCGTCGCTCACCGGCGACCTCGCGGTGGTGGCAGGCTCCTGCGGGCCGGGCAACCTGCACCTGATCAACGGTCTCTTCGACGCCAACCGCTCGCGGGTCCCGGTGCTGGCGATCGCGGCCCACATCCCGACGTCCGAGATCGGCACCGGGTACTTCCAGGAGACGCACCCGCAGGAGCTCTTCCGCGAGTGCAGCGTCTACGTCGAGTACGTCGCCGATCCGTCGCAGATGCCGCGACTGCTCGAGATCGCGATGCGCGCAGCGATCGAGCAGCGAGGGGTCGCGGTGCTGGTGATCCCCGGCGATGTCGCCCTCTCCGAGATCGCCGATGACCGTGCGGTCGTCATCGAGCGCACGCATCCGGTCGTCGTGCCCCGCGCCGACGAGCTCGAGCGAGCGGCGACTCTGCTGAACGCGTCGAAGAAGACCACGATCCTCGCGGGCGCCGGTGTCGAGGGCGCGCACGACGAGGTCGTCGCGTTGGCCGACCGCCTGGGCGCGCCGATCGTGCACGCGCTCCGCGGCAAGGAGTTCATCGAGTACGACAATCCCTTCGATGTCGGGATGACGGGACTGCTCGGTTTCGCCTCCGGCTATCGCGCGATGGAGGCCGCCGACACGCTGCTGGTGCTGGGCAGCGACTTCCCTTACGAGCAGTTCTACCCCGAGCACGCCACGACGATCCAGGTCGACATCCGCGGATCGCAGCTGGGCAAGCGGCATCCGCTCGATCTCGGCCTGGTCGGCGACGTCGGCGCGACCGTCTCGGCGCTGCTGCCTCGACTCGCCGAGAAGAGCGATCGCGGCCATCTCGACGACGCGACGGCGCACTACCGCAAGACCAGGGCGAAGCTCGACGACCTCGCCACGCCGACGAAGGCGGGGCGCCCGATCCACCCGCAGTACCTCGCCCGGCTGCTCGACGAGCAGGCCGCGGATGACGCGATCTTCACGGCCGATGTCGGCTCGCCCACCGTGTGGGCGGCGCGCTACCTGTCGATGACCGAGAACCGTCGACTGATCGGTTCGTTCACGCACGGCTCGATGGCGAACGCGCTGCTGCACGGGATCGGTGCTCAGGTGTCGCACCCCGACCGTCAGGTGGTCGCTCTCGCCGGCGACGGCGGACTGGCGATGATGCTGGGCGAGCTGCTCACCCTCACGCAGAACCGACTTCCGGTGAAGACCATCGTGGTGAACAATTCGTCGCTGAACTTCGTCGAGCTCGAGATGAAGGCGGCCGGGTTCGTGACCTACGGCACCGATCTCACCAACCCGAGCTTCGCGGCGATCGCCGAGGCCATGGGCATCTTCGCCCGTCGCGTCGAGAACAGCGAGGACCTGCCCCAGGCTGTGCGCGAGGTGCTCGCACACGACGGACCCGCACTGCTCGACGTCGTGACCGAGCGACAGGAATTGTCCATGCCGCCGGCGATCGAGGCCGAGCAGGTGAAGGGATTCGCCCTGTATGCCATCCGCACGGTCATGTCCGGCCGGGGCGACGAGCTGCTCGACCTCGCCAGGGCGAACTGGCGGCAGTTCCTCTGAGCTCGGTCGGCCCGCGTCGGCCGGCCCGCGTCGGCCGGCCCGCGTCGGCCGGGACGAGTCGGCCGACCCGCGTCGGCCGGCCCGCGTCGGCCGGGACGAGCACGGGCCCGTGTGAGTCAGCTCTCGAGCAGCCCACGCACCTCTTCGGCCTCGGCGTGGCGTCCGAGCGCCTCGAGGGCAGTGCCCAGCTCCAGGGCGCAGACCTCCCGCAGCGCGGGCTGGCCGTCGGCGTGCTCGATCGCGCTGCGGTAGATCGGCACGGCATCACCGGGGCGCTCGTTCGCTGCGAGCAGGCGGGCCGCGAACAGCTCCGATCCGCCTGCCGCGCCGAGGTCCCCGACGGCGGCGAACGCGTCGGCCGCGGTGAGCGCGGCGGCGACGGCCTCGTCCGTGCGTCCGAACTGCGCGAGCACGCGCCCGCGGGAGTCGGTGACGTCGGCGAGCAGCCATTCCGCGTCGTGCTCCCGGGCGAGGGCCGCGACCTCGTCGAGCAGTGAGAAGGCCCGCTCGTCCTGACGGGCCCCGTACGCCTGGCCGAGGTTGTGCAGCACGTCGGCGAGGGTGCCGACCGCCTCAGGGGCGCGTCGGGCGAGTGCGGATGCCGTCTCGAGCGCCTCGATCGCCTCGTCGTGCTCGTCGAAGCGGGCGAGGATCTTCGCGCGCTCGGTCAGAGCCACGGCCTGCTCGGCATGCTCGTCGTCCTGTCCGAACAGCTCGGCGGCGTAGCCGAAGGCGCCGACGGCCTGCCCGTACTCTCCCGACGCCGTCAGCGCGCGGGCGAGCAGGGATGCCGTCATCGCCCGTGACGCGGCCGGCACCCCGGCCTGCTCCTCGCGCTCCAGCACCTGTGCGAACAGCTCCGCGGCGACCGCCGAGTCACCGGCCGAGAGCATGGCGCGTGCGAGGCGGAAGTCGGCGCCGGCCTGATCGCCGCCCTCCTGCGCCACGAGCCGCGAGGTCACGCGGTAGCGGGTGACGGCCTTCTCGGCATCGCCGGCGTCCTCCCACAGCGCGCCGGCGAGCAGATGCGCCGCGGCCAGGGCCGTGGTCGCGCCGAGCCCGGCGAGCAGCCGGCAGGCCTCGTCGGCATCCGCGGCACCCTCGACGAAGGCGTCGCTGCCGCCGCGCACCCTGGCGCGTGTCTGCAGGGCCTGCGCCCGGTGACCGGTGCTGAGGTCGTCCTGTGCGAGAAAGCGGTCGAGCACGGCCGAGGCGCTCTCGATGTCTCCCGAGTGCAGCATCGCCGCGATGGCGACGAGCGTCGTGGTGTTCGCCAGCCGCACGTCGCCCGCTTCGACGAAGGCCCTGGCGGCGATCTCCGCCATGTCGAGAGCGGCCGCCGGCTCCTCGGACTGCAGGTGCAGCGAGGCCCGACTGATGGCGAGGTCTCCGCGCGACCATGCGGGCAGGGACGACGCGTCGGCGAGCGCGTCTTCGAGGGCGGATGCGGCGTCGGCGGTGTTCACGCCGAACGTGGCGAGGCCGAGCCGCTGTTCGAGGTCGGCCTGTTCGTCGAGTCCGGCCGCCCGCAGAGCATCGATGCGCGCGGGGAGCAGTTCGGCAGCCTCCTCCTCGCGGTCGAGGGCGATGAGGATCCCGAGCCGCATCGACAGCAGCTGCGCGATCTTGCCGGGGTCCTCGACGCCCATCGCGTGCGGGAGCGCCTGGAGCGTCTCGTGCTCGGCGCCGAACTGGGCGAGCTGCATGGCGCGGTCGAACCACGCATCCGGATCCGCGGGAGCGGCCGCCTCAGGGACGGTGGAGAAGGCGTCGGAGCGGATCGGCACGTCGTAGTGCTCGCTCGAGAGGGTGCGGGTCCTGGCGAGGCTGCGGGCGTGGCCGTCGGTGCCGTCGCGGCGATCGAACTCGGCGCCGATGCGCTCCGCCGCCGCCCACGACGCCGCAGCGAGCTCGGCGGCGTGCCAGGCTCCCTCGTGCGCGCCGAAGAACTCGGTGAGCGCGGGGGAGTCCGCGCCCCGCACCGGGGTGTCGCCGTGTCCGGCCGCGGTCACCCTATCGAGCGCGAAGGCGAAGGCCGCGAGTGCGGCGGCGTGCGCGTCGACGTTGAGGCCGTCGTGGCCGAGCCACGAGATGTGGCGCTCGACCTGGGCGAGCGCGCGGGCCTCGTTGCCGGTGAGAGCGGAGAACACGATGTTGTTGGCCACGATGCGCAGGTTGTCGGGATTGTCCTTGGCGAGGCGGTAGCTGCGCAGATGGGCACTCCTCGCCTCATCCAGCCTGCCTGCGCGCAGGTACGGCACGAGCACGCGGGAGAGGGCGTGCTCGGGCTCCTCGCCGCACGAGAATCCGCCCTCGAGCATCTCCTCGACGAGACGGATGGCCTGCTCCTCACGGTCCGTCTCGGCGAAGAAACCGGCGAACTGACTGCGTCCGCAGGCGTCGCAGTGGCTGTGATCGTCTCGGGGCGTGGCCTCCAGCTGCACACGCAGGGTCTCGGCGTCGTCGAGGCGGCCGGCATCCCACGCGTCCTCGAAGCGCGCGGTCAGCACGCCGCTGAGCCCGAGCCCGCCCGCCCGGTAGTGCGCCTCCATGTCGTCGAGCACTGCGGCGATCTGCTCGGACGAGAACGCCGGCGACGACCGCAGCGACGAGGCCATCCATTTGAACTGCCACATCAGGTCGGCGCCGCCGTATTCGAGGTCGGCGGGGAAGCGCTGCGGGTCCGCATCGTGCCGGGCCAGGCACCACGCGAACGAGTTCAGCATCACGTCGGTCGCGCCGTTCATGTTGGCCGACGCGGTCTGCCGCATCCGTGCCTCGTACTCGAGCCGCTCGTCGCCGATCTCGACCGCGAGCGCCACCGCTTCGGCGACGAGCGCCTGCTCGGCGGGGCCCCAGGGGGTGCGATCGATCTCCTCGACAAGCTGCGTGAAGCGCGTGCGCGAGCGTTCCATGGTGAGTCCTTCGGGCTGTGGTGGGCGGATCAGAACGCGTCGTCGAACGGCAGCGAGTCCTCTTCGAGGCCGGCCGACAGTGCGACCAGGTCGGTGAGGGCCGTCGTCATGAGGGCGCGGTCGGAGTCGGAGAGCGGGTGGTGTCCGGCAAGCAGGGCCTGGATGTAGAGCAGCTGCACGGTGCGGGCGAACACCGCGTCGTCGGCGACGCGCACCAGCGCTCTGATCACGCGGTTCGACCAGTTCAGGCACAGGCGTGCGCGGAGATCCTCGGCTCCGCCCGCCGCGGTCGTCGCGTCGATGCGATCGAGCACCCCGCCCCACAGCGATCCGGTGATCCCTCGCGTGCGACCGCGATCGATGCGGCGCAGCACCTCGGGGTCGGCGACGTAGAGCGCGGCGAGCTCGGGCTGGTCGACGGAGCGCACCGTGACCGAGCAGTCGGAGGCGCTCAGCACCGCGCTCGCCCTCGCCTCGAGGGCGAGCGCGGCGTCGCGGTCGTCCAGGGGAGGGGGATCGAGGCGGTCGAGTTCCCCGGTCACGTCGACGACCTCGACGGTGACGTGGGGATAGAGATCGGGCAGCATGCGCACGATGTCGGAGTCGTAGAGGTAGCCGCCGTTGACAAGGACCTCGGATGCCGGTGAGATGCCCGCCACCTGACGGAACTCGTCGACCGACGGGGCGACGCGCACGTGCGGATACCGCTCGACCAGATCGCCGATGCGCATCGTGCCGTGCGTGGTCTCGAGGGTCAGCCACCGGGTGATGAACCGCGCGAGCTCCTCATCGTGGCGGACGAGCGACTTCAGCCCCACCTCGTGGATCGCCACGAACTGCGCGAGCCGGTGGGGTTCGCGCAGCCCGAGCTCGAGCACCCAGCGACGGATGCCGGCGCCGAGGTGCTCCCGCACCCGCTCGAGGGCCGCGTCGTCGACGAGCGACTCGCGACTCGCGGTCGGCGACAGGCCGGTGGAGTCGACGACCGCGCGGACGAAGAACGCCCATTCCGGCAGCACGTCGTCGACGCGCTCGCCGAGCAGCATCCGCCCCAGATACATACGCGTCGCCTGGCGTGCGCCCGGCGGCGGGGCGTACGGCAGCACGTAGGCGAGTCCGCGCGTGCCGGTCGCCGGCTCGTGCAGCTCGATCGCGTCGAAGGGGGCGGCGCCGAGGAGGTCGCGCCCGTACCGCACGGCCTGCTCGATGTCGTCCGCGGCATCGAGGAACGGCGCGGGGCGGGTGATGTCGATGTCGCCGGTCGGTGAGTCCACCGTGACGCGCACGGGCAGAAACTCGGCGAACGTCGTCGCCAGCTCGCGCACCGCGGCGGGGCGCAGCAGGTCGTCGGCGTCGAACCGCGCCGACAGGTGCACGCTGGTGCCGATGGGCAGATCGTCGTCGATCTCGACGACGCGGAAGGTGCCGTCCGCGTTGCCGGTCCATTCGACCGCCGAGCCTCCGCGTGCGCTGCGCGAGCGGATCACGATGGTGTCGGCGACCATGAAGCAGCTGAGCAGCCCGATGCCGAACTGGCCGAGATAGTCGCTGCGCGGGAGGTCGAAGATGTCGCGTTTCGAGCTGCGCCCCACGGTGGCCAGCAGATCCGCGACCTCGTCGATGGTCAGGCCGATCCCGTCGTCGCGCAGCACGAACTCGCCGGAGGCGTCGGTGAGCGGGGTGATCCGGATGTGTCCGCCCGCACCGTCGACCTCGCGGCGCGCCGTGACGGCATCCCGCGCGTTCTGCAGAAGCTCGCGCAGATAGACGCGGGGGCTCGAGTAGATGTGCCGGCTCAGAAGGTCGACGACCCCGCGCAGGTCCACCTGGAACTGCTGCACGTCAGCACTCACCGCATCGCCTCCTGTCGCGTCCGCCCGCCGAGCCTAACAACAACGGCACCTCGGGGTCCGGTTCGGCCGCGGCCGGAGGATGCCGTATGCTTGACGAGCAGTTGTTGTCTGCATTCTTTCGCCGTGCCCGGTCCTCCGGTCCGGTCCGGATGGCAGGATGAAGACGACACCCCGAGACCATCCGGTCTCTAGGGCGGTAGCTCAATTGGCAGAGCAGCGGTCTCCAAAACCGCAGGTTGCAGGTTCGATTCCTGTCCGCCCTGCGCGTCAGCACACGCTGACACACGAAAGGTACATTCAGGATGGATCAGGACGAACCGCGCGGCGATGTCGTCGCGTCCGGCGCCACCCGCGAGAAGAAGCGCGGACTCGTGGGCTTCTTCGCGGGCATCGCCCTGTTCTTCCGTCAGGTCATCGCCGAACTGCGCAAGGTCGTCACCCCGACCCGCAAGGAACTGGTCAAGTTCACCGCAGTGGTGCTCGTCTTCGTCCTGATCGTCATGGGCATCGTCTACGGACTCGACACCCTGTTCGCCTGGGTGACGCACGTGGTGTTCGGGGTTCCGGGCGCCTGACGCCCTCGCGGCCTGGCCGCAGTGATTGGAAAGAAACAACGTGGCTGAACGATATTCCGACGACGCCGACTGGGCGACCGCTGCCGAGCAGTCCAGCGAGGAGGACGAGGCCCAGGAGGGCAACGTCCTCGCCGCTGAGGAGAACTCGGTCACCCCGGCCGAGCACGTCGCGCTGCACGTCGAGGACGTCGACGCCGAGCCCGACACGCAGGACGACACCGACATCGAAATCGACGACCCGGAGGCGGATGCGATCGTGAACGACGCTCTCAACCTGGACGAGGCGGCAGAGGCTGAGGCCGCCGCCGAGGTCCTCAACGAATCCGTGGCGGACGAGACCGCCGAGCTCGAGGCTGCCGGGGCCGACGAGGTCACCCCTTACGACGGCCCCGACGTGAACGGCGAAGACGACCGTCCCGCGGCGGACGCCGACGAGGACGACGCCGAGGGCGACGAGGATGCCGACGACGCCGAGGAGGACCCGTACGAGGCGTTCCGCCTCGACCTGCGGATGCTGCCCGGCAAGTGGTACGTCATCCACTCGTACGCCGGATTCGAGCGCAAGGTCAAGGCGAACATCGAGCAGCGCAAGTCGACGCTCGAGGTCGAGGACGAGATCTACCAGATCGAGGTCCCGATGGAGGACGTCGTCGAGATCAAGAACGGCCAGCGCAAGATGGTCACCCGCGTGCGCATCCCGGGCTACGTGCTCGTGCGCATGGAGCTCACCGAAGACACCTGGTCCGTCGTCCGTCACACGCCTGGCGTCACCGGCTTCGTGGGCAACGCTCACAACCCGACTCCGCTGCGTTTCGAAGAGGCCTTCAACATGCTGAAGTCCCTCGTCGAGGTCAAGGACGTCCCCACGGCCAAGAACATCGCGTCGAAGGGCGGCGTCGCCGTCGCTCGTCCGCTGCCGGCCGAGGTCGACTTCGAGGTCGGCGAGACCATCACGATCAAGGAGGGCTCGTTCGCGGGTCTGCCCGGTTCGATCAGCGAGATCAAGCCCGAGAGCGGAAAGCTCACGGTGCTCGTGTCGCTCTTCGAGCGTGAGACCCCGGTCGAGCTGTCGTTCGACCAGGTCACGAAGATGATCTGACACACACGTCTCACGAGAACGGCCGTCCCGCTTCGGGGCGGCCGTTCTCGCATCCGGGGTCCGTTGTCGCATCCGTGATTCGGTGCGGGGCCACTTCCGCATCCGAAACGGGTGTCGAGACCGTGCGGGGTCAGTTCCGCATCCGTGATTCCGTGCGGGGTCAGTTCCGCATCCGAAACGGGCTGTTCCGCTGCGTTATCGACCCCGCTCGGCGTCCGGCACGTCGACGTGGCGGCGATCCCGCGGGGAGTCCCGTGCGGGGTCACTTCCGCATCCCGAACGGGCGGCGAGTCCCGTGCGGGGTCAGTTCCGCATCCGGAAGACCGTGCGGGGTCAGTTCCGCATCCCGAACGGGCTGTTCCCCTGCGTTATCGACCCCGCTCGGCATCCGGTGCTCGAACGGCGTGCGTAGTCCGCGGGTCTCCGGATCGGGTAGACTTACGTGGTTTGCGTGCCGCTTCGGCGTGCGCGCGAATCCCACCGCTGTCCGGAACCGCCGGATCGCGGGAGAAACGGATGCCGAGGCATCCGATTCGATGAAAGGAAAGAGAATGGCACCGAAGAAGAAGGTGACCGGCCTGATCAAGCTTCAGATCAAGGCTGGCGCTGCCAACCCGGCGCCGCCGATCGGCCCCGCGCTCGGTCAGCATGGCGTCAACATCATGGAGTTCTGCAAGGCGTACAACGCCGCGACCGAGTCGCAGCGCGGCAACGTCATCCCCGTCGAGATCACCGTCTACGAGGACCGCAGCTTCACGTTCATCCTGAAGACCCCGCCGGCGGCGGAGCTCATCAAGAAGGCCGCAGGCATCCCCAAGGGCTCCGCGACTCCGCACACCGTCAAGGTCGCGAAGATCACCAAGGAGCAGGTCCGCGAGATCGCAGAGACCAAGCAGGCCGATCTGAACGCGAACGACATCGAGGCTGCCTCGAAGATCATCGCCGGCACCGCCCGTTCCATGGGCATCACGGTCGAGGGCTGAGGAGAATAATCATGGCTACCAAGTCCAAGGCTTACAAGGCTGCCGCCGAGAAGATCGAGGCAGACCGTTTCTACACCCCCTCCGAGGCCGTCGCTCTGGCCAAGGAGACCGGCTCGTCGAAGTTCGACTCGACCGTCGAGGTCGCGCTGAAGCTCTCGGTCGACCCCCGCAAGGCAGACCAGATGGTGCGCGGCACCGTCATCCTGCCGCACGGAACCGGTAAGACCGCCCGCGTCATCGTCTTCGCCACCGGCCCCGCGGCCGAGGCGGCGATCGCCGCAGGCGCCGATGAGGTCGGCGGCGCCGAGCTCATCGAGAAGGTCGCCGGCGGATGGACCGCGTTCGATGCGGCCGTCTCCACCCCTGAGCTCATGGGCCAGGTCGGTCGTCTCGGAAAGGTGCTGGGCCCGCGCGGTCTGATGCCGAACCCGAAGACCGGCACCGTGACCCCCAACGCTGCCAAGGCAGTCGAGGAGATCAAGGGCGGAAAGATCGAGTTCCGCGTCGACAAGCACGCCAACGTGCACTTCGTCGTCGGCAAGTCCTCGTTCACCGCTGAGCAGCTCGATGAGAACATCGGTGCAGCGCTCGAGGAGATCGTGCGTCTGAAGCCGTCGAGCTCGAAGGGCCGCTATATCCAGAAGGGCGCCGTGTCGACCACGTTCGGCCCCGGCATCCCGCTGGACGTCAACGCCATCTGAGTGTGACACTCTGAAACGCCCCCGGGTTCTCCCGGGGGCGTTTCTGCGTTCTCCCGGAACGACATCCGACGACATCCGATACGGGATGCGACCCGGATGCCGCGTACTGTGGGGGAGTTCCGCGCCACAGCACCGTGTTTCATCGCCTGCGTCACATCGCACACCCCAGGAGGGTTCCCATGTCCCGTCGCCTCATCGCCGTCACGGCTCTGGTCGTCGTCGCCGCCGCACTCACCGCGTGCAGCGGCAGCACCTCGCCGGAGAGCACCTCATCGTCCGAGCCGGGCGCGGGGTCCGACTTCGGTCTCGTCACCGACGGCACCCTCACCGTCGCGACCGAGGGCACGTATCGCCCCTTCAGCTTCCACGGCGACGGCGGCACCGGAGATCTCACCGGATTCGACGTCGAGATCATCCAGGCCGTGGCCGACAAGCTCGGGCTCGAGGTGGAGTTCCAAGAGACCCAGTGGGACGCGATCTTCGCCGGCCTCGACGCGGGGCGCTTCGACGTGATCGCGAATCAGGTGAGCATCAGCGACCAGCGCGAGGAGAAGTATCTCTTCAGCACCCCGTACACCGTCTCGCCCGGAGTCATCGTCGTCGCGGATGATGACGACTCGATCTCCTCGTTCGCCGACCTCGCGGGCAAGACCACCGCGCAGTCGCTCACCAGCAACTGGAACGACCTGGCCACCGAGTCCGGTGCCAAGGTCGAGGGTGTCGAAGGCTGGGCGCAGGCCGTCGAGCTGCTGCGCCAGGGGCGCGTGGATGCGACCATCAACGACAAGCTCACGTTCCTGGACTACGAGAAGACCACCAGCGACTCCGGGCTGAAGATCGCCGCCGAGACCGACGATGCGGGAAAGCAGGCGTTCGTGTTCACGAAGGACAAGACCGCGCTCGTCGACGCGATCGACACCGCCCTCGACGAGCTGCGTGCAGACGGCACGCTGGCCGAGATCAGCGACAAGTACTTCGGCGAAGACGTCACCCAGTAACCCATGGAGAACCCCTGGCAGCTGTTCCTCGATTCGCTCGGGCCCATCGCCCTGGCGGGTGTGACGGTCACGGTGCCGCTCGCGTTGATCTCCTTCGCGGTCGGTCTCGTGATCGCGGTCGGCATCGCCCTGATGAGGATCTCAGTCAACCCGCTTCTCTCCGCCGTCGCGAGGTTCTACATCTCGGTCATCCGCGGGACGCCGATGATCGTCCAGCTGTTCGTGATCTTCTACGGTCTCGGATCGATCGGACTGAAGATCGACCCGTGGCCGAGCGCCATCATCGCGCTGTCCCTCAACGTGGGCGGTTACGGTGCGGAGGTCGTCCGCGCGGCCATCCTCTCGGTGCCCAAGGGCCAGTGGGAGGCCGCCTACACGGTGGGGATGAACCGCACGCGCACACTGACCCGCGTCATCCTGCCGCAGGCCGCTCGGGTCTCGGTGCCGCCGCTGTCGAACACGTTCATCTCGCTGGTCAAGGACACCTCTCTGGCATCCCTGATCCTGGTGACCGAGTTGTTCAAGGTGGCCCAGCAGATCGCCTCGGCGACCCTGGAGTTCATGGTGCTCTACCTGGCTGCGGCCCTGGTGTACTGGGTGCTCTGTCTGATCCTCTCGTTCGGGCAGAGCGCACTGGAGAGGAGACTCGACCGCAATGTCGCTCACTGACCCGGCGAGCTCGCCCGATCCGACGCCCGCCGATGTCCCGTCCCCGACACCGGGCTCGCCGGCCGACGCGCTGTTGACGGCCCGTGGCTTGCGCAAGAGCTTCGGTGACAATGAGGTGCTGCGCGGCATCGATCTGACCCTGCACCGCGGCGAGGTCGTGGTGCTGATCGGCCCGAGCGGGTCGGGCAAGACGACCGTGCTGCGTGCGCTGAACGGGCTGGAAACCCCGGATTCCGGCACGATCGTGGTCGCTGGGGGTCCTGATATCGACTTCGCGCCCACAGACGCCGTCGCACCGCGGGTGCGGGCGCGCCAGCGGCTCGCGCTGCGCGATCGGTCGGCGATGGTGTTCCAGCACCACAACCTGTTCCCTCATCTGACGGTGCTCGAGAACGTCATCGAGGGGCCGTGGCGGGTGCAGCGCCGGCCGAAGGCCGAGGCGATAGCCGATGCGCGGGCGCTGCTGGCCAGGGTGGGGCTCGCCGACAAGGAGGACGCGCACCCGCACCAGCTGTCGGGTGGGCAGCAGCAGCGCGTCGGCATCGTGCGCGCGCTCGCCCTGCGGCCAGACCTGCTTCTCTTCGACGAGCCCACCAGCGCGCTCGATCCCGAGCTCGTCGGCGAGGTGCTCCTCGTGATCAAGGAGCTCGCGGACGAAGGGTGGAGCATGGTCGTGGTGACCCACGAGTTGAGCTTCGCGCGCGAAGCCGCGGACCGCGTTCTCTTCATGGATGCCGGCGCAGTGGTGGAGTCGGGAACCCCGGCGGAGATCTTCGGCGCACCGCAGCACGAGCGCACTCAGCGCTTCCTCGCACGCCTCCTGCGGCCCCTCGACGGCGCGTGAGGGCGAGGCCGTCGATCAGACTCCGATCACGGGCAGTGCGAGGCTGACCGCGAGTGCGATCATGACGACGGCGATCAGCGCGTCGAGGATCCGCCACGATCGTTCGGTGCGCAACCAGCGACCGAGGTAGCGCGCACCGAAGCCGAGGGCGGTGAACCACAGCACGCTCGCCGTGATCGCCCCGGCGGCGAACAGCCACCGCTGCTCGCCGTGCGTCGCCGCGATGGATCCGAGCATCAGGACCGTGTCGAGATAGACGTGCGGGTTGAGCCAGGTGAGTGCGAGCACGGTGAGGATGACGGGTGCGAGTCCCGTGCGCGTGCCGGTGCCCGTGGCCTCGCGGGTGCGGGTGCCTGTGCCCGTGCTCGCGGGCCCGGCCGCGCGGGCATCCGCGTACCCGGGGCGCGCGTCGCCTTCGGCGGTGTCCACGCGCAGCCCCTCGCCGCCCTGCCAGGCGCGTCGAGCGGCGAGCAGGCCGTATGTCAGCAGGAACAGCGCTCCCGCCCATCGGACGACGGCGACGAGCCACGGCGCCGCCGAGATGACGAAGCCGAGTCCGGCGACCCCGGCGGCGATCAGCAGGGCATCGGAGACCGCACAGATGACGACCACGGCCACGACGTGCTCACGGCGGATGCCCTGTCGCAGCACGAAGACGTTCTGGGCGCCGATGGCGATGATCAGGGACAGGCCGAGGCCGAGACCCGAGAAGACGGAGAGCATGCCTCCACGCTAGGGAGCAGCCCCACATGAGCACCAGCGAGGATTTCTACCGAACCATTAGCATCACTGATGTGAAGATAGACCCCGAACTCGCCGCCACCGTGGCCGCCGTCGCCGACGAGGGCACGCTCGATGCGGCCTCCCGCGTCCTCCGGATCACCCCTTCTGCGGTGAGCCAGCGCCTGAAGACCATCGAGGAGCAGCTGGGCAGGGTGCTCCTCGTGCGCACCAAGCCGGCCCGCCTCACCGAGGCGGGCGAGGCCGTGGTCCGGCTCGCGCGTCAGATGGCGCTTCTCGAGCACGATGCGCTCGCCGGTCTGGGTCTGCAGAGCGAGGATGCGCCTCGCGCCCGCATCCCGCTCGCCGTGAACGCCGATTCGCTGTCGACGTGGTTCCTGCCGCCACTCGCTCGGCTGTCGGCTGTGCACGATCTCGACTTCGACCTGCACCGCGACGATCAGAACTTCACGGCGCGACTGCTCGAGTCGGGCACGGTGATGGCCGCCGTCACGAGTGAGGCGACCCCGGTCGCCGGCTGTTCGGTCTCGCCTCTGGGGGTGCTCGAGTATCACGCGATGGGGGAACCTGCTTTCGTGCGGCGCTGGTTCCCTGACGGCGTGAACGCGCAGGCTCTGGCCGCCGCGCCGTTCGTCGATTTCGATCGCCGCGACGCGCTGCAGCACGAGTGGCTCGCGGCGAAGGGGGTCGACCAGCAGGGGGTGCCGCGGCACTATGTGCCGGCATCGCACGACTACGCACTCGCGGTGCGATTGGGGCTCGGCTGGGGAATGGTGCCGGTACTGCAGCAGGACGACGGCCTCATCCCCCTCGGTGGCCCGGCGTTGCGCGTGGAGCTGTTCTGGCAGCAGTGGAATCTGCGCTCGTCCCTGCTCGACACGATCGCTGCCGATGTCGCAGCGGAGGCGCAGCGCGTGCTGTCGCGCTGAGGCGCATTGGGAGCGACTAACCGCAACCATCCGACCGGTCGCGAAGACAGGTAGACGTTTTTCTCTCAGAATCCCCCATTCTTGTACAGCTATGCGCGCTCAGGGGTTGTGTTCCGGCATTCTGTGGACAAAACTGATCCATACCGAACCGCGGATGCGCCCCAGTCGGGCGTCCCCAGGCATCCGCGGTTCTCGGTTCCTGAGGGGGAGACATGGTTCAGAAGGACACGACACGGAAAGTGCTGGCCGTTCTGGCCGGCGGGTTGGTGCTCGGCGTGGGAATCGGGGTGACCCTCGCCGCGTGGAACGATTCGGAGTTCGCATCGGGGACGTTCACCGCCGGATCCTTCAATCTCGAGGGCTCGACGGCGAGCGCCACGACCGCGTACGTCAATCACAATGTGGACAACGGCGACACGGCGGTCTCGCTGGTGTTCCAGCTCCCGGCCGTCGCGTCTTCGATGGCACCGGGTGACGTGGTCTACGCACCGTTCTGGGTACGTCTCGACAGCACGACGACCAACAACGCGACGCTCCTGCCCACGGGTGTCACCGCCGGATCGGGCGGCAACGCCGCGAACCTCTCCTACACCGTGACGGCGATCGCACCGGGTGCGACCTGCGGGGCCGCGGCGACGGGCACACTGCTCGCCTCCGGCGCCACCCTCGCGACACAGACCGGTGCCACCTCGGTGCCGCTGACCAAGGGGGCGACGGCGGGTACCGCGGGGACTCCGGTGCAGCTGTGCTTCGCCGTCACGGCCGGATCCGGTCTCACCCAGGGCGCCGCGGCGACCGCGACATGGAAGTTCACGGCGACCTCGACCGCCAACTGATCATGGCCGGCACCCGCAGATCCATGCGGGAGGGAAGGCGATCGCGCTCCCGCCGGATCCGGGCCGTCCTCGCGGGCGGGCTGGTGTTCGGCGTCGGCGCCACGATGACCCTCGCGGCATGGAACGACTCCGAGTACAGCAGCGCGACCTTCACCGCCGGTCGCTTCGACATCGTCGGTGCCGTCGACGGCGCGACGTTCAGCAGCCATCCGGTCGGCTCTCCGGCCGCACTCACGTTCAGCGCCCCCTTCGGTGCGATGGTGCCAGGCACCACGGTCTATTCGCTGTTCAGCGTGAAGACCGCGAACCCGTCGGTGGCGGGTTCGCTGCAGCTGAGCGTGGCGTCGACGGCGGGCACGGGCCTCGGCCCCTACCTGCGCTACGGGGTGCGCACCATCACGGGCACCACGTGCAACGCCACCACCTACCCGGCCGGTACCGCCGTGGTGGCCGACAACTCGACGATGTCCACCGGGGGCACCGGGTCGCAGGCCGTGGGTGCGAACGGCGGATCCACGGTCAACTACTGCATCTCCGTGACCCTCCCCTCGACCGCCGACAACGGAGCGCAGGGGCTGACGGCGATCCAGACGTGGCAGATCCTCGGGACGGCGTCCTGAGCGGGCGCCGCAGACGCGGAGGGATGTCATGAGCGCACCGGCCACCAGACGGGAGCTCCGCGAGCGGCGGGCAGAGCGCTTCACGGCGCCGAACGCGGCGGCACGCGACAGCGCGGCCCCCGAGTCGCAGCGTCGCGAGGTGTCGTCTCGAGCCGGACGTCTGCTCGTCGATGCACTGCTCTGGGTGGCCGCGATCGCCGGGACGATCTGCATGGTGCTGGTCGTCCTCGCGCTCACCGCGCAGATCACGCTGATCATGTTCCGCACGGGGTCGATGTCGCCGACGATCCCTGCGGGTTCCGTGGCCGTCGTGCAGCAGGTCGCAGCGTCCGAGATCGCCGTGGGCGACGTCGTGACGGTCTCTCGCCCGGGTGATCTCCCCGTCACCCACCGGGTCACATCCATCGCCCCTGGTGAGAGCGGTGAGCAGCGTGTCCTCACGATGCGCGGTGATGCGAATGCGGCTGACGACCCGTACCTCTACACCGTGGAGTCGGTGCGTGTGGTGCTGTTCTCCGTGCCGGGCATCGCGACCGTGATCGTGGCGCTCGGCGATCCGCTGGTGCTCGGCGGGCTCACGATCGGGGCGACGGCGCTCGTGGTGTGGGCGTTCTGGCCGCGCCGCGCACGAGCGGCCACGGGGGCCGGGTCATGATCCGCAGGTCGGGAGTCAGGGCGGCGGCCATCGCAAGCGCGGTCGCCGCCGGCATGGCGCTCATCGCGCCGACCGCCGCGTGGGCCGTGCCCTCGACCCAGATCGTGCAGGGGGAGGTGCTCACGCTCGTGTCGGTCGCCGACTGGGACGCCGCATCGAGCCTCCGCCCTGGACAGCCCGTCCGGTGGGACGTCACCGTCAGCGCGGATGCTCCCGAGCCCGGCACCGTGCGAGTCGGCGTCAGCGCCACCGGCGATGCTGATCTCGTCGTCGACGCCGCCCTGTGCACGCAGGCCTGGACAGCGGGCGGATGCCCCGGCGGCGAGACGGTCGTGCGGGCGGCGTGGTCGATCCCCCGTGACGGCGCCGAGGTCTCGCTCGTCGAGATGTCCGACGACGATGCGGCGCATCTGCGCCTCTCGATCGCCCTCGCCGATGCGCAGCTCGGCAGCACCCTCGCCGATGCGCAGCTCGGCAGCACCCTCGCCGATGCGCAGCTCGGCAGCACCGAGGTGCGCGTCCACGCGCAGGGCTCGGGGGAGTCGGCGACCGTGGGGCCGGGCGGTGGCCTGGCGACCACCGGGCCGTCGCCGGTGGCTCCCTGGGCGGTGGGCGGCGCCCTCCTGCTTCTCGCCGCCGGGTGGGCGCTCGCCGCAGCGGCGCGCGCCCGTGCGGCCGCGAAGGACGGCGGATCGTGAGTGCGCGTGGGCGGCGACGGATGCTCGGCGGCGTCGCCGGGACCCTGCTGCTGGTCGGCATCTGCCTCGCTCCCGCCGCGCAGGTGACCGACGCGGCGTTCACCGACCGCGAGTACTCCACCGCGACGTTCCGGGCGTTCACCGTGCCGGCGCCGACGATCACCTCGTGCACCGCGGTGAACAACGGCCTCGGGATCTTCCAGAGTGTGACGCTCGTGTGGACGTCGACCTACCCGGCCACGGGCGTGAGCCTGACCCTGACTCAGGGCTCGACGACCGCCACGGTCCCCGCCGCGAACATCACGAGCACCGGTCCGGCGACCGGCGGTGTGTACACCCACACGGCGGTGCTCACCCAGGGCCTGCTGGCGAGCCTGCTGACGAATCTGCTGGGCAGCACCACCACGATGACGGCGCGCAACCTACTCGCCGGCACGGCCTGGGTCTCGACCGGGGTGAGTCGACAGCTCGCGGTCGGTGCGCTGGGCATCGGCTCCAGTTGCACCTGAGCCGCACGAAGATGCTCGTGCGCGAGGGCGCTCGCGCCGAAGGAGGTCAGTCGGCGAGTGCCAGCGCGCGGAAAGCGTCGCGCTCGCGCAGGTGCTCACGGCGGCTGGCTGCGGCGGCTGCGGCGGCGTCGGCGATGCGGGTCGGCACCTGCATGCCGGTGGTCCGTCGGTAGAGCTCGTCGATGAGATCGGTGGCAAGCCCCACGAGCTTCGCGATCTCACGGTCGTCGCGGTCGATCCACACGCAGCGCGGTTCGTCGTGGATCGGGGCGAAGTCGACGTGCTCCTCCCAGACGAAGAGCGTGCGCTCGGCGCCGAGCACGTGCTGCTGCCACCAGATCTGGCGCAGGTAGGTGCGCGGGATGCCGCGGAAGGCCTTGTTGGTGGTCTTGATCTCGGCGAGCTTGACGCGGCCGTCCGCATCGACGGCGATGCCGTCGGGAGTCGCGAGATGGCGGTGCTCGACCTCGGCGCGGAAGAGGGCGGACGAGGGCAGGATGCCGTGAGTGGCCGCCACCCAGGCGGCGATCTCGGGCTCTCGGCGTCGGCCGTGATCGGTGTAGGCGTTGCCGCCGAACCGGGGGCCGCCGCCGAGCTTCGAGTCGGCGGCGCGGATGATCGACCGTTCGCTGGTGAGTCCTGCGACATCCGTCGCGGTGATGCCGCGCGAGCGGGCTCGCATCCACGCCACGCGGTCACGGGAATCCGCGACGATGCGTGCGCGGAGTTCGGGAGTCACCCTTCGACCCTAACCCCGCCCGGGGACTCTGCGTCCCTTCACACGCCGCTGCGCCGCAGGCGCGGTGATCAGGCGTGGGTGGGCCAGCCCGCCGGGCCGGATGACCCCGCGGGGTACTCGTCGAGCGGCACCTCGTCGCGGCGCCATGCGTCGAGGATCGGGGCGACGATCCGCCAGCACTCCTCTGCGGCGTCGCCGCGGACGGAGAGCAGCGGGTCGCCGTCGAGGACGCCAGACAGCACCTCGGCGTAGGCCTTGAGCGCGCCCTCGCCGAGATCGGCCGACAGGGCGGCGCGCTCGAGCTCGAACGGGTCGTCGGCGGCGTTGAGGTTCAGCTCGAGGGAGATCCGATCCGGGCCGAGCGAGAAGCGCAGCACGGCTCCGTCGGACGAACCGGTGAGACCCGTCGGCAGGTGCCGGACCGGGCGGAAGCGCACGACGATCTCGGTCGCCGGCGTGCCGAGGGCCTTGCCCGACCGCAGTCGGAACGGTGTTCCCGCCCAGCGGGCGTTGCGCACCTCGAAGGTGGCCTCCGCCAGCGTCTCCGTCCGGCGATCGGGGTCAACGCCCGGTTCGTCGACGTACGAGGGCTTCTCCGCACCGCCGACCGAGCCCGCGGTGTACCGGGCTCGGCGGGAGGACGTCGCGGGGTCGTCGGCCCACACCGCGGTCGCACGGAGGACGGCGCTCGTCGCGGCGCGGAAGTCGACCTCGTCGAGCGTGGCGGGCTCCTCCATCGCCAGCACCGCGAGAACCTGCAGCAGGTGGCTCTGGATCATGTCCACCAGCGCGCCGGCCGCATCGTAGTAGCCGGCGCGGCCTTCGAGCGCGAGCGCCTCGTCGTACACGATGTCGACGGATTCGATGCTCTCGGCCGACCACAGCGGCTCCAGGATGCGGTTCGCGAAGCGCGCACCGAGCAGGTTGAGCGTGGTCGAGCGGCCGAGGAAGTGGTCGACCCGGTAGATCTGATGCTCCGGCACCAGGGCGGTGAGAGTGCGGTTGAGGGCACGGGCGCTCGCCTCATCGGTGCCGAAGGGCTTCTCCATGACGAGCATCGTCCCCGCCGGCAGCATCTCGGGAGTGAGGGCCTCGATCGCGGCCTCGGCCACAGACGGCGGCACCGCGAAGTAGAGGGCCACCTGTCCGGTGCAGCCCTGCAGCAGAGTGCGCAGGTCTTCGGCGTCGGTGATGTCGGCGCGCACGAACGTCACGTCGACACGAGAGGCAGCCTCTTCGGCGTCCATCGAGGCGAAGGCCTTCGTCACGACCGCCTCGAGGTCGGCGTCGGTCCAGTCCTCGCGGTCGGCGCCGACGATGCGCACCGCGCGGGACGGCTCTCGTGTCAGCAGCTGTCCCAGGGCGGGAAGGAGCAGCCGGGAGGCGAGGTCGCCCCCGGCGCCGAAGATCACGAGCGTCGTCGCAGCGGTCATGGTCCCACCGTAACCGCTCCGACGCACAGGGTGTCGTGCCAGAATCGGGCGATGCCCGCTCCCATCGAGGACTATGCCCTGCTCAGCGACTGCCGCACCGGCGCGCTCGTCTCGCGCGAGGGCAGCATCGACTGGCTCTGTCTGCCGCGGTTCGATGCGCCGTCGCTGTTCGGGGCGCTGCTGGGAGATCCGCGCAACGGATGCTGGAGCCTACGCCCCACCGAGGCCGCGGCCACCGCTCGGAGGCACTACGTCTCGGACACGTTCCTGCTCGTGACCCGGTGGGAGACGGCCGACGGCGTCGCGGAGGTGCAGGAGTTCCTGCCGTTGCATCCGACGCGCAGTGACGTGGTGCGCCGGATCGTCGGCATCTCAGGGCGGGTGGAGTTCGCCACGGAGCTGCGCCTGCATTTCGACTACTCCCGTCGGCTGCCCTGGGTGCGACAGGTGGGCTCGGCCGAGGAGCCCGCACTCCACGCGACCGCCGGCCCCGAGGCCGTGATCGTCCGCGGGGTGCGGCTCGTCGCCCAGGACCATGTGCACCGCGCGACGTTCACGGTGGCGGCCGACCAGGTCGTCGACCTCACGCTCAGCTGGTTCCCCTCGCACGAGCATGCGCCGACGCCGATCGACGTCGACGAGGCGATCGCCGCCACGCGGTCCTGGTGGCAGGGGTGGGCGAGCGGCATCGAGCACGAGGGTCCGTATCGCGCCGAGGTCGTCCGCTCGCTGCTCGTGCTGCGGGCGCTGACGAACAAGGACACCGGCGGCATCGTCGCCGCGGCCACCACCTCGCTTCCCGAGCAGTTCGGCGGCGCGCGCAACTGGGACTACCGCTTCGTCTGGCTGCGGGATGCCGCACTGACGCTCGAGGCTCTCATCGCACACGGCTTCCTCACCGAGGCCCATCACTGGCGGCGATGGCTGCTGCGAGCGGTCGCGGGGGAGCCGAGCGAGGTGCAGATCATGTACGGCATCGCCGGGGAGCGGGATCTGGTCGAGCGCGAGCTGTCGAGCCTGCCCGGGTACGACGGCGCGGCGCCGGTGCGCATCGGCAACGGCGCCGTCGACCAGTATCAGGGCGACGTGATCGGGGAGGTGCTGGTCGCCCTCGAGTGCGCGAGGATCGCGGGTCTCGAGGAGGGCGACTTCTCGTGGCCGCTGCAGCGGGCCCTCATCGAGCAGGTCATCGCCTCGATCGCGCGTCCCGACAACGGCATCTGGGAGATCCGCGGCGAACCGCAGTGGTTCACCCATTCCCGGGTCATGATGTGGGCGGCTCTCGACCGCGGCGTCCGCGCGGTGCAGGAGCAGGGCCTCACCGGCGATGCCGGACGGTGGGCGGAGGTGCGCGACGAACTGCGTCGCGAGATCGACGAGCGCGGGGTCGATGCCGAGCACGGATACTTCATTCAGCACTACGGGTCGACGGAGGTCGATGCGTCGCTGCTCGTGCTCCCGCAGGTCGGGTACTGCACGGCGGATGACCCGCGGATGCTGCGCACCGTGGAGCAGATCGAGAGCACACTGCTCACCGACGGGTTCGTCCGGCGCTATCGCACCGAGTCGGGTGTCGACGGCCTGGAAGGCGGAGAGCATCCGTTCATCGCCTGCAGCTTCTGGCTGGTCGAGCAGTACGCGACGAGCGATCGCCTCGACGACGCCCGAGATCTCATGGACCGGCTGATCGCGATGACGAACGATCTGGGTCTGCTGTCGGAGGAGTACGACGTCGCGAACGCTCGGCATGCGGGCAACACGCCGCAGGCGCTCTCGCACCTGAGCCTCATCCGCGCGGCAGACGCCCTCGCCGGACACGGGGGGCGTGCCGCGCATCGACGGTGATCCCCCTGATTTGGGGAGGCGGCGGGGGTGGGGTACAGTGGGATCAACCGAAGACCGCTGGTCATCGTCGAGCGTGCGAACGCGAGTCGATCGAAGCTCTGCTCAGCAGGGGCCCGCGCAGGACACGAACTTTCAAAGCTCCGTGCGCTTGCGCCGGAGCTTTTCTGTTGCATGCGGTCGGAGTCGGCGCCCCACCACCGTGCGGCGCCTCGTACACACCAAGGAGTGACCATGGCGCAGAAGGATGCATCGGTCGCCGAGCTCACGAAGTCATTCGAGAACTCGTCCGCCGTTCTGCTGACCGAGTACCGCGGTCTGACGGTTGCCCAGCTCAAGGAGCTGCGCAACAGCATCCGTCAGGACGCTGAGTACGCCGTGGTGAAGAACACGCTGACCAAGATCGCCGCCAACAAGGCTGGCATCACCGCGCTGGACGACGACCTCAAGGGTCCGTCGGCCGTCGCGTTCGTGCACGGCGACTTCGTCGCCACTGCCAAGGCTCTTCGTGACTTCGCCAAGGCCAACCCGCTTCTCGTGATCAAGGCCGGCATCTTCGAGGGCAACGCCCTCTCTGCCGACGAGGTCAACAAGTACGCCGCGCTCGAGAGCCGTGAGGCTCTGCTGGCGAAGGCTGCGGGCATGATGAAGGCGACGATGGGCAAGGCTGCCGCGACCATCGACGCGCTTCGCGAAAAGCTGGAGACCGCAGAGGCCGCGTGAGCGACCTCCGATCTCGTCTACAAACCCCATCTATCTAGGAGATACATCATGGCTAAGCTCACCACTGAGGAGCTGCTCGAGCAGTTCGCCGGCCTGACCCTCGTCGAGCTCAACGACTTCGTGAAGGCGTTCGAGGAGAAGTTCGAGGTCACCGCTGCTGCACCCGTCGCCGTTGCCGGCGCTGGTGGAGGAGCCGCGGAAGAGGTCGAGGAGAAGGATTCCTTCGACGTCATCCTCGAGTCCGCAGGTGACAAGAAGATCCAGGTCATCAAGACCGTCCGCGAGCTCACCTCGCTCGGTCTCGGCGAGGCCAAGGCCGTCGTCGACGGTGCTCCCAAGGCCGTGCTCGAGGGCGCGAACAAGGAAGCAGCCGACAAGGCCAAGGAGGCCCTCGAGGCCGCTGGCGCCACCGTCACCCTCAAGTAATCCGCTCCGGGTCGCGGCCTCTGCGCCGCGACCCGGATGGACGACTTCACGAAAGCCCCGGGGTCTCCTCGGGGCTTTCGTGCGTCCGGAGCGTGCGGGTCAGCGTCGTCTGGCGGTGGAGCTGCGCACCACGAGGGCGGATGCCGTCACCGAGCGTTCGCGCGGTGCGTCCGGCTGGTCGATCTGCCGCTGCAGCAGCCGCACGGCCTCGTGTCCCTGCTCGCGGGGTGACTGCTTGATGGTGGTGAGCGCGAACATCTCGGCGTGCTGGTGGTCGTCGATGCCGACGATGCTGATCTCCGTCGGCACGGCGATGCCCAGGCGTCGCGCCGCGATCATGGCCCCGATCGCGGTCTCATCGCACACCCCCACGATCGCGGTCGGGCGTCCTCGGCGGTCGGCGAGCAGCTCGACGGCGGCCGCGTACCCGCCGGGCATCGTCGGAGGCGAGTCGGCGATCCGCGCGATGGACTCGAGGCCGGCGGCCGCCAGGGCCTCGAGATAGCCCTCGACGCGCTGGGCGTCCCCGAAGCTGAGGTCGTCGGCGTCGGCGTCGCCGGCGCCGCCGACGAAGGCGATGTCGGCGTGTCCCAGCCCGATCAGGTGCTCGGTGGCGATGCGCGCCGCCCCCACGTCGTCGATCGACACGGCGCTGGACCCCTCGCTGTAGGGGCCGACGCTGACGAGCGGGCGGTCGGATCGGCGCAGGCGTTCGAGCTCATGCGCGCTCGGCTGGATGCCGACGGCGATGATCCCGTCGAAGCGGCGCCCGGGCAGCACGGAGTCGAAGAGCCGGTCCCTGGTCGCGGTGCCCTCCTGCATGCCGTAGAGGGCGAGCTCGTAGTCGAGCGCGAACAGGGATTCCTGGATGCCGGCGAGCAGCTCGGAGAAGAACCAGCGGTCGACGGGCGGCATGACCACGCCGACCGTGTGCGTGCGCCCTGTCGCCAGGCTGGTCGCGGAGGAGTGGGCGACGTACGAGAGCTCCTGCGCCGCTCCAGCCACGCGCTGACGGGTCTCCTCCGAGACATAGCCGCGTCCGCTGAGCGCGCGACTGGCCGTGGCCTTCGATACTCCGGCGAGGGCGGCGACGTCGGAGATCTTGCTCATCGGTCCTCCCTGACCAGGTGCGCGAGCGCCACGTCCTTCGTGTGCCGATCACAGCGTAGTCGGCGGATCCTCCAAAGGGAACCGGTTCCACACCTGATTCACGGGAGCGCTCCCACGAAGCGGCCCGCGGTGTCGGCAAAGGTTGCGAGCTTGTGACCTTCGCTTGTTGTGTGGGACGCCGAGAGGCCAGTAGGTTTGCCTGGAATCGGTTCCCCAATGGATGCGGCGATTGCTCCTCTGGGCGAACGGATGATCTACCTAAGAGGAGAAACACACATGGCATTGTCACAGCGATACCGCCTTCTCGCCCCGATCGCTCTGGTCGGAGTCGCGACGCTCGCTCTCGCGGGTTGCACTGAGGGAGGCTCGGGCGACGGCGGAGACGGCGGCGAGGCCAAGACGACCGTCCGCATCTCGGGAGGCATCACCGGCGTCGAGGCCGAAGACCTGAACTCGAGCTTCGACGCCTTCACCGAAGAGACCGGCATCAAGGTCGAGTACACCGGCGACAAGGGCTTCGAGGGCAACATCGTCACCAAGGTGACCGGTGGAGACGCCCCCGACATCGCCATCGTGCCGCAGCCCGGCCTGCTCAAGAGCCTCGTCGACACCGGCAAGGTCATGGCAGCGCCCGAGGGCGTCGAGTCCGCGGTCGACGAGAACTGGTCTGAGGACTGGAAGAAGTACGGCACGTTCGACGACACGTTCTACGCGGCTCCGATGCTCGCGAACGTCAAGGGCTACGTCTGGTACTCGCCCGCGAGCTTCGCGGAGTGGGGCGTCGAGGTCCCCAAGACCTGGGACGAGATGATCGCTCTCACCGACACGATCGTCGAGAAGACCGGCCAGCCCGCCTGGTGCGCCGGTTTCGCCTCCGAGGCGGCCTCCGGCTGGCCCGGCACCGACTGGATCGAGGACCTCGTCCTGCGCCAGTCCGGCCCCGAGGTCTACGACAAGTGGGTCGCGGGAGACGTCAAGTTCACCGACCCCGAGATCAAGGACGCGTTCGACGCCGTCGGCGAGATCCTGCTCAACCCCGAGTACGTGAACGCGGGCTACGGCGACGTCAAGAGCATCAACGCCACCGCCTTCGGTGACGTCGCGGCCAAGGTCGCCGACAAGAGCTGCGCACTGACCCACCAGGCCTCGTTCCTCTCGGCCAACTTCCTCGACGTGCAGACCGCCGAGGGCGAGGTGCCCACCGTCGGTCCCGACGGCGACGTCTACGCATTCGTGATGCCGGGTGAGACCGAGGGCGAGCTCCAGATCGAGGGCGGTGGCGAGTTCGTCGCCGCGTTCTCCGACGACGAGTCGACCGTCAAGGTGCTCGAGTTCATGGCCTCTCCGGAGTTCGCCGATGCTCGCGTCAAGCTGGGTGGAGTCATCTCCGCCAACAAGAACGCCGACCCGAGCCTCGCATCGAGCGAGTTCCTGCAGGAAGCCATGAAGATCATGCAGGACGAGACGACCGTCTTCCGCTTCGATGCATCCGACCTGATGCCTGCCACAGTCGGCAACGGTTCGTTCTGGAAGGGAATGGTCGACTGGATCGACGGCAAGGACACCGACACGGTGCTCTCCGACATCCAGGCCGGTTACGCCAACTGATCGGCTCGCCAGGCCCGGCGTGAGCTGAGCCGAGCTGCATCGAACGGGGTCGGGCTTCATGCCCGGCCCCGTTTCCCTCCCGCACTTACCACTCCGGCACGCAGCTGTGTCCAGAAGGGGAACTCCATGTCGCAAGTGACCGTCGAACCGCCTGTCAAGGCCGACGCTCCTCCCGTGACGACCCACGGCGCCGATCCGAAGGGACGGACGATCACTCGGACGGTCGTCGTCGTCGGGTTCGTGCTGCTCGTCGCGCTGGCGCTCCTGCTCGTCTTCACCACACCCACCGAAGAATCCGCTCGCGTCACCATCGGGTTCTCGCTCAACAGCTTCTTCCTCTTCCTCGGCGGGTTGCACCCGCTGATGCAGATACCCCTCATCCTTCTCGTCTTCGGCGCGGTCGTGGGGATCATCCTGGTCCTCATCGAGTACGCCCCGCGCCCGGGCCGCGGGTACTTCATCCTGCGTCTGGCCGCCTGCCTGGTCATCCCGGTGCTCGCGTTCCTGCTGCTGCGCCCCTACGCGAACGCGGTGCTCTACGTCGTCGCGATCGCGCTGCTCGTCGGCGCTCTGCTGTTCTTCGCCGACTACCGGTCCCGCCAGGGCGCCGGCTATCTGTTCCAGCTCGCCCTGTTCATGGCACCGGCCTCGATCATGCTGATCCTCGGCCTGATCTACCCGGCGATCTCGACGATCTTCAAGTCCTTCTTCGACAAGACCGGCGCCGAGTTCGTCGGACTCGAGAACTACTACTGGGTCTTCACGAACCCGGTCGGCACCTCGTCGGTCATCAACACGATCCTCTGGGCGCTCCTCGCCCCGACGATCTCCGTGGTGATCGGACTCGCCTACGCGGTCTTCATCGACCGGGCCCGAGGAGAGAAGTTCCTCAAGGTGCTGGTGTTCATGCCCGTCGCGATCTCCTTCGTCGGCGCGGGCATCATCTGGAAGTTCATGTACGACGCACGTCAGGGCGACCAGGTGGGTCTGCTCAACGCGATCCTCACGTCGTTCGGCGCCGATCCCGTGCAGTGGCTCGCGATCAAGCCGATCGTGAACACCCTGATGCTGCTGGTCGTCTTCATCTGG
Organism: Microbacterium foliorum; assembly: GCF_003367705.1. NCBI lineage: Bacteria > Bacillati > Actinomycetota > Actinomycetes > Micrococcales > Microbacteriaceae > Microbacterium > Microbacterium foliorum. The sequence continues at coordinate 2,709,210 of NZ_CP031425.1, read as the reverse complement.
ACGCAGACCGGTTTCGCGATGGTGATCCTCTCCGCCGCGATCAAGGCCGTGCCGATCGAGCAGATGGAGGCCGCCGAACTCGACGGCACGAACGCGTGGCAGCGCTTCCGCAACGTCACGGTGCCCGGCATCCGGTCATCCCTGATCGTCGTCCTGACCACGATCACCATCGCCTCCCTGAAGGTCTACGACATCGTCGCCGTCATGACCGGTGGCCGCGACGAGACGAGCGTGCTCGGCTTCGAGATGGTCAACCAGCAGCAGCGGTTCCAGAGTTACGGACACTCCTCAGCGCTCGCCGTGGTGCTGTTCCTGTTCGTGCTGCCACTTATCGTCTACAACGCCCGCGCGATGGCCAAGCAGAGGGAGATCCGCTGATGAGCGCCACACAGATGGTCGTCACACCCGACAACCGCACGAAGCGACAGGTCGAGCGCGACACCCGCCGCAACGAGGCGATCGCCCACAAGAAGCTGACCTCGAAGGGGGCGACGATCGCGGCCGCGATCATCGCCGTCTTCTGGACGATCCCGACCTTCGGTCTCTTCGTGACCTCGTTCCGTCCCGGTGCCGACACGCAGTCGTCCGGATGGTGGACCGCCTTCACGGATCCGGAGTTCACGCTCGACAACTACGTGCAGGCTTTGAACTCCGGCGGCACCTCGACCACCCTCGCGGCGGCGTTCGTGAACTCGCTCGCCATCACGATCCCCGCCACGGTCTTCCCGATCGTGCTCGCGGCGCTCGCGGCGTACGCGTTCGCGTGGATCGACTTCAAGGGCCGCAGCATGCTGTTCGTGTTCGTCTTCGCCCTGCAGATCGTCCCGCTGCAGATGGCCCTCGTACCCCTGCTGAGCCTGTTCTCCGACGGCCTGGTCATCAACGATGTCCCGATCTTCCCCGGTTTCGGGCTGAACGACGTGCAGTACAGCTTCGCCCGCGTCTGGATCGCACACGCGATCTTCGCGCTGCCGCTCGCGACGTTCATGCTCCACAACTTCATCTCCGAGATCCCGGGGGACATCATCGAGGCGGCACGCGTCGACGGTGCGGGCCACGGGCAGGTGTTCTTCCGGATCATCCTGCCGCTGGCCATGCCGGCCATCGCCTCGTTCGGCATCTTCCAGTTCCTGTGGGTCTGGAACGATCTGCTGGTGGCGACGATCTTCGCGTCTCCGGGTGCTCTTCCGATCACACAGGCGCTGAACTCGTTGTCCGGCACGTGGGGGAACAAGTGGTTCCTGCAATCGGCGGGTACCTTCATCTCGATCATCGTCCCGCTGATCGTGTTCTTCGCCCTCCAGCGCTTCTTCGTGCGCGGCCTCCTGGCAGGTGCGACGAAGGGCTGATCCTTCGACAGCGACCCTTCGACAGGGTCGGGACCGAGAACGGCGGATGCCGCGGTGCGCAACACTCCGGCGCCGCGGCATCCGCCGTTCTACGCTGTGAACATGAAGTACGCAGATTCGATCGTCGACCTCGTCGGCGACACCCCGCTCGTGAAGCTGCAGCACGTCACAGAGGGAATCGCGTGCACGGTGCTCGTGAAGCTCGAGTACCTGAATCCGGGTGGCTCGGCGAAGGACCGCATCGCCTCGCGGATCATCGACGCGGCCGAGGCCTCGGGCGAGCTGAAGCCCGGCGGCACGATCGTCGAGCCGACGAGCGGAAACACCGGCGTGGGCCTCGCCCTCGTGGCGCAGCAGCGCGGCTACACCTGCGTGTTCGTGCTGCCCGACAAGGTCGGCGACGACAAGATCGATGTCCTGCGCGCCTACGGTGCGCAGGTCGTCGTCACCCCCACGTCGGTCGCCGCCGACAGCCCCGAGTCCTACTACAGCGTGAGCGATCGACTCGCCCGCGAGATCCCCGGTGCCTTCAAGCCCAACCAGTACGAGAACCCGAACGGCCCCCGCAGCCACTACGAGACCACGGGTCCCGAGATCTGGCGCGACACCGACGGGCGGATCACCCACTTCGTCGCCGGCGTCGGCACCGGAGGCACCATCACCGGCACCGGCCGCTACCTGCGCGAGGTGTCGGACGACCGCGTGCGCATCGTCGGCATCGACCCCGAGGGCAGCGTGTACAGCGGAGGGACGGGCCGTCCGTACCTGGTCGAGGGCGTGGGGGAGGACATCTGGCCGGGCGCCTATGACCCGCGCGTGCCGCATGAGATCGTCGCGGTCGGCGACGCCGAGTCGTTCGCGATGACCCGGCGACTCGCCCGCGAAGAGGGCATCCTCGTCGGAGGATCCAGCGGCATGGCCGTCGTCGGGGCGCTGCGTATCGCGCGCGAGCTGCCCGCCGACGCGATCATGGTGGTGCTGCTGCCCGACGGCGGGCGCGGCTACCTCGGCAAGATCTTCAACGACGGCTGGATGCGGTCCTACGGCTTCAGCGAGGTGGAGGAGGGCGAGACCGTCGCCGACGTGCTGGCGACCCGTTCGTCGCGGCACGGTGCAGGGATCCCCGATCTCGTGCACGCGCACCCCACCGACACCGTGCTCGAGGCGATCGGGATGATGACCGAGTACGACGTGTCACAGCTCGTCGTGCTGAGCGCCGAGCCTCCGGTGATGATGGGCGAGGTCGTCGGCACGGTCGATGAGAAGGGGCTGCTCGACCTGCTGTTCCGCGGAGACGCGAAACCGGCCGACGCGGTGGGGCAGCACGCGGGGGAGAGACTGCCGCTCATCGGCATCCACGCACCGCTCGCGCAGGCGCGTGCCGCGCTCGCCGACGTCGACGCCCTGCTGGTCACGGCCGACGGCAAGCCGCACACGGTGCTCACCCGCCAGGATCTGCTCGCCTACATCTCGCGGTGAGCGGCGGGCGACCCCGGGCGTAACAGGGACGGATGCCGTCGCCTGGCCGGACGTAGGGTGGAGGGCATGTCAGAGCATGCCTTCGCCACCCGAGCCATCCACGCAGGTCAGGCGCCCGATCCCACCACGGGGTCGATCATCCCGCCCATCTACCAGGCCTCCACCCATGTTCAGGACGGCATCGGCGGGTTCCGAGACGGCTACGAGTACAACCGCGCGGGCAACCCCACGCGCTCGTCGCTGGAGACGCAGCTCGCAGCCCTCGAAGGCGGATCGGCCGCGCTGTCGTTCGCATCCGGGCTCTCGGCCGAAGACGCGCTGCTGCGCGGCATCCTGAAGCCGGGGGATCACGTCGTTCTCGGCAACGACGTCTACGGCGGCACGTACCGCCTGTTCGCGCGGGTGTTCGCGAGCTGGGGCGTCGAGACGACGACGGTGGAGATGTCCGACGCCGATCAGCTGCGTGCGGCCATCCGCCCGGAGACGAGGATCGTCTGGGTCGAGACCCCGAGCAACCCGCTGCTCAAGATCGTCGACATCGCGGCGGTCGCCGAGATCGTGCACGCGGCAGGAGCGATCGTCGTCGTCGACAACACCTTCGCCTCGCCGGCGCTGCAGCAGCCGCTCTCGCTGGGGGCGGACCTCGTCGTGCACTCCACGACGAAGTACCTCGGCGGACACTCGGACGTCCTCGGCGGCGCGGTGGTGTTCGGCGACGACCGCTTCATCGAGCAGGTCAAGTTCCAGCAGTTCGCCGTCGGCGCGGTGTCTGCGCCCTTCGACGCCTGGCTCACGACGCGCGGCATCAAGACGCTCGCGGTGCGCGTGCGACAGCACTCCGAGAACGCGCAGGCGATCGCCGAATGGGCGGCAGGGCGCCCCGAGTTCGCCACCGTCTACTACCCGGGGCTCGCCTCGCACCCCGGCCACGACATCGCCGCAGCGCAGATGAGCGGGTTCGGCGGGATGCTCTCACTCGGCCTCTCGGCCGGGGCCGGCGCGGCGAGGGCGTTCGCCGAGTCGACCGAGCTCTTCCAGCTCGCGGAGTCGCTCGGCGGGGTCGAATCGCTGATCGGCTACCCGCCGGACATGACGCACGCCTCGGTGCGCGGCACGGCCCTCGCCGTGCCCGAGAACGTCGTCCGGCTGTCGGTGGGGATCGAGGGCGTCGACGACCTCATCGCCGACCTCGAACAGGGGCTCGCCCGACTCTGAGATCGGACGCACGGCCCGCCTGTCCCGAGGACGGATGCGGGGGTGAGGACCGCGGTTCTCACCCCGCATCCGTCCTCTCCGCATGCGGGTGGGCGCGAGCGGGGAGGTAGCATGGAGGCTCGCCCGGATCGAATCGTTTCGAGATTCCTCGACGATCCGACCGTCCCGCGACTCGATCCCCTCCCCTCCAGATCCCGGAAGGACCGTCGTGCCCGACGCTCCACGCACAGACTCCATTCCCACGACGCCCGACACCGAGCGGACGGCGACCGGCAGCATCCGCGTCCCCTCCGCCACCGGTGCGATCCGCACGCTCGGCTCCAACCCCGCCACCGCGCCGATCATGCTGCACCCCGGCGACTCCCTCTCGAACGGTCGCCGCGCGCTGTACATCGTTCTGCTCGGAGCACTCACCGCGCTCGGCCCGTTCACGATCGACCTGTATCTGCCGGCGTTCCCGGTGCTCGAGCAGGACTTCGAGACGACCGCGGCGGCGATCCAGCTCACCCTCACCGGGACGATGATCGGCTTCGCACTCGGACAGCTCGTGGTCGGACCGCTGAGCGACAAGGTCGGGCGGCGGGTACCGCTGATCGCCGTGACGGCGCTGCACGTGCTCGCGAGCGCCGCAGCCGCCTACGCCCCCACTCTTCCGCTGCTCAGCGGCGCCCGCGTGCTGATGGGCGTGGGGGCGGCGGCCGGCGGCGTCGTCGCCATGGCGATCGTGCGCGACCTGTTCGGCGGGCGTCGTCTGGTCGTGATGCTCTCGCGGCTCGCCCTCGTCTCGGGGGTCGCCCCGGTCGCCGCGCCGCTGATCGGCTCGTGGCTGCTCACACTCATGCCCTGGCGCGGGATCTTCGTCGTGCTCGCGCTCTACGGTGTGGTGATGCTCGTCTCGACGGCGCTGTTCGTGCCCGAGACCCTTCCGGCCGCCCGGCGTCAGGAGAAGGGCGGCGCCACGGTGCTGCAGCGCTACCGCTCGGTCTTCTCCGACCGCGTCTTCATCGGCGTGCTGATCATCGGCGGGATGACCTTCTCCGGCCTGTTCTCGTATCTGTCCGCGTCGCCGTTCCTGTTCCAGCAGACGCACGGTCTCGATGCGCAGCAGTACGGGCTCCTGTTCGCGGTGAACTCGCTGGGCGTCGTCGCCGGTGTGCAGACCGCGTCGCGGCTCGCCGCGAGGTTCGGTCCGCAGTGGGTGATGGCGTACTCGACCGCCGTGCTGTTGCTCGCGGGCGCCGCGATCATCGTCACCGACCAGCTCGGACTCGGGCTCTGGGGCACCGTCATCCCTCTCTTCATCTTCATGACGGCCTGCGGGTTCACCTTCCCGAACGTCCAGGTGCTGGCCCTCGACCGGCACGGCAAGGCGGCGGGCACCGCGGCCTCGGTGATCGGGGCCACCAACTTCGGCGTCGCGGGACTCATCTCCCCGATCGTGGGGTGGATCTCGCAGGGGGCGGCGATCACCGCCACCACGATGGCCTCGGTCATGGTCGGCTGCGCGGCGATCGGCGTGCTGTCGCTGTGGCTGATCGTGCGTCCGCGCACCGTGGGGATGCTCGCCCCCTGACGACGCGGGGATCCCGGGATCCCGGGATCCCGAACGCCCAGCCTCCGACCGGCAGAATGGTCGGATGAGAACACGTGCGCTGCTGTGGTGGGGAATCGGGATGCTCGTCGCGGCGACGCTCCTCGGGGCGGCCATCGTCTTCGGATACACCGAGCCGCCGGGGTTCGACACCTGGTGGAACCGCGAGGTCGTCGAGAACCGCGCCGACTGGATGCTGTCGTTCGCCCTGACCCTCGATCACATCGGCGGCGGCTGGGTGGCGATCCTCGTCGTGCCGCTGCTCGTGATCCTCGCGCTGCTCATCGCGCGGCGATGGCAGGCGGCCGTCTTCGCCGCCATCGCCTTCCTGGCGAGCGCGGGTGCCGTGCAGCTGCTCAAGCAGCTCTTCGGTCGCGCGCGCCCGGAGGACATGATCGTGGCGAGCGACTTCGGGTCCTTCCCATCGGGGCACACCGCGAACGCGGCGACGATCGCCGTGGTGCTCTGGCTGGTGTTCCCGCGTCTCTGGACGGCGATCCTCGGCATCGCCTGGATCGTGCTGATGGCGATCTCGCGCACGCTGCTGTCGGTGCACTGGGCGACCGACACGCTGGGCGGAGCGCTGCTCGGCGCCGGTGTCGTCCTGGTGCTGGGCGCCCTGCTCCTCCCATGGGTGCGGAAGGGGAAGGGCTCGCCCCGGAACCCCGAGCCCGCGCCGATAGGCTGAGCGCACACCCCATCTCATCGAGGAGCCGTCGTGTCCCGCATCCGTCCGTACCGTTCGTCCGACCGTGCCGCACTGTACGACATCTGCACGAGGACCGCGGATGCCGGCGCCGATGCCACGGGCATCTTCTCGGATGATGCGCTGTGGGGTGACCTCTTCGCCGTGCCGTACGCGCAGCGGCATCCCGATCTCGCGTGGGTGGTCGAGGCCGACGACGGCCGGGCGATCGGGTACATCGTCGCGACCGACGACACCGAGGCGTTCGCGACCTGGTTCCGCGACGAGTGGTGGCCGACCCTGCAGACGCGGTACCCGCGCGCCGAGACGCCGACGACGCGCGAAGAGCGCATGGTCGAGCACGGCTACACGCAGGCTCCCGGACGCGACCCGCACTCCGCGGAGTACCCCGCCCACCTGCACATCGACCTGCTGCCCGAGACGCAGGGTCAGGGACTCGGTCGACAGCTGATCCAGACCCTGTTCGACGAGCTCACCCGTCGCGGAGTGCGCGGACTGCACCTGGGCATGGACCCGAAAAACACCGGCGCGGCGGCGTTCTACGAGCGCCTCGGCATGACACCGCTGCCCGCGGAGCCCGGCGGTCAGAGCTACGGCGTGCGCTTCTGACCCGACGTCGTCCACCCGCGGAGGTCGCGGGGGGATGGTGGTGGCGGCGGGATGGTGAAGCGGGGGTGGCGGTGACGGCGGGACTCCGATCCTCGCTGGCGCTCGGTTCTCCCCGAATCCCAGCGCTCGATAAAAAGATCAAGGGCCCCCGCTGGCGCGGAGACCCTTGATCTTTTTGGCGGTGACGGCGGGATTCGAACCCGCGGTTGCTTGCACAACACACGCTTTCCAAGCGTGCTCCTTCGGCCGCTCGGACACGTCACCAGGAACAACCTGAACAGTCTATCCGATCGGGCGGACTGCGCGTGACCAGGCGCGGAGGGGCGGGCGCCTGCACGCGGGCCGCGACTCGGATGTACCGGAATGCGATCGTGCGAGCCGTTGCACCCGGAGCCCGCGGTTCCTATCCTCGAATGAGGACGTTATGCTGTCAAGCGAACGTGTCCGCTCGTGGAAGGATCTCGATGACGACCGTCGATTCGGCACCCCTGATCAGCACCTCTGTGCGCACCGCCATGCGGGCGGCGCATGCGCGAGCCCTCGCAGAGATGGGGGCGCGCGGCCTCGGTCGCGTCAGATTCGGGTGGCGGGACCGCTCCATCGGGTCGGTCGTCGAGCACGCCGGGGCGCAGGTGTGGCTGCGCGTGGTCCGCTCCCGTCGCGCTCAGGCGGGCGGCGACTGGTGGACGGGCAATCTCGACGCGTCGACGCTCGTCGGCATCCCCAAGCCCCGGGTGCTCGACGTGCGCGCCTGGGAAGACACCTCCCTCGTCTACCGGGCAGAGCTCATGAGCCTGCTGCCGGGCCGGGCCTGCGCCTCGTCGGCCGTACTCGAACGGGTGCCCAGACTGGGCGACTCCTGGTGGGATGCTCTCGTCCAGAGCCTCGGCACGGTGTCGCGGGCGACGACGGAGCGCAGGGTGCTCGACCCCGAGACCGTGCAGCGCCGCATCTCGGTGTTCTTCGGCATCGATCTCGACGTGGACCCGAGCGCATGGGTGCCAGGCCACGGAGACCTGCACTGGAACAACCTGCACTGCGATCCGTTCGCCATCGCCGACTGGGAGGCGTGGGGGCTCGCACCTCGGGGGTACGACGCGGCGTTCCTGCTGGGCCATTCGCTCGGTGTGCCGCGCATCGCCGAACGGATCTCCCGCCTCTTCCGCGCCGACCTCGAGTCCGACGGCGGTGTCGTCTCGCAGCTGTACGTGATGACCAGGTTGCTCGCCCGTGCAGACGCGGGCGAGAACGTCGCACTGGTGCCGGCCGTGCACCGCCATGTCGGCAGGCTGCTCGGTGCCAGGGCTCCGCTGCGCACGACGTAGGATCTCTGGGTGGCAACCCCCAAGATCGTGCTCTTCTACGTCTTCACCCCGATCGCCGACCCCGAGGCGATCCGGGTGTGGCAGCGAGACCTCGGAGAGGCACTGGGCCTGCGCGGGCGGCTGCTGATATCGAAGGACGGGGTCAACGGCACCCTCGGCGGTGATGTGCGCGTGCTCAAGCGCTGGGCGCGGTCGTTCCGCTCGTATGCGCCGTTCGCCGACACCGACATCAAGTGGAGCGACGGCACCGGGGTCGACGCCGACGGGCGCAGCATCGACTTCCCGAAGCTCAGCGTCAAGGTGCGCGACGAGATCGTCTCGTTCGGCGCGCCGGGCGAGCTGCGGGTCGACGAGCACGGCGTCGTGGGCGGCGGTGCACGCCTCAGCCCGGAGGCCCTGCACGAGCTGGTCGAGCGCCGCGGAGACGACGTCGTCTTCTTCGACGGACGCAACGCGCTGGAGGCGCAGATCGGACGCTTCCGCGGGGCCGTGGTGCCTGACACCGAGACCACCCGCGACTTCGTCCAGCTGCTCGACTCGGGTGCGTACGACGACCTCAAGGGCAAGCCGGTCGTCACCTACTGCACGGGCGGCATCCGCTGCGAGGTGCTCTCGAGTCTGATGACCGCGCGAGGCTTCGGAGAGGTGTACCAGCTCGAGGGCGGCATCGTCCGCTACGGGGAGCAGTACGGCGACGACGGACTGTGGGACGGCTCGCTCTACGTCTTCGACAAACGCGGGTCGGTGGACTTCTCGCCGCACGCCGCCGTCATCGGCGAGTGCGTCGGATGCGGGACCGCCACCAAGCGCACGGCCAACTGCCCCGACCCGTCGTGCCGCACCCAGTTCGTCGTCTGCGAGGACTGCGACTCCGTGCGCTGCGAACGCCACGCCGCCTGATCGGACCCGGTCAGGGCGTCAGCAGCGCCGGGTCGACACGGCCGCCGACGAACAGAGACCTCGGCACCAGGAAGGCGCGCACGCGAGCGGTACGGTCCACGCTGTGCCGCAGGCCCGCCAGCACTGCGCCGAGGGAGGCGTCGAGATCCGCCGCCGTCCGCGAGGACGCACGGGCATAGTTCGCCCGCTCGACCGCGGCGACGATCGTGCGCATCGCCTCGGCATCCACCCGGTCATCCCCGATCAGGTCATCGCCGCGCATTCGCGGAGTCTCCGCATCCGACAGCGGCAGGTGCAGATCCTGCAGGGTGGCGCGCAGCTCCGCCCACGCGGCCGCCGCATCGCCGCGTCGAGCACGCCCGCGGCGCGAGGCGCGGACGGCGAGGCGGATCAGCGCGGGAAGCAGCAGAGCCACCAGCACGCCGAGCGCCGTGAGCAGCACCGGGGCGGGGTCCAGCGTGCGCAGCTGCGAGGTCGCGCCCGAATTGTCCCCGGCATCCTGACGCTCGATGTCCGGTCCCGAGCTGGCCGGCGCTGTCGGCGCGGTCGTCGGAGCAGGGGTCGAGGGCTCCGCAGAACCGCCGCCCGTCGTGGCCGCCGCCGTGAACGCCGTCGGCACACCCAGCGACGCGGTCGGCTCGAACGGCACCCATCCGACGCCGGGGAACCGCACTTCGGGCCAGGAGTGCAGCTGATCGCTCGACACCGAATAGACCGACTCCTCGCCGCGCGTGGTGTCGGTGAGCGCGCCGGGCAGATACCCCACGACGATGCGCACGTCCATGTCGAGGCTCTCGGCCATCAGAGCGAACGCCCCGGCGAAGTGAATGCAGTACCCGGACTTCACGTCGAGGAACCGCTCGACCGCATCCGCGCCCGTCCCGTCGAAACCCTCGTCGACGGGCGTCTCGAGGGAATAGGTGAACTCGCTGCGGAACCACGACTGCAGATCGATCAGGCGGTCGTAGTCGTTGGTCGCGCCGGCGGTCACCTCGGCGGCGGTCTCGCTGACGACCTCGGGAATCTCGAACGGATCGTCATCGGGGTCCGCCACCGCGTCGGCGGCGGGGATCGCTCGGATCTGCTCGAGCGACGGAGAGACCTCGACCGAGCGCACCGTGTAGTCGCTGCCGACGGCATCCGCGGTGCGGGAGGCCAGAGTGCGGTTGTCCGGACTCACCCTCCACGAGGCGGGCAGGCCCTGCACGTCGGTGGCAGGGTAGGGGACCGGCAGCCAGGCGCTCGACATGCGGATGACCCTGATCGAGGTGGCCCTGTCGGTGGTCTCGATGTCGTCGGTCCACTCCGCAGGCCCGAACCCCTCGTCCTGGGACTGCAGGCCGCCCCGGTCCGGCTCCCACACGCGTCCGTCGAACTCGGACAGCGTCGTGAGCCGGAGATAGGGCGCGGTGTCGGCCGTGGTCGCGACCGTGAGCACCTCGACCGGATTCGGCTGGCGCAGATCGTCGCCGAGGCGCAGCGAGGCATCGACGGTGACGCCGGCGCCGGTGCCCGCCAGGCTCGCGGACACCGGGAGCAGGGGTGCCACCGCGACGGTCGCGACGAGCGCCGCGACACCCACGCCCATCGCGACCGCCACCGACGAGCGCCGGGGGGATTCCCGGTCCTGGGCGCCCGAATAGCGCAAGAGCGCGAGGACCACGATGGCCAGGGCGATGAACCACACGATGTCGACGCCGCCGAGGGTGACGATCATCGGCACCGATCCGATGACGGCGGTCAGAAGCCCGGCGAGCACGGCTCCGCGCTGTGCGACGAGCTGGTCGAGCAGCACGGCGACGACGGCGAAGCCGGCACCCATCATGGCCTCGAGGCCGGGCGATGCCGCGATCGGGGCTGCGCCGTAGACGATCTCCTCCCAGGCGGCGGAGGCGAGCGTCTGGAACACGAACACCGTCGACTCCGTGGGGATGACCCCGAGAACGGCGGTGTCGCCGGCGACCACCAGCACGATGAGCCCGGCGGCGACCGCCACCTGCACGCCGATCGCGGTGAGATCGCGCGCCCAGGAGGGACGTCGGCGCATCGAGGTGCGCACGATCATCCCCGTGAGGGCGATCGCGACGATGACCAGGAGGACCGTGGACGACCAGGGCCCCGGCTGGATGACCGCGGTGAACGGCCACATGGCGACGAGCCCGGCCGCCGCCGCGAGCACGGACGGCAGCACGGTGCCCGCAGGGAGCTCGTGCTCGCGGTGCCACGACAGCCGGGTCGAGCGCCGCGATCGGCGTTCAGTCCGTGACATCGGCGGCCCTCGGGGCGGTGCGGCTGGGGTCGATGCGGCTGGGGGCGGTGCGGCTGGGGGCGGTGCGGCTGGGGTCGATGCGGCTGGGGGAGGTGCGCTCGGGAAGGGCATCCGCCCATGCCTCGGCGATGTCGTCGGAGAGCTCGGCGAACAGCCAGCCGTGCCGTGTGGCGGCCTCTGCCGTGCCGGGGAGCGCGCCCGTGGCGAACAGCAGGGGGGCGGCAGCGCCGGAGGGGCGGAGGAGCGCGGCATCCTCCTCATCCAGCTCTCCGGTGATGTAGACGAGAGGTCCAGGAGGCGTGCCGCCGACGAGCGTCGCGAGATCGCGGGCGTCTCCGCGTGGAGCCAGCATCGCGAGGGAGACGAGAAGGCCGTCGCGGTCGTCCTCATGGCCGCGCAGGATGCCGAGAAGCACGCCGGTGCTGTCGATCACGTCGACGCCGTATCCCTCCTGCTCCAGATGCACGGCGACCGACGCGCACATCGACACCGCTGCTTCGAAGGCCGGGTCGGCCGCAGCCCCCGGCCGTGCCCACCGCGCTGCGCTGCGGTCGAGGACGACGAGCGCGTCAGGGCTCGATTCCTCCTCCTCCTGCCGCACCATCAGCTGCCCGCGATGTGCGGTGGCGCGCCAGTGGATGCGGCGCATCGAGTCCCCGGGGATGTACCGGCGCGGCGAGAGGTTGTCGCTCCCCTGTCCCAGCCTGCTCGACGAGGTCTGCGCCGTGCCGCCGGCAGCGCCCACCTTGACCGCGAGCGGGGCGAGAGCGAACACCTCCGGGACGACCGTCACGCTGCGGGTCTCGCCGAAGGCCTGCTCGCGCTGGGCGAGTCCGAAAGGATCCACGGTCCGCAGCACGAAGGGGCCGACCGGCCACACGCCTCGGCGGATGCCCGTGATCGCATAGCTGAGCTGACCGGTCTCGGGCGGGTACTCGCCCGCGGCGTCGCCTGTCACCGCATCCGGCAGGACGTCGCGCCACAGGCCTCGCGGCACACGCGGCGCACGCAGCGCGATGCGCACCGTGACGCGGGAGGTCTCGGAGACGGTCAGCAGGTCGGTCGAGACCTGCCGGGTCACCGAGCCGGAGCGACGCGGCAGCCGCACCGCGAGCACCGCGAACGCCGTCACGGCGAGGAACAGCACGCCGACGTGCAGGAGGATCGCCGCGCCGACCAGGTTGGCGGCGATCAGGCATCCGAGACCGGCGAGGAGCGCGGCCGTGCCCCGCAGCGTGAGCGTTCGACGACGAGGCATGGCGGCGGTGTTCAGGAGCGGGCGGCCACGGGCACGCGCACCCGCTCGACGATCTGACGCAGCGCCGCCTCGACGGGCTGGGCGCCGGCGCGCTGGGCCCCGCGGGCCGGGAGCAGACGGTGGGCGAACACCGGGAGCAGGAGTGCGGTGACATCGTCGGGGATCACGAAGTCGCGTCCGTCGAGGGCCGCCCACACCTTCGCGGCCCTGATCAGCTGCAGCGTCGCTCGCGGGCTCGCCCCCAGATGCAGGTTCGGGTCGGACCGCGTCGCCTGAGCGAGGGCCACCGTGTACTCCTCGAGCGCCGGCGCGACGTGCACCGACCGCGCCCACGCGATCAGACCCGAGATCGACGCGGCGTCGGCGACGGGGGTGATCGACGCGAGGGGGTTCACGACGTCGCGCTGGCGGAGCATCAGCGCCTCGGCGGCGGCATCCGGATAACCCATCGAGATGCGCATCATGAAACGGTCGCGCTGCGCTTCGGGGAGCGCGTACGTGCCCTCCATCTCGAGCGGGTTCTGGGTCGCCACGACGAGGAACGGATCGGGCAGCATGTGGGTCGATCCGTCGACCGTCACCTGTCCCTCCTCCATCGCCTCGAGCAGTGCGGACTGGGTCTTGGGGGAGGAGCGGTTGATCTCGTCGGCGATCACGATGTGCGCGAACACCGCACCGCGCTTGAACTCGAACTCGCGATCGACGGGGTTGTAGACGCTGACCCCCGTCACATCTCCCGGCAGCAGGTCGGGGGTGAACTGGATGCGGCGCACGGTCGCATCGACGCTCGCCGCCAGAGCGCGCGCCAGCATGGTCTTGCCGACACCGGGGACGTCTTCGATCAGCAGATGACCCTGGGCGAGCAGGCAGACGAGGGCGCTCCGCACGGCGTCGGGCTTGCCGTCGATCACCCGACCCACCGAACCGAGGATCGCCGTCGTCTGCGCGGCGAACTGCTCGGCGTCGGCGACGGCCGGGGTCAGGGGCGGATTCTCTGGCATGCGTTCCCTCTCGCGTGGGCGCTGCGGTGCGCGTGAACCGATCGTAACCCGGCTCCCTCGCGATGGGGTCACAACGGGCGCCCCATCCGGTCCGCTCCGGGCGCTCGCCGCAGCCCCGCCGCCCGGATGCGTGCGCATGATCCGGTCGGCCTGTCGAAGAGGAGGTGCGCGCATCGGCTAGACTCGTCTACGGCTCTCCGCGTGGCGGCATCCAGGCCAATTCCCCCAGGGCGGAAACGCAGCAAGGGTAACCGGGCTCTGCTGGGTGCGCGGAGGGCCGCTTTCTTTTTGTCAGCGTCCTCCGGGGCAGTCCTGCCAGGATCGTGACGTGACAGGGCCAGACGTGATCAGAACCGCCGACTCTCCGCGCTCCCGCGCATTCGGCCGTTTCGCGTCGCCCCTCCTGCTGGTCGCGGTGATGTGGATCATCCAGGCCGCCGATGCCGTGCTCCCCGGATCCTTCACCGGTTTCGGCCTGCGCTCGTGGGATCCGGCCGGGCTCGGCGGCATCGTCGTCGGACCTCTCCTGCACGCCGATTGGGCGCACCTGATCGGCAACACCGTGCCGCTGCTGGTGCTCGGCTGTCTCGTGGCCGTCGAGGGCGCGCGCAGATTCTGGGCGGTGACCGCGTTCGCCGCGGTGATCGGCGGCCTCGGCACCTGGGTCGTGAACACGCCGGGGGCTCTCACCGTCGGCGCCTCGGGCCTCGTCTTCGGTTACTTCGGGTACACGATCATGCGGGTGTTCGCGCCGGGGCGGATCTCGCACCGGGTGCTCTATGCGGTGATCGCGATCATCGTGATCGGCCTCTACGGAGGATCGATGCTCGCCGGCGTCGTGGGCGTGCGCGAGGGCGTCTCCTGGCAGGCCCACCTGTTCGGCGCGATCGGCGGCGCGCTCGCCGCTCTCATCGGACGGCGACCGGTCGCGAGGGCACGCGCGGGCGGAGTCCTGGACGCATGAGCGCCACCGGGGGAGGGCGCCGTCCGGCGCCGCGGCGGCGCACAGCATCACGGTCAGGCGGAGCATCACGGGCCGGCGCGACGACGCGCCGCGCGCCGTCTCGACGCACCCCCTCTCGACGCATCCGCTCGCGACGCGGACGGATGTCGCCGCGCCGCCGTGCGCAGCGGAGGATCCGGCGGATGCGGCTGCTGCGGCGCATCGCCTGGTCGTCCGTCGTCGTCGTCGCGGTGGCGCTCGCCGCGGTGCTGATCCCCCTGGGGCTCGCCCACGAGAAGCCCGGCGCGGTCTGCGTCGATGATCCGCGCACGTTCCCCGCCGCGGGGATCGAGGGCTGGCAGGGCGAGCAGCTCGAGAACGCCGCGACGATCATGCAGACGGCCACCGCGCTCGGATTCGGCCGCGACGGGCAGATCCTCGGGGTGATGACGGCCATGGGCGAGAGCAGCCTGCACAACATCGACTACGGCGATTGGGAGACACGGGGCTTCACGAACCCCGACGGCAGCCGCACGACGAGCATCGGACTGTTCCAGCAGCAGGAATGGTGGGGACCGCCCGAAGCGCGGATGGACCCGGCGACCGCCGCCACGCTGTTCTACGAGCGACTGGCACGGGTCGCGGACTGGCCCTCGATGCCCCGTTCGCATGCCATCCACCGGGTCCAGATCAACACCGACCGCGACTACTACTCCCGCTACGAGTCCGACGCGGTGTCGGTGGTCGAGGCCCTCTCCGGACACTGCTGAGCCGCGCCGTCGACCCAGCCCGGCCATAGCAGTGTGCGCCTAAGGTGGGACTGTGGCGCAGAGCATCTACATCACCTCCGCTGAAGGTCATACCGGCAAGTCCACCATCGCCCTCGGCGTGCTCGATGCGCTCATGCGCGTCACACCGCGGGTCGGGGTCTTCCGCCCGATCGCTCGTTCCGTGACGGAACGCGACGACGTGCTGGAGCTCCTGCTCGCGCACGACGGCGTGCAGCTCGACTACGAGGACTGCATCGGCGTCACCTACGACGACGTCCGCGATGATCCGGATCGTGCGCTGTCGAGCATCGTCGCCCGCTTCAAGGCGGTCGAGGCCCAGTGCGATGCGGTCGTGATCATCGGCAGTGACTACACCGACGTGGCCAGCCCCGCCGAGCTCGGATACAACGCCAGGATCGCCGCGAACCTCGCGGCCCCCGTCCTGCTCGTGCTGAGCGGTCGCGACCAGCGGCGTCAGGCCGAGCAGCTCGGGACAACGACCGCCCGCACCCCGGCGGCGGTGGGGCAGATCGCCGCGCTCGCGCTCTCCGAGCTCGATGTCGAGCGCGCCGAGCTCTTCGCGGTCGCCGTGAATCGGGCCGACCCCGACGCTCTCGAGGCGATCGAGCAGGCCGTCGCGGCGGTGCGGCCCGAGAAGACCACCCCTGTCTGGGCGATCCCGGAGGACCGCGCGCTCGTGGCGCCGTCGATCGACGGCATCCTGACGGCCGTCGACGGTCGTCTCATCAAGGGCGACCCCGACCGGCTGGCTCGCGAGGCGCTGACGATCGTCGTCGCGGGGATGTCGATGGTCAACGTGCTTCCGCGGCTGACCGAGGAGTCCGTCGTCGTGATCCCGGCCGATCGCACCGAGGTGCTGCTGGCGACGCTGCTCGCCGACGCCTCGGGGACGTTCCCGCGCGTCGCCGGAATCATCCTGAACGGACCGTTCCCGCTGCCCGAGCCGATCGTGCAGCTGCTCGACGGCTTCACCTCGACCGTGCCGATCATCGCGACCGACCTGGGCACCTACGACACCGCGGTGCGGGTGATGGGAGCGCGGGGGCGGATCTCACCCGAGTCGCGTGGCCGCTACGACCGCGCTCTCGGGCTCTTCCAGACGCACGTCGACATCACCGAGCTCACCACGCAGCTCGGGCTCGCGGAGTCTCGGGTCGTGACGCCGCTGATGTTCGAGTACGGCCTCATCGAGCGGGCGAGGGCCGACAGACGGCGGATCGTGCTGCCCGAGGGCGACGACGATCGGATCCTCCGCGCCGCGGCGACGCTGCTGGCACGCGAGGTGGCCGACCTCACGATCCTCGGCGAGGAGTCGGCCGTGCGGGCTCGCGCGATCGAGCTCGGAGTCGACATCTCGGGTGCGCAGGTGATCAGCCCCACCGACCCCGAGCTCGTGGAGCGGTTCGCGACCGAGTACGCCAGGCTCCGTGCGCACAAGGGCACCACCCTGGCGCAGGCCGCCGACACGGTCACCGACGTGTCGTACTTCGGCACGATGATGGTGCACCTCGGTCTCGCCGACGGCATGGTCTCGGGTGCGGCGCACACCACGGCGCACACGATCCGGCCGTCGTTCGAGATCATCAAGACGAAGCCGGGCGTCACCGTCGTCTCGAGCGTCTTCCTCATGGCGCTCGCCGACCGCGTGCTCGTCTACGGCGACTGCGCCGTCATCCCCGATCCGACCAGCGAGCAGCTCGCCGACATCGCGATCTCGTCGGCGGCCACCGCGCAGCAGTTCGGGATCGAGCCGCGCATCGCGATGCTGTCGTACTCGACGGGCGAGTCGGGCTCCGGTGCCGACGTCGACAAGGTGCGCGCCGCCACGGCGCTCGTGCACGAGCGCGCTCCCGAGCTGCTCGTCGAGGGCCCCATCCAGTACGACGCGGCCGCGGACGCCGCCGTCGCGAAGGCGAAGCTGCCGGACTCCGCCGTCGCCGGCCGCGCCACCGTCTTCGTGTTCCCCGACCTCAACACGGGCAACAACACCTACAAGGCCGTGCAGCGCTCGGCCGGCGCCGTGGCCATCGGGCCGGTGCTGCAGGGACTCAACAAGCCCATCAACGACCTCTCGCGGGGCGCGCTGGTCGACGACATCGTGAACACCGTGGCGATCACGGCGATCCAGGCGCAGGCCGAAGGAGCGACGGCATGAGCGCCATCCTGGTGATCAACAGCGGCTCCTCGTCGTTGAAGTACAGCCTCATCGACATCGACGACGAGAGCGAGCTCGCGGCCGGTCTGATCGAGCGCATCGGTCAGGAGGCCAGTGCGATCCGGCACACCGTGCGACCCGCCGCCGGTGCAGGGGCCGCGACGACGATGCTCGACGCGACGTACGACTCCGAGCAGCAGCTCGCCGATCACGATGCCGCCTTCGCGGTGATGCTGGAGCAGTTCGCCGCGCACGGCCCGCTGCTCGACGAGCATCCGCCGGTCGCCGTCGGCCACCGCGTCGTGCACGGCGGCGCGAGGTTCTACGCGCCCACCCTCGTCACCCCGAACATCGAGGAGCAGATCGAAGAGCTCGCGGTCCTCGCCCCGCTGCACAACCCGGCGAACCTGGCCGGGATCGTCGCGGCGAAGGCCGTGTTCTCCGACGTGCCGCACGTCGCGGTCTTCGACACCGCGTTCCACCAGACGCTCCCGCCGCCCGCGTACACCTATGCGATCGACGCGGAGCTCGCCGCCGCGCATCGGGTGCGACGCTACGGATTCCATGGGACCAGCCACCAGTTCGTGAGCGAATCGGCCGCCGCCTTCCTCGGCCGTGACCTCGGCACGCTCCGCCAGCTCGTCTTCCACCTCGGGAACGGCGCCTCGGTCACGGCGATCGACGGCGGGCGGTCGGTCGAGACGTCGATGGGGCTGACCCCGCTCGAGGGCCTGGTCATGGGCACGCGCTCGGGCGACCTCGACCCCGCGGCTCTCGTGCACCTCTCTCGTCGCGCCGGGTATTCGATCGACGACCTCGATGCGCTGCTCAACAAGCGCAGCGGTCTGCAGGGGCTCGCGGGGCGCAGCGACATGCGCGACATCCTCGCCGGCCGCGAGAGCGGCGACCCCGCGGCGACGCTGGCGTTCGACGTCTACATCCACCGCCTGCGCGCCTACGCCGGCGCCTACATCGCCCAGCTCGGCGGCGTCGACGTGATCTCGTTCACGGCGGGCGTCGGCGAGAACGCCGCGGCCGTCCGCGCCGAGGCGATGGCCACCCTCGGATTCGCGGGGGTCGTGATCGACGCCGGCCGCAACGCGGCGCGTGAGCGCGGCATCCGTCGGATCTCCGCCGACACCTCCGAGGTGGCGGTGCTGGTCGTTCCGACGAACGAGGAGCTGGAGATCGCCAGGCAGACCTCGCGCCTGCTCTGATCCATCCGACCCCGGGGGTGTGCGGCGGTGCTGCGCCGCACTACGCTTGCACAGTGGCACGGAGAGGTGCCGGTACCCCCTCATCCGCCCCCCGGAGGCTCCTGTGCCTGAAGCCCTGCCCGATCTGCTCCGCGCCGACGGCGTCCTGTTCGACCTCGACGGAGTGCTGACTCCCACCGCCGAGGTGCACATGCGCGCCTGGAAGGCGGTGTTCGACGACGTTTTCGAGCGCTGGTCGCTGACGCCCGCGTACTCCGACGCCGACTACTTCGACTATGTCGACGGCAAGAAGCGCTATGACGGGGTGGCGAGCCTGATGCGCAGCCGCAACGTCGAGATCCCCTGGGGTGCGGTCGACGACCCGCCCGAGGCCGAGACCATCTGCGGCATCGGCAACCGCAAGAACGCGGCCTTCGCCGCGTCACTGCGCGCCGAGGGCATCGCTCCGTTCCCCGGTTCGCTCGCGCTCGTCGAGAAGCTCGCCGCCGCAGGCGTGCCGCTGGGCGTCGTCTCGAGCTCGAAGAACGCCGAGGAGGTACTGGCCGCTGCCGGCATCCGCTCGTTCTTCCGCATCGTCGTCGACGGCGTCGTGGCCGAACGCGACGACCTCGCCTCCAAGCCCGCCGCCGACATGTTCCGCGCCGGCGCGGTCGCGCTGGGCGTCGATCCGGCGCGCAGCATCGCCGTCGAGGACGCGACCTCGGGCGCGGCGTCCGCCGCTGCCGCCGGGTTCGCCGACGTCGTGGGCGTCGACCGCGGCGCAGGGGCCGAGGCTCTGCGCGCCGCAGGGGCGACCGTCGTGGTCGAGGACCTCGACGCGTTCCTCGTCGATCCCCCGCACGAACCCGCACAGACCGCACACCAGGCTGACACTTCCGGCACTGAGGAGACCGCATGATCGCCCGCGACCGCTTCCCCGTCGACCCCTGGCGGCTCATCGAGACGCGTTACTCCGAAGACGGTGTGGGCGAGACCCTCTTCGGCGTCGGGAACGGCTACCTCGGGCTCCGCGGCAACCACATCGAAGGACGCGGAGCGCACGAGCACGGAACCTTCATCAACGGTCTCCACGAGACCTGGCCGATCCGCCACGCCGAGCAGGCCTACGGCTTCGCCGAGGTCGGCCAGACGATCGTCAACGCGCCGGATGCCAAGGTCATGCGCGTCTACGTCGACGATGAGCCGATCTCGTTCGACGAGGCGGACGTGCGCGAGTACCGGCGCACGCTCGACATGCGCACCGGCGTGCTCGAGCGCGTCGTGGTCTGGGAGACGCCCTCCGGAAAGCGCGTGCGGATGCGCGACGAGCGCATCGTCAGCTTCGAGGAGCGCCACCTGGCGGTGCTGCGCCTCGAGGTCGTCGTCGAGAACGCCGACGCGCCGGTCACCGTCAGCTGCCAGATGATCAACCGTCAGGATGGGGCCGGCGTGTACGCGGGCACCCCGAACGAGGCGAAGAGCGGGTTCGACCCGCGCAAGTCCGAGAAGATCGCCGAGCGCGTGCTCGAGCCGTCGGAGTACTGGCAGGACGGCCTGCGCTCGGCGCTGTCGTACTCGGTGGCAGCCTCGGGGATGACCGTCGCGGTCGTCGCCGACCACATCATCGAGACCGAGAACGACTACACCTCGCGCGCCCTCATCGAGGCGGACATCTCGAAGAACGTGTTCCGCGTGCAGGCCAAGGCCGGCGTGCCGATCACGGTCACCAAGCTCGTGAGCTATCACACGTCCCGCGGCGTCCCCCCGCGCGAGCTCGTCGACCGGTGCCGTCGATCGCTCGACCGGGTCGCGTTCGAGGGCGTGCAGGCGCAGTTCGACCGACAGGCCGAATGGCTGGCGGCCTTCTGGGAGCGAAGCGACGTGCAGATCGGCGGGCACGACGACATCCAGCAGGCGACCCGGTGGTGCCTGCTGCAGCTCGCGCAGGCTTCCGCGCGCGCCGACGGCACCGGTGTGCCGGCCAAGGGCGTCTCGGGGTCGGGGTACAGCGGGCACTACTTCTGGGACACCGAGATCTACGTCCTCCCGTTCCTCACATACACGTCGCCGCAATGGGCCAGGAACGCCCTGCGCGCCAGGGCGCTCATGCTCCCGGCCGCGCGCCGCAGGGCCTCGCAGCTGAACGAGGCCGGCGCGCTGTTCCCCTGGCGCACCATCAACGGCGAAGAGGCGTCGGCCTACTATGCCGCGGGCACCGCGCAGTACCACATCAACGCCGATGTCAGCTTCGCGCTGGGCAAGTACGTCCGCGCCACCGGCGACGAGGACTTCCTGCGCCGCGAGGGCATCGACATCGCGATCGAGACCGCGCGACTGTGGGCGACGCTCGGCTTCTGGCGCACGTCGCGCCTCGTGGCCGACACGAGCGAAGACAGCGTCGAGACCTTCCACATCCACGGTGTCACGGGTCCCGACGAGTACACGACCGTCGTGAACGACAACCTCTACACGAACGTCATGGCCCGCTACAACCTGCGCTACGCGGCGCGGGTCGTGCGGGAGGCGCGCGAGGCGAACGGCGAGGAGTTCGCCAGGGTCGTCGAGCGCACCGGCCTGGCCGAGGGCGAGGCGGAGGGATGGGAGCGCGCCGCGGATGCGATGTTCATCCCGTTCAGCGAGACGCTCGGCATCCACCCGCAGGACTCGCTCTTCCTCGAGCGCGAGGTCTGGGATCTCGCGCACACGCCGCCGGAGCAGCGGCCTCTGCTGCTGCACTTCCACCCCCTGGTCATCTACCGGTTCCAGGTGCTGAAGCAGGCGGATGTCGTGCTGGCGCTCTTCCTGCAGGGCAATCACTTCACGCCCGAGGAGAAGAAGGCGGACTTCGACTACTACGACCCGCTGACCACGGGCGACTCGACGCTGTCGGCGGTCGTGCAGTCGATCCTCGCCGCGGAGGTCGGCTACCAGGACCTCGCTCTGCAGTACTTCCGGCAGTCTCTCTTCGTCGACCTGCACGACCTGCACCACAACGCGGCGGACGGCGTGCATGTCGCCTCCGCAGGAGGCGTGTGGACGGCGCTCGTGTGCGGCTTCGGCGGCATGCGCGACTACGCGGGCGAACTCAGCTTCGATCCGCGCCTTCCCGCCGACTGGCCGTCGCTGTCGTATCCGCTGCAGTGGCAGGGCTCGACGCTGCAGATCACTCTGACCACGGACGAGCTGCGCGTGCACGTGGGCTCCGGGGGACCGGTCTCGTTCACGGTGCGCGAGGTCGCCTACACCGCGACCTCCGACGAGGACGTCGTCGTGCCGCTGGCCGACCAGGGGCCGCGCATCGAGGGACGCCCGTCGCTGCGTCAGTTCGCGGACGCGATGCGCGACGACGGCACCCTGATCTCGGCATCCGTGCCGGTGATCACGACCGTCATCCCGGTGATCGAGCCGATCGACTGACCTCGCCGATCGGGGGTCGCGGTGACGTCGGTCGCGCCGCGGCCCCGATCGGCGGGCGGGCCTGCCTGAACGTCCGTGGCACGCCGTAGGCTGGTGTGGTGACCACAGCCCTCTACCGCCGCTACCGCCCCGAGTCGTTCGGCGAGATGATCGGGCAGTCCCAGGTGACCGAACCGCTGATGACCGCCCTGCGAGGCGACAGGGTCGGCCACGCGTATCTGTTCTCCGGGCCGCGCGGATGCGGCAAGACGACCTCCGCTCGCATCCTCGCCCGCTGCCTGAACTGCGCCGAAGGCCCCACCGACACCCCCTGCGGCACCTGCCCGAGCTGCGTCGAGCTGTCGCGCGCGGGCGGAGGGTCGCTCGACGTGGTCGAGATCGACGCGGCCAGCCACAACGGTGTCGACGACGCCCGTGATCTGCGCGAGCGGGCGACCTTCGCCCCCAGCCGCGATCGCTACAAGATCTTCATCCTCGACGAGGCGCACATGGTGACGCCGCAGGGATTCAACGCGCTGCTGAAGCTCGTCGAAGAGCCGCCTGAGCACGTCAAGTTCATCTTCGCGACCACCGAGCCCGAGAAGGTGCTCGGCACGATCCGCTCGCGCACGCACCACTACCCCTTCCGGCTGGTGCCCCCGGCGGCGATGCTCGAGTACGTCGAGAAGCTCTGCACCGAAGAAGGCGTCGTCGCCGAGCGCGGCGTGCTGCCGCTGGTGGTCCGCGCCGGAGGAGGGTCTCCGCGAGACACTCTGTCTCTGCTCGACCAGCTGATCGCCGGCTCCGATTCCCCTGCCGGTTCCGAGACCGTCACCGTGGCGTACGAGCGGGCTGTCGCACTGCTCGGATACACCCACGCGGCGCTGCTCGACGAGATCGTCGACGCTCTGGCCGCCGCCGACGCCGCTGCCGCCTTCCCGGCGATCGACCGCGTCGTGCAGACGGGGCAGGACCCGCGTCGCTTCGTCGATGATCTGCTCGAGCGACTCCGCGACCTCATCGTGATCGCGGCGGTCGGGGCCGGCGCTTCCTCGGTGCTGCGCGGCCTCGCCGAAGACGAACTCACGCGCATGCGTGCGCAGTCCGAGTCCTTCGGCTCCGCACGGCTGTCGCGCACCGCCGACGTGGTCAGCGCGGCTCTCGACGACATGTCCGGCGCGACGTCACCCCGACTCCACCTCGAACTGATGGTCGCGCGCGTGCTCGCTGCGGGCGCGGCCGCAGCCGTCGCGGCGCCGACAGCCCCGACCTCGGGGGTCTCGAGCGCACCGGCACGACAGATGCCGTCCGTGGCGGAACAGGCGAAGCCCTCCGTGACCGAGCAGGCGGAGCCCTCCGTGGCCGAGCAGGCGGAGCCCTCCGTGGCCGAGCAGGCGGAGCCCTCCGTGGCCGAACCGGCGAAACCCGCTGCGGAGATGGCTGCCGTGGCCGAGAAGCCGGCGCCCGTGGTCGCCTCCTCTGCAGGAACAGAGCCGGCACGCGCCACCACTCCAGAGCCCGCCGCGACCGACGCCGGCGTCGCACTAGCGTCCGCTCCCGCTGCGTCCGTCCCCGCCGAGACCACTGCGGCACCGGCCGGTCCGGTGAGCTTCGAGGACCTCACCGCGGCCTGGCCCGCGATCCTCAAGCGGCTCGAAGACGTCAGCCGCACCTCGTGGCTCCTGGCCACCGCCGTGCAGCCGCTGGCCTTCGTCGCCGAGACCGAAGTGCTCACGCTCGGCTTCGCCAGTCAGCACGATGTCGCCAAGTTCAAGGGCACGACACCGGGATCCGGGCCCTCCGACCACCTGCGGAGCGCGATCGAACAGCAGCTCGGGGTGCGCGTCAAGTATCTGCCTGCGCCGATGCCCGCCAGCGGTGCCCCCCGTCAGTCCGCGACTCCCGCCGCCGGCCGCCCGAGTGCCGACGCTCCTGCATCGGAGCCTGCGTCAGCGCGCCCACCGCGCGCTCAGACATCGGCCGCCTCGACGGGCCCTGTGACGGAGTGGGCGGTGGCCGCCATTCCGGCATCCGTCGATGCTGTTCCTGCCGCGCCCGCCGCGCGGACATCGGCGGCGGTGGCCGCTCCGGCCACGCCCGCAGATGAGGCTGCGCCCGCAGATCACATCCCGTCCGACGCACCGGCCGCTCCGGCGGCACCCGCGGCGGACGCCGCGGCCCCCACGATCGGCGATTCGAGGCCGGGCGACGAACCGCCCTACCCGGTCGACGATGAGCCGCCGTACTTCGACGATGAGCCGCCGTACGATCCGTCGTACGAGCCCGCGCCAGGCGCGCCGTCCCCGGCGCGGGCGCAGGACTCCGCGCCGGCATCTCCGCGGTCGGCGACCACATCCGACGCTCCCGTGCAGGTCGCGGGGTCGCCGGTGCGCACGGTCGCGGCGGCCGCACCAGCCCCGGTCATCACCGAACGCGCTCCCGGCGGGGGAGTCCAGCGCTACGGTGAGGCCGTGATCCGCCAGGTGCTCGGCGCGACATTCGTGCGCGAAGAGCCCTACGAGCCCCCGACGAGGTTTTCCTGATGTATGACGGAATCGTTCAGGAACTGATCGACGAGTTCGGCCGGCTCCCCGGAATCGGCCCCAAGTCGGCGCAGCGCATCGCCTTCCATATCCTGCAGACGCCGACCTTCGACGTCGCGCGACTCTCCGAGCTGCTGGTCGAGATCCGTGTGCGCGTCCGCTTCTGTGAGATCTGCGGCAACGTCGCGGAGCAGGAGCGGTGCACGATCTGTCGCGATCCTCGTCGCAACCCGACACTGATCTGCGTCGTCGAAGACGCGAAGGACGTCGCCGCCATCGAGCGCACGCGCGAGTTCCGCGGTCTGTACCACGTGCTCGGCGGCGCGATCAGTCCGATCGCGGGCATCGGCCCCGACGATCTGCGTATCGCACAGCTCATGACGCGTCTCGCCGACGGCACGGTGCAGGAGGTCATCCTGGCCACGAACCCCAACCTCGAGGGCGAGGCGACGGCCAGCTACCTCAGCCGTCTGCTCACCACGATGGAGATCACCGTGTCGCGCCTCGCCTCCGGACTCCCCGTCGGAGGCGACCTCGAGTACGCCGACGAGGTCACCCTCGGTCGTGCGTTCGAGGGACGGCGCGTGCTGTGACCCCGCAGGGCGGGTTCACCCGCCGCGGCTGGCTGCTCTTCGCAGCGATGTCCCTGCTGTGGGGAGTGCCCTACCTCTTCATCAGCATCGCGGTCGAGTCGCTCTCACCCCCGGCGATCGTCGCGGGGCGTACACTCCTCGCCGCGCTGATCCTGCTGCCGTTCGCGCTGCGCGGGGGCGCCTTGCGCGCGGCGCTCAGGCGCTGGCCGTGGGTCCTCCTGTTCGGTGCCGTCGAGATGGCCGGGCCGTTCGTGCTGCTGGGCCACGCCGAGATGACCCTGCCCTCGGGGATGACCGGGCTGCTCGTGGCCACGGTGCCGCTGTTCGCCGCCCTCATCGCTCTCGGCGGGGGAGATCGCGGTGTGCTCCGGCCTTCCCGCGCGATCGGCCTGCTCGTGGGCTTCGTCGGCGTGGCGGTCGTCGTCGCAGGGCCCGGGCTCTTCGGCGGACGCGTCAGCCTGCTCGCCGCCGGTGAGGTGCTTCTCGTGGCGGTGCTCTACGCCATCGCGCCGTTCATCATCGCGCGCAAGCTCGATGACGTACCCTCCCTCGGCACCATCACCCTGTCGCTGCTCATGATCGGGGTGATCTACCTGCCGATCGGAATCCTCACCCAGCATCGGATCCCGACACTGCCCTCGCTCGCGGCGCTCGTCGCGCTGGCCGTCGTCTGCACGGCTGTCGCCTTCCTGGCCTTCTTCGCGCTCATCCGCGAGGTGGGTCCCGTGCGGGCCCCGCTGTTCACCTACGTCAACCCGGTGGTCGCGATCCTGCTGGGGGCGCTCGTGCTGGCCGAACCGCTGACGCCAGGACTGCTGGTCGGGTTCCCCCTCATCATCGCCGGATGCTGGCTCGCGGCGACCGGCGGTCGCCTGCGTGCATCGAAAGCGGTGCCGCCGGTATCCGTCGCTCCCGGTCTCACCCCCGCTCCGCTCCCGCCCGCTCCCTGATCCGACGGCTCCCGATTCGGTCGCGCCCGTCACATGCGCGGTGGGGCATGCACGCCGATCGTAGAATGGGCGTGGGCGGATCCGCCCGACATCCCCGGGAGTGAACGTGGCCCTCATCGTGCAGAAGTACGGCGGCTCATCCGTCGCCGACGCAGAGAGCATCAAGCGCGTCGCCAAGCGCATCGTCGACACGCGTCGTGCAGGGCACGACGTCGTCGTCGCGGTGAGCGCGATGGGCGACACCACCGACGAGCTTCTCGACCTCGCGAACGAGGTGGCCCCGATCCCGGCGCCGCGCGAACTCGACATGCTGCTCTCCAGCGGTGAGCGGATCTCGATGGCGCTGCTGGCGATGGCGATCCACTCCATGGGCTTCGAAGCGCGCTCCTTCACGGGCAGCCAGGCGGGCATGATCACCGACTCGCAGCACGGGGCGGCCCGCATCGTCGACGTCACCCCGGTGCGACTGCGCGAAGCGCTCGACGAAGGCGCGATCGTGATCGTCGCGGGCTTCCAGGGATTCAACCGCGACACGCGGGACATCACCACGCTCGGCCGCGGCGGCTCCGACACGACCGCCGTCGCTCTCGCCGCGGCGCTCTCCGCCGACGTCTGCGAGATCTACAGCGATGTCGACGGCATCTTCACGGCCGACCCCCGGGTCATCCCGAAGGCGCAGAAGCTCGACCACATCGGCAGCGAGGAGATGCTCGAGCTCGCGGCCAACGGCGCCAAGGTGCTCTACATCCGCGCCGTCGAGTACGCACGCCGTCACGGCGTCCTGATCCACGCCCGGTCGACGTTCTCGTCGTCCGAGGGCACATACGTTCTGGGCGAGGGCATGAAGAACCCTCGCGAAGCCGAGGGAGCAGCACCCATGGAAGAACCGATCGTCGCCGGCGTCGCCACCGATTTCGGCCAGGCCAAGATCACCGTCTCGGGTGTGCCCGACGTTCCGGGCAAGGCGGCCGAGATCTTCAAGATCGTGGCCAAGTCGGGCGCCAACGTCGACATGATCGTGCAGAACGTGTCGGCCACCGGACGCACGGACATCTCCTTCACGGTGCCGAAGGCGGATTCGGCGGGGGCGCTCAAGGCTCTCGCCGGAGAGCAGACCGAGGTCGGATTCCAGAACCTCGTGCACGACGACCAGATCGGCAAGCTGTCGGTCGTCGGTGCGGGCATGCGCACGCACTCGGGTGTCTCGGCTGTCCTGTTCGAGGCGCTTTCCGCGGGCGGCATCAACATCGAGATGATCTCGACGTCGGAGATCCGCATCTCGGTGGTGCTGCGCGACACCGATCTCGCCGAGGCGGCGCGCACCGTGCACACCGCGTACGGACTCGACGGCGACTCCGAGGCGACCGTCCACGCCGGCACCGGCCGCTGACCCGCGCCGGCGCCGATCGCTGACCCGCCCGGTCGTCGACCATCGGGCGGCGCGGTAGACTCACCGAAACCCTGACATCGGCGCCAGGCGCGGCATCCGCACCCCGACGTCGCGCCGGAAGCCTCGACTGCTGCACTGCACGACGCCAAGGAACATCATGACCCGCATCTCCGACTCAGGACTCTCCGTCGCCATCGTGGGCGCCACCGGCCAGGTGGGCACCGTGATGCGCGAGATTCTCGCCGAGCGGTCCTTCCCGATCCGCGAGCTGCGTCTGTTCTCCTCGTCACGCTCCGCGGGCACCGCCATCGAGTTCGGCGGCGCGACGATCATCGTCGAAGACGTCGAGACCGCCGATGCCGCGGGCATCGACATCGCCCTCTTCTCGGCGGGTGCGACCGCCAGCCGCGCGTACGCCCCGCGGTTCGCCGAGGCCGGAGCTGTCGTCGTCGACAACTCCAGCGCCTGGCGCAACGACCCCGAGGTGCCGCTGGTGGTCAGCGAGGTCAACCCGCACGCGATCGACGAGCGCCCGCGCGGCATCATCGCCAACCCGAACTGCACGACCATGGCCGCGATGCCCGTGCTCAAGGCCCTGCACGCCGAGGCCGGTCTCGAGCGGCTCATCGTCTCGACGTATCAGGCGGTCTCCGGATCGGGCCTCGCCGGAGCCCAGGAGCTGCTCGGACAGGTCGAGGGCGTGCTCGCCCAGGGCGACACTCTGCGCCTCGTGCACGACGGGTCGTCGATCGACTTCCCCGAGCCCGAGAAGTACGTCGCCCCGATCGCCTTCGACGTGATCCCCTTCGCGGGCAACCTCGTCGACGACGGTCAGAACGAGACGGATGAGGAGAAGAAGCTCCGCAACGAGAGCCGCAAGATCCTCGAGCTCCCTGACCTCCGTGTCGCGGGCACCTGTGTGCGCGTCCCGGTCTTCACCGGGCATTCGCTGTCGATCAACGTCGAGTTCGCCCGCGACATCACGCCGCAGCGCGCCGCCGAGGTGCTCTCCGCCGCTCCCGGCGTCGTCGTCGACGAGGTGCCGACGCCTCTGCAGGCCGCGGGCAAGGACCCGAGCTTCGTCGGACGCATCCGTGCCGATCAGTCGGCCCCCGAGAACAAGGGGCTCGTGCTGTTCATCAGCAACGACAACCTGCGCAAGGGCGCGGCGCTCAACGCTGTGCAGATCGCCGAGATCCTCGCCGAGCGCCTGACGGTCATAGCCTGACGGCATCTCCGCCATGCGGATCCGGTCTCATCGGACCGGTCCGTATGGTCTGCCGTGCCTCGACCTCGAACTAGACTGTCGTGGTGACCGAAACCGTCGATGTCGTCTTGATCGGTGGTGGCATCATGAGCGCCACCCTGGGTACCCTCCTGCACGAGCTGCAGCCTGAGTGGAAGATCGTCGCGTTCGAGCGACTCTCCGACGTGGCGCAGGAGTCGTCCAATCCCTGGAACAACGCGGGCACGGGGCATGCGGCCCTGTGCGAGCTGAACTACATGCCCCAGCAGAAGGGCGCGCCGCTCGACCCGGCGAAGGCCGTCTCGATCAACGAGCAGTTCCAGCAGAGTCGCCAGTTCTGGTCGTCGCTCGTCGAGCGAGGCGTGCTCGATGAGCCGTCGACGTTCATCAATGCGACCCCGCACATGACGTTCGTGCGCGGTGAGAAGGACGTCAAGTACCTCAAGGACCGCTACGAGGTTCTGAAGAAGCAGCCGCTGTTCGAGGGCATCGAATACAGCGAGGACTCCCGCGTCATCAACAAGTGGGCTCCGCTGCTCATGCAGAAGCGTCGCAAGGGCGAGCCCTTCGCCGCGACGCGCGTGCCCGCCGGCACCGATGTCGACTTCGGCGCGCTGACGCATCAGCTCTTCGATCACCTCACGCACTCCGGTGTGGCCCTGCGGACCAATCACGAGGTCAAGAGCCTGAAGAAGCAGAAGGACGGCACCTGGCTCATCAACTACCGCACGACCATCGGACGCACGCCGAATCAGATCAAGGCGCGGTTCGTGTTCGTGGGTGCGGGCGGCTGGGCGCTCAAGCTCCTGCAGCGCTCGGGCATCCCCGAGATCAAGGGCTACGGCGTCTTCCCGATCGGTGGCCAGTTCCTCAAGACCTCGAACCCGAAGGTCGTGGCCCAGCACAAGGCGAAGGTCTACTCGCAGGCATCTGTCGGCGCACCGCCCATGTCGGTGCCGCACCTGGACACCCGCGTGGTCGACGGCGAAGCGTCGCTGATGTTCGGGCCGTTCGCCACGTTCAGCCCCAAGTTCCTGAAGAACGGGTCGATGCTCGACATCGTGTCGCAGGTGCGCCCGCACAATCTCATCCCGATGCTGCAGGTCGCGGTCAAGAATCCGGACCTCATCACGTATCTGGTCGGCGAGCTGCTGAAGAACCACTCCAAGAAGGTCGACAGCCTCCGCACGTTCATGCCGACGGCAGAAGACGAGGACTGGACCCTCATCGATGCAGGGCAGCGCGCGCAGGTCATGAAGAAGGATCCCAAGAAGGGCGGGATCCTGCAGTTCGGCACCGAGGTCGTGGCTGCGGCCGACGGGTCGATCGCCGGCCTGCTCGGTGCGTCTCCCGGGGCATCCACCGCCGTGCCGATCATGCTCGACCTGCTCAAGAGGTGCTTCCCCGAGGAGTACCCCGGATGGGAATCCGAGCTGCGCGCACTCATCCCCACCTTCGGCGAGCAGCTGAACAAGGATGCGGCGCTGGCCGAGAAGTCCATCGCCACCACGGCGGCCACGCTCGGCATCAACGAGTAGCGCGCCGGTGGCGAAGCTCTACTTCCGCTACGGGGCGATGAACTCGGGCAAGTCCACTTCGCTGCTCCAGGCCGCGTACAACTACGAGGAGCGCGGACAGCACGTGCTGCTCGCGAAACCCGCGGTCGACACGAAGGGTGCCTCCGAGATCGCGAGCCGCCTGGGCGTGACTCGTGAGGTCGACTACCTGATCGCCCCCGATGCCGACGTCCGCGTGCTCTTCGACGCCCACCGCGAGCGGGTGCGGGAGGAATCGGGGGCCGACGTCGCGTGTCTGCTCATCGACGAGGCGCAGTTCCTCACGGGCGAGCAGGTCGACGATCTGTTCCGCATCGCGATCGAGGAGCGCATCCCGGTCATCGCCTACGGCATCCGCAACGACTTCCTCACGCACGCGTTCCCCGGATCCGCGCGGTTGCTCGCGATCGCGCACTCTCTGGAGGAGCTGAAGACGATCTGCCGCTGCGGCCGCAAGGCCGTGTTCAACGGTCGCGTCATCGGCGGACGCTTCGTGTTCGACGGCGATCAGGTCGCGATAGACGAGGGTGCCGGCGGATCTGCCGCCCCCGAAGTGACCACATACGAGTCGCTGTGCGGGGCCTGCTACCTCGAGGAGTCCGGCGGGCGCCTGGGCTGAGCCTGCCCGCGTGGCTGAGCTCTGGGCTCCGCCGCGCCTGCCTGAGTTTCCGGCAGCGTCGATGGCTGTTCGCTTTTCAGTATGAATCGTGGTCGAGCCGTGTACGCGGCGGCGTTGAACGCGTGCACGAAGGCCGTGCTGAGTTGCGAACCGTGATTGCGTGGTCTGACCACACGCGCTACTGTGGTCAGACCACACTGAGAGCGCCGACGAACGGCGCCGCGGATGCGAACGACGAGGAGAGCGGATGCCGGAGCAGCCCGCCCGCGCCTGGCGCGTCGTGCTCGAGCACGTGGAGCGTGACCTGCTCGACGGCCGTCTCGGCCCCGGTGACCGACTCGCGTCCGAGCGCGACCTCTCCGCCGACCTCGGTGTCGGGCGCTCCAGCGTGCGCGAAGCCCTGCGTGTGCTCGAGGTCATGGGCCTCATCCGCACCTCGACCGGCTCCGGCCCGCAGTCGGGAGCCATCGTCATCGCGACCCCGACGGGTGGCATGTCCACGCTGCTGCGCCTCCAGGTCGCCGCTCAGGGGTTCCCGCTCGTCGATGTCGTGCAGACCCGTCTGGTGCTCGAGAGCGCCGTCGTCGCCGCACTGTCCGAGCAGGACGCTCCCGACCTCGACGCCGCGCATCGCGTGCTCGACGCGATGGATGCCGAGGAACTGACCCCCGCAGAGTTCCTGGCGCTCGATGCGCAGTTGCACCTCGCCCTCGCGGAGTCGAGCGGCAACACCGTCGTCGCCGCGATCATGGCGGGGCTGCGCACCGCGATCGAGTCGTACGTGCAGCAGGGGGCGGCCGCCATCGTCGACTGGGAGGCGATGGCCGCTGTGCTCCGTGCCGAGCATCGCGCGATCATCGACGCCATCACCGTGGGCGATGCGCTGGCTGCGCAGTCGAGGGTACGCGCGCATATCACCGGCTACTACACCGCAGCGGGCCTCACCCGCACCACCGACACCGCTCACACCACTCACACCACTCACACCACCGACACCACCGACTGAGAGAAGCCGACATGGTCCAGCGCCAGGTTCCCAACCCCGCGGAGCTCCTCGATCTGATGAAGTTCAAGAAGCCCGAGTTCAACGGCAAGAAGCGCCGACTGGACTCCGCTCTCACGATCGACGATCTGCGGACCATCGCGAAGAGGCGCACGCCGAAGGCCGCATTCGACTACACCGACGGCGCCGCCGAGGGTGAGGTGTCGCTCACGCGCGCGCGTCAGGCCTTCCAGGATGTCGAGTTCCACCCGGGCATCCTCCGCCCGGCGCCGACGGTCGACACGAGCGTCGGGATCCTCGGCGGCCCGTCCGCACTGCCGTTCGGCATCGCGCCCACCGGATTCACGCGTCTCATGCAGACCGAGGGCGAGGTCGCGGGAGCCGGAGCGGCCGCTGCGGCCGGCATCCCGTTCACGCTGTCCACGCTGGGTACGACCTCGATCGAGGGGGTCAAGCAGGCCAACCCGCACGGACGCAACTGGTTCCAGCTGTACGTCATGCGCGACAGGGAGATCTCGTACGAGCTCGCCCGTCGCGCGGCGGCCGCCGGGTTCGACACGCTGCAGTTCACCGTCGACACCCCTGTCGCGGGTGCGCGGCTGCGCGACAAGCGCAACGGCTTCAGCATCCCGCCGCAGCTGACCCTGGGGACGATCGTGAACGCGATCCCGCGTCCGTGGTGGTGGTACGACTTCCTCACGACGCCCAAGCTCGAGTTCGCGTCGCTGAGCACCACCGGCGGCACCGTCGGCGAGCTGCTCGATGCCGCCATGGACCCGACGATCAGCTACGACGATCTCGCCGTGATCCGGGACATCTGGCCCGGCAAGATCGTCATCAAGGGCGTGCAGAACGTCGAGGACTCGGTGCGACTGCGCGATGAGGGCGTCGACGGGATCGTGCTCTCCAACCATGGAGGGCGCCAGCTCGATCGTGCGCCCATCCCGTTCCATCTGCTGCCCGAGGTGCGCAGGGCCGTCGGGGACGACTTCACGGTCATGGTCGACACCGGCATCATGAACGGCGCGGACATCGTCGCCGCCGTCGCGCTCGGTGCGGACTTCACGCTCATCGGCCGGGCGTACCTCTACGGGCTGATGGCCGGGGGCCGCGCCGGCGTCGACCGGACGATCCAGATCCTGCGTACCGAGATCGAGCGCACCATGCGCCTGCTCGGCGTCGCCTCGCTCGCCGAGCTCGAGCCCGCGCATGTCACCCAGCTCACGCGCCTCGTGCCGGTCAGCCGTGCGGCGTCCGCCGTCGAGGTGCGCTGACGCCGAGGTGCGCTGACGCCGAGGATCAGGCACAGGATGCCGTGCTCACGACGCCACGTCGGGAGCAC
This sequence comes from Microbacterium foliorum, assembly GCF_003367705.1. NCBI lineage: Bacteria > Bacillati > Actinomycetota > Actinomycetes > Micrococcales > Microbacteriaceae > Microbacterium > Microbacterium foliorum. Next base: position 2,675,785 of record NZ_CP031425.1, on the reverse strand, counting down.
GGCATCGGTGTCTCAGAGGGTCGTGAGCAGCTCGTCGAGTCTGTCGGCCGTGTCTTCCCAGCCGTGCACGGCGACCGAGGGCACACCGATCGCGAGCACCGGGTAGTCGTTGCCGCCCTCGTCGAGGCGGTCGCCGTAGAACAGCATCGACGCGAGCGGGATGCTGGTGTGTGCAGCCAGCTGTCGCATTCCGAAGGCCTTGTCGATGCCGGCCAGGGTGACGTCGATCGACGTCGAGCCTCCCGAGCGCACCTCGAGGTCGGGCAGGCGCACGGCGACGGCGTCGCGCAGCGCAGCACGCTTGGCTCCGGACGGATCCCAGTCGCGCTTCGCCTCGTGCGGGGCCTTCTGTCCGAGCGCCGAGAACGTGATCTGCGAGCCCCGGTCTTCGAGGATGTCCCCCCACGGCTCGGCCTCCCAGAGCCCGAGCCGCTCGGCCTCCTCGCGCAGCGCGGCGAGGGCGGTGGACTTCTGCTCCGCGCTCAGATCGTGCGCGTAGACGGGGGAGAAGTCCGCACCGTCGAAGCGCAGATAGCGCGTACCGCAGGTCGGCAGCAGGTGCAGCCGATCCGCCGCCGCCGGATCCAGATCGCCGAGGCGGGCGATGATCTGGGAGCGGAACTGCGCCTCGTTGCCGCCCGAGATGACGGCGACCTCGACCTTCTCGAGCAGGGAGCGAAGCAGCGAGGCGATGCGTGGATCGATCGGTCCCTTGGACGGGGCGAGGGTGTCGTCGAGATCGAAGGCCACGAGAGCAGGCGAGGTCATGATGCTTCCAGACTAAAGGGTGAAATGAGGGTTCTGTCGGCGGCACGGTACGCGCCGGGCTCCGTGCTCCGGATACGCGGAAGGCCGCCCCTGAGGGCGGCCTTCCGGTGTTGATGGTCGGGGTGACAGGATTTGAACCTGCGACCTCTTCGTCCCGAACGAAGCGCGCTACCAAGCTGCGCCACACCCCGTTTTGCAACCCTCCGAGTCTACAGCGAAATGCCCGCTGCGCCGAATCGAGGGCTCAGACCGTGACTTTCGCGATCGAGAGCAGAAGCGCCGTCACGCCGAGCAGTGCATTAGCGCACAGCACGATCGTCCGCGTGGATCGGTTCGGGAGCGTCATCGCCAGCGCGGACAGAGTGGCGGGCCACACGCTGACCGTCGCGCAGATCAGCGCGGCGGCGAAGCCGCCCACAGAGGTCAGCAGCTCGATCCTCCCGCCGCTCGCCCCGAGGGTGAACGACCATCCGACGAACGCAATCCACGAGATCGAGAGCGCAGACATCGAGACGGCGAGAGCGAACACGGCCCTGCGCGGCACGAGGCGCGAGAAAACGGGCACTGCGCCCACGACAGGCAGGAAAAGGCTCAGCGCGAACACCGCGGCAAGGGGGAGTGGCGCATCGGGGTGCACCCCCACGGGCGACGTCGTCCACGCCAACACCGGCGTGATGAGCGCGAGACTGATGATGACCGGGATGCCGACGTACGACACTCCGAGAACAGCCCGCCCGCTCCGGCCGGCGGTCGCATTCGTGGTCATGAGGCTTCACCTTCTCGCAAGGTCGAATGCATCGTTCGAATTCGGTCGAGCAATGCCGAGGCGAACGCGCGCCCGACCGCAGCTGCTTCCGCAATCGGCCTAATGCGCGTCACCTCGCATGAGCGGTCTCAGTCGCGACGAGCCGTCAGGGTCAGCAGCGTCGCCTCGGGGCGGCATGCGAAGCGCACGGGCGCATAGATCGAATGGCCGCAGCCGGCGCTCACATTGAGCGGCACGGTGCGTCCGCCCTGCGTCCAGGTGCTCAGTCCCTTGGCCTGCTTGAGCGGGATGTCGCAGTTCGCGACGAGGGCACCGAAGCCGGGCAGACACACCTGCCCGCCGTGCGTGTGACCGCCGAAGATCGCGTCGGCGCCGAGCTCGACGAAGCGGTTCATCACGCGCTGGTAGGGCGCATGGGTGACCCCGAGCATCGAGGTGCCGTCTTCGCGCGGGCCCAGGTCGGCGATCGCCGCCGGAAGGTCCTCGAGTCGGTCCCACTGGCGGTGCGCGTCGCTCACCCCGAAGAAGTCGATCCTGTCATCGGCGACGGTCAGCCGTACGGCCGTGTTGTTGAGATCCGTCCAGCCCAGGTCGTCGGTGAAGAACGCGTCCATGGCGTCGGTGTCGAGGAACGTCGGCTCGTGGTGGCGCTGCGAGGGGCCAGCGAAGTAGCGCAACGGGTTGCGCGGCGACGGCCCGTTCACGTCGTTGGAGCCGTGCACGAACACGCCGGGGATGCCCGCGAACGGCTCGAACGCCCGACGGATGCCGTCGAGGCCGTCTCGGTGGCCCAGGTTGTCTCCGGTGTTGACGATGAGGTCGGGCTCGAGCTGCGCGAGCGATGCGAGCCAGTCCTGCTTGCGGTGCTGCCACGGGGCCATGTGCGCATCCGAGATGTGCAGCACGCGCAGCGGAGCCGAGCCGGGCGCCAGAGCGGATGCCGTCGACTCCCGCACCGTGAACAGGTAGCGCTCGATCCCGATGCCCCAGACGGCGGCCGCAGCACCAGCGGCCCCCACCGCGCCGAGCGCGATGAGGGCCGGGTGTGCCGTGCGACGAGGGGTCACCGGCAGGTGACCGAGATCGCCGTGGACCTGTTGGCCGAGGTGTTCGCCGCGGGATCCGTGCTCGAGACGACGGAGTTCGGGGGATTGCAGGAACTGTCGAACGAGATCGACGAGAACCCTGCGCCGAAGAGCGCGCTCTGCGCGGCGGACTTGGACTGCCCGGTGATGTCGGGCACAGTGACGCCCTGTCCGTTGCTCGGAGAGATCGTGATCGTCGCACCGCTCGGCGCCTGGCCGGACGGGTCCTGGGCGACGACGACATCACCGGCGGGGCCGTCGACGGGGTCACCGACGGCGACCGAGAATCCGGCGGCCTCGATGATCGACGTCGCCTCGCCCACGGACTTGCCGACGACGTTGGGCACGTCGGTCAGCACCTGACGGACCAGCTTGTCGTCGGGGCGCGGGAAGGGATCGGCGGGGTAGACGGCGTCGGCCGCGCCCTGGATCGCTCGGGCGAGACCGTAGCGGATGTCACCGAGCCGTGTGCCTTCATTGTTGCGGAAGCTGTTCAGCGGCTCGCGACCGTCGATGTTGCCCACCCAGACGGCGGTCGTCACCTTCGTGCTCGACTCGACGAGCATGGTGTGCTCCTTCTCGGCGGTACCGGTCTTGCCGATCAGCTGGGTCCCGTCGCCGGGGTTCGCCCGGCTGCCGGTGCCGTTGCCCTCCATCACGCCGCGCAGCGCGTACGCTGCGGTGGCCGCGACCTCGGGGGTGAGCTGCTGTGAGCACTTCTCCTGCGGGGGCGGGATCTCGTCGCCGTTCGCGCCGACGACGCGATCGATCACCCGCGGCTCGCAGAAGACGCCGTTGTTGGCGACGGTCGCGTAGGCTCCCGCGACCTGCAGCGGTGCCACGCTCTTCGAGCCGAGCACGGTGGGGAAGGGGTCATTCGGCGCGAGGTTGACGTTCGTGCCGCCCGTGGTGATGTCGTCGCCGTTGCCGTAGTGCACGCCGAGTCGCTTCGCGACCTCGTTGATCTTGCAGAGGTCGAGCTGCTGGGCCATGGCCAGGAAGCCGGTGTTCAGCGACTGCGCGGTGAACTGGCGGACGCTCCCCACCGATCCACCGGAGTTGCCGAAGTTGTTGATCTTCGCGGTATTCGTCACCCGGTCACCGCACTTGGTGAAGGGGCTGAACGTCTTGAGGCGCCCGTCGAGCACCTGGTTGACCGAATGTCCGGACTCCAACCACGCCAGAAGCGTGAACAGCTTGTAGGTCGACCCGGTCTCGAAGCCGTAGGTCGAGCCGCCGTGCTGCTTGTCGGCGGCGAACACCTGAGAGGTCTCACCGGCCGCGAGATTCGCCTCGCCGGTCTCGTTGAACACCGTGTTCTGCGCCATGGCGAGCACGCGGCCGGTGGTCGCCTCGATCGAGACGCCGGTGCCGCCCACCAGGATGCCGGGCATGGCCTGGGGGACCTGGGCCTTCACGGCGTCGATCGCGGTCTGCTGCACGCGGAGGTCGAGAGAGGTGTAGATCTGCATGCCACCGCGGCGCAGGTTCGCCTTGCGCTCCGACTCGGTGTCTCCGAAGGCGGGATCGTTCTCGATGACCGCCTTGACGTACTGGCAGAAGTAGGCGTTATCGCCGGCCGCCCCGCATCCCTGCTGCGGCTCGCTCAGCGCCGGAGTGACGGGAGTGGCCACGGCCTCGTCGTGAGCGGCCTGAGTGATCTTCTTGTCGGCGAGCAGTCGGTTCAGGACGTAGTCCCTGCGCTCCTTGGTCTCCTTGTAGCCGTCGGCTTCGCCGTTGTGGGCGACGCCCGCGTCATCCGTCCAGATGCCTTCGGGGCGATCGATGCGGAACCGGTTCGGCTCCTGCACCATGCCGGCGATGGTGGCAGCCTGCACGAGGGTGAGGTTGGCCGCGCTCGTCGAGAAGTAGCGGTTCGCGGCGGCCTCGATGCCGTAGATGGTGCCGCCGAAGTTCGCGATGTTGAGGTAGCCGAGAAGAATCGCGTTCTTCGAGTACTCCTTCTCGATCTGCAGTGCGAAGCGCATCTCCTGCAGCTTGCGCTCGACACCCTCGCCGCCCTTGGCGACAGCGGCGTCGAGGAAGCACTGCTCGACCTGCGCGGAGTAGTCCTCGGCCGCGGTGTCGACGTTCTGCTCGCACTCCTGCACCTGGACGTTCTTGACGTACTGCTGCGTGATCGTCGACGCGCCTCGATCGGTGGTTCCGGCGACGTTCCCGACGGCGGCCTTCACGGTCGCACCGAGATTGATGCCGCCGTGGGTGTAGAAGTTCTTGTCCTCGCTCGAGAGGATCGCGTCGTACATCACCGGCGCGATCTGGTCGTATGCGACGGGAACGCGCTTCTGCTCGTAGAAGGACGCGAGAGCGACGGGATTGCCGTCGAGGCCCGTCGCGTAGATCGTCGACTGCTGCATCGGCGCATCGACCTGGAGGTTCTCGGGCAGGTCCTCGAAGATGTTGAGCGCCTCCGACCCGGCGATGCCGGTCATGGCGAGAACAGGGGTGACGCTGGCCGCCACGAGGAGGCCGGCCACGGCGCTGAGCCCGACGAGTCCGAGGACTCCTCCGAGCGCACCTTTCACCGTGCGATTCTTTTGAGGCATACGCTTGATCGTAGGGGAGTTCCCTGAATACCGCCTTTGACGCATCCGCGCGCGCGGATGCCGCCAGACAGGAGTGCCATGACCACCTGGGAGTACCTGACCACCCCGCTGCTGATCCACAACACGGCGGCGATCCTCAACAACTGGGGCAAGCAGGGCTGGGAGCTCGTCCAGGTGATCCAGGGCCCCGAAGGCGGCCTCGTCGCCTACTTCAAGCGCCCGGTCACCGCGGAGGGTTCCGGCAACACCGGCCTCGCGGCCGCCGCCGAGGCATCGCGCCAGTTCGACGGGGGTGCGGCGTGAGCGTCTCCGCCCGTCTCGCCGAGCTCGGCATCGAGCTGCCGCTCGTCGCTGCGCCCGTCGCGGCGTACGTCCCCGCTGTGGTGCACGAGGGACTGGTGTACACCTCCGGCCAGCTGCCGTTCTCGGACGGGGCTCTCCCGGCGACGGGCAAGGTCGGTGCCGAGGTCGGCGCGGACGAGGCCAACGCCTACGCGCGCACCTGCGCGCTCAACGCCCTCGCGGCGGCGGCGGATGCAGCGGGCGGCGTCGACCGGATCGCAGGCGTGCTCCGTCTCGGCGGCTTCGTGGCCTCCACCCCCGAGTTCACCGGCCAGCCCGGCGTGATCAACGGCGCGAGCCTCGTGCTCGGTGAGATCTTCGGCGATGCCGGCCGCCATGCCCGCGCGGCCGTCGGCGTTCCCGTGCTCCCGCTGGACAGTCCCGTCGAGGTCGAGGTCACCTTCATCCTCGCCTGAGCGGCTCACAGCAGAACGCCCCCTTCCGAGACCGGGAGGGGGCGTTCTGCGTGTGGGTTCTCGACGGCCGTCGACCCGTCGCGGTCTACTTGACCTGCGCCGAGATGATGCTCATCACCGCGGTGTCGGCGAGCGTCGTCGTGTCGCCGACCTCGCGGCCCTCGGCGACATCGCGCAGCAGGCGTCGCATGATCTTGCCCGAGCGGGTCTTGGGCAGCTCGCCGACGATGTAGACATCGCGCGGGCGGGCGATGGCCCCGATCTGCTCGCCCACCCACACGCGCAGCTGCTGGGCGAGCCCGGCCGGATCGTGTGCGGAGAGGTAGCTCTCCTTGATGATCACGAACGCCACGACCGCCTGTCCCGTCGTCTCGTCGGAGGCACCCACCACCGCGGCCTCGGCGGTGGCCTCATGCGCCACGAGCGACGACTCGATCTCGGCGGTCGAGAGACGGTGGCCCGAGACGTTCATCACATCGTCGACGCGGCCGAGGAGCCACAGGTCGCCGTCGGCGTCGAGTCGGGCGCCATCGCCGGCGAAGTAGAAGCCCTGCTTCTCGAACTTCTCCCAGTACGTCTCGCGGTAGCGCTCGGGATCCCCCCAGATGCCTCGCAGCATGCTGGGCCACGGCTCGGTCACCACGAGCAGCCCGCCGTTGCCGGTGCCCACCTCGACACCCGATTCGTCGACCACGTCGATCGAGATGCCCGGCAGTGGGACCTGCGCGGAGCCCGGCTTCGTGGACGTGACGCCGGGAAGGGCCGAGACCATGATCGCTCCGGTCTCGGTCTGCCACCACGTGTCGACGATGGGCGTCGTGCCCGCACCGATCACGTCGCGGTACCAGATCCAGGCCTCGGGGTTGATCGGCTCGCCCACCGAGCCGAGCAGGCGCAGCGACGACAGGTCGAACCCGGCCGGCACGCTCCGGCCGATCTTCATGAACGAGCGGATGGCCGTCGGTGCCGTGTAGAAGATCGAGACCCGGTACTTCTCGATGATCTCCCACCACCGGCCGGGGTGCGGCGCGTCGGGTGTGCCCTCGTAGATCACCTGGGTGGCGCCGTTGGCGAGCGGTCCGTAGGTGACGTAGCTGTGTCCGGTGATCCAGCCGATGTCGGCGGTGCACCAGTACACATCCGTCTCGGGGTGCAGATCGAAGACGTATTTGTGCGAGTAGGCGGCCTGGGTGAGGTAGCCGCCCGAGGTGTGCAGGATCCCCTTGGGCTTGCCGGTCGTGCCGGACGTGTAGAGGATGAACAGCGGGTTCTCGGCGGGGAAGGCCAGCGCGGTGTGCTCGGCGGATGCGGCCGGCACCACGTCGTGCCACCAGAGGTCGCGACCCTCGTGCCACTCGACCTCGTTCTCTCCTCGGCGCACGACGAGGACGTGCTCGACCGTCTGCTGCTCGCCCTCGCCGCGGTCGGCCAGCGCCTGATCGACCGCGGGCTTCAGCGCGGACACGCGTCCCTTGCGGTATCCGCCATCTGCGGTGATCACGAGCTTCGCCCCGGCGTCGTCGATGCGCGAGCGGAGGCTGTCGGCGCTGAAGCCGCCGAAGACGACCGAGTGGATGGCGCCGACCCTGGCGACCGCGAGCATCGAGGCGACGGCCTCGGGGATCATCGGCAGGTAGATCGCGACGCGGTCGCCGTGACCGACGCCGAGGCCCTCGAGCACATTCGCGACCCGCTTGACCTCCTCGGTCAGCTCGGCGTACGTGATCGAGCGCGAGTCACCGGGCTCGCCCTCCCAGTGCAGGGCGACGCGGTCGCCGTTGCCTGCCTCGACGTGGCGGTCGAGGCAGTTGTAGGCCACGTTCAGCTCGCCGTCGTCGAACCACTTCGCGAACGGGGGAGTGGACCAGTCGAGCACCTGTGTGAACGGCCTGTGCCAATCGAGGAGGTCCCGCGACTGCTCGCCCCAGAACGCCTCGCGGTCGTTCGCGGCGCTCTCGTAGAGGGCGGGGGACGAGACGGACTGCGCGACGAACTCGTCGGACGGAGGGAATCGGCGGGTCTCGTCGAGTAGGTGGTCGATCTGACTGCTCATCGGCAGGCGCTCCTTTGCGGCACGGCAGGTCTTGCAGGCGAGATCGCAGAGAGCGCGATCAGGTCACGGTGAATCTAGTCCCGGCCACGGACACCCAATACTGCCGAAAGTCGGTACTCCGCCCGGTTTTGTGAGGACGGTGGCCTTGCGTACACTCGACCGCAGCCGAATTCTCATTCCGGCCTTGGCGCGCCCGACCCCCCTCAGGGGTGCGCCCTGGGCGACACCTCATTCCCCCCGTGAGGTGTCGCCCATCTCGTTCCTGGGAGCGCTTCCATCCCGAGTCCGCGGCGGACGTCCGCGGGCCCTGTGCCTCTCTGCACGGATGCGCGCGCCGAGCGGTTCCGCACAGGCTCTGTGCCTTGCAGGCTCTTCGGCGCTCGGGCGTCATGGGCGCGGCCTAGTTTCGGGACATGTCCGCTCCCTTCGTTCTCCGGCCACGTGTCGTGGCACCCTCCGACGACACGGTGTCCGCGCGGTTCCGCTCCTCGGTCGAGGTCGACCCGGTCTTCGGGGCGCTCGCTCCGTTCTGCGTCGACGACGAGGTCACCGACATCTTCGTGAACGGCTCGTCCGGGCTGTTCGTCGACCGCGGGCGCGGCACCGAGGCGGTGGAGGGGTGGAGCATGTCCGAGCGCGAGGTGCGCGATCTCGCCGTCGCCCTCGTCGCCAGCGGGGGACGCCATATCGACGACCAGGCGCCCTGCGTCGACGTGCGACTGCGATCGGGCATCCGAGTGCATGCGGTGCTGGCTCCCGTCTCGACGTCGGGCACGGCACTGTCGATCCGTGTGCCCCGCGTGCGCGCCGCCGATCTCGAGGCGCTGTCCGCGCTCGGGACGTTCGCCGACGGTCAGCTCGACTGGTTGCGGCGATTGGTCGCCGCGCGGGCGAACATCCTGATCACCGGAGGCACCGGCACCGGCAAGACGACGCTCTTGGCGGCACTGCTGGCCGCGGCGCCGACCGACGAGCGCATCGTGACGATCGAAGACGTGGCAGAACTGCGGCTGACGCATCCGCATCATGTGGCCCTCGAGGCGCGGCAGCCGAACCTCGAGGGCGCGGGCGGCATCAGCCTGGCCCGCCTCGTGCGGGAGTCGCTGCGGATGCGGCCCGATCGGCTGGTCGTCGGCGAGTGCCGAGGCGAAGAGGTGCGGGAGCTGCTGACGGCCCTCAACACGGGGCATGACGGCGGAGCGGGCACGCTGCATGCCAGCGGCCTGCACGACGTACCCGCCCGGCTCGAGGCGCTCGGCGCCCTCGCGGCGATGGACACCACCGCCCTGGCGCGTCAGGTGGTGAGCGCATTCACCGTCGTGCTGCATCTCGAACGGTCGCCCGCGGGGCAGCGCCGCATCGCCCAGGCGGGTACGTTCTCCCTGGTCGGGGAGCGCCTGGGCATTGATGAGGTGCACCCGTGGTGACCCTGCGGCGTCGACCGGCAGTCGACAGAGCAGCCGACAGAGAAGCCGACGCGGCGACATCCGTGCAGACCCTCGCCGTACTGCTGCAGGCGGGCGCCATGCCCGCCGCTGCCTGGCGGCACCTCGCGTCGATCGGCGATCCGCACGCCGCGGCCGTGGCGGCTCGGATGGACGACGGTGTCGCTCTCATCCCCGCCATCGAGGCGGAGGGAGGCCCCTGGCGCGACCTCGCCGCCGCGTGGGAGATCGCCACGACCGTCGGGGCGCCGCTCGCCGAGGTGCTGCGCATGATCGCCGAGACGCTCAGAGACGCCTCCTCCGCAGCCGACGATGTGCGCATCGCGCTCGCAGAACCGGCGGGCACGGCGCGGCTGCTGCTGTGGCTGCCGTTCGCCGGACTGCTCCTGGGATTCGCGCTCGGTTTCGACACGGTCGGGGTGATCTTCGGCACTCCGGCCGGCGCCGTCTGCGTCATCGCCGGGCTCCTGCTCGTGCTCGCGGCACGCTCCTGGACGCGGCGCCTGCTGCGCCGGGCTCGGCCGCAGTCCGGAACGCCTGGCATGCAGGCGGAACTCGTCGCGGTCGCGCTCGCCGGAGGCGCGTCGATCCCGAGGGCGCTGCGCCTCGTCGCCGACAGCCCCGTCTCGCGACGCGACGGCGGGGAGGCGCGGATCGGCTCGGTGCTCGAGCTCTCGCAGACCGCGGGAGTACCTGCGGGCGAGCTGCTGCGTGCGGCCGCGGCCCAGGAACGCCACGCCTCGCGGATCGAGGGACGCCTGCGTGCGGCCGCACTCTCGACGAAACTCCTGATCCCGCTCGGCGTCTGCACCCTGCCGGCGTTCCTGCTGCTCGGCGTCGCTCCGCTGCTGCTGAGCGTGCTCTCCTCGACCCCGCTGCCGCTGTGACGGCCGCGTCCACGGATGCCTCCTGCATCCACCCAGAGAAAGAAGGAACCCATGAACACCCTCCCTCCGCTGACCCGCACCCGTGCCACGACGCTCTTCGGCGACGACACGGGCGCGGCCACCGCCGAGTACGCGATCACGACCATGGCCGCGGTCGCCTTCGCCGGACTGCTCGTGGTCATCATGAGATCCGACGAGGTGCGCGGCATCCTCACCGATCTCATCCGCCGGGCTCTCACGGTCTCGTGAAGGAGGTGACTCCCGCGCGCGGGAGCCGGCGCCGGTGCGGGAACGAGGGAGATCGCGGGTCCGTCGCGGCCGAGCTCGCTCTCGCGCTGCCCGCGGTCGTGCTCGTTCTCGTGCTCGGCGTCGGGGCGCTGGGAGCGGCGGCGCACCAGGTCGCCCTCCAAGACGCTGCCGCCGATGCGGCACGTCTGCTCGGACGCGGGGAGGACGAGGGGGCGGCGGTGCGCGTGGTGGCAGCGGCGGTGCCCGGGGCTGCGATGTCGACCACGGCCTCCGGCGATCTCGTGTGCGTGACGACGCGGATCGAGGTCGGCATCGGCGGCTTCCTCCGGTGGGGTCTGCGCGCGCACAGCTGTGCTCTCGGCGGTGGACGATGAACGGCTGCATCCCCGGGAGACCACGCTGATGGCGGGCTCGACTCTCGCCGCCGGCGTGCTGGCGGTGGCCGCGGCCCTCTCGCTGGGGCTGGCCGCGGTCGGGGGAGCGGCGGTCACGGCGCAGCGCGCGGCGGGAGCGGCCGATGCCGCCGCCCTCGCCGCCGCAGACGCGGTGAGCGGAGCGATCACCGCATCCGAGGCTCCCTGCGATCTCGCGAGCAGGGTCGCGACGGCGGCCGGAGCGACCCTCACGGACTGCTCGGTGGCCGGGTACGTGGCGACTGTGCAGGTGAAGGCGGCGTACGCTGGACTCGCTGCCGTCTCCCGAGCCCGAGCCGGGCCTCCCGACGGAACCTGACGGCCGCACGAAGCACTTTCCCGCGCGAACGCAGGCGACCACTGGGACCAACCCATCACGGTGGTGTGTATGGTGTGCTTCGAATATAGAGTGCACACATAACCCATCACCGGGGCCGCGGAGTGTGACGAGCCATAGTGGCTGACAGACGTACGGCTACTCGCGAGGCGAAGACTCGAACACCAGTGTCGATTCTGCTCGTGAACGGTTTGAGAGCACTATCGCCACGACGCCAAGGCCCAGCGTGGTTGCCAGAAAACCGAGGGTCCCAAGTGCAGGGATGACGGTACCCATTTCCGCGAAGGTCGCTGGCGCGGTGACGTTGATCAACTGCGGGACAACCCATGCAACGGTTTGAACTCCGAGCGCCCAGAGAGGGGCCAAGTTCCACGGAGCGGGCACTACTCGAGTGCGCGCCACCTGTACCGCGGTGAGCACCCCAAACATGAACGGAACGAGGATGGACAGGTACGTCCAGAGCTGCCAGGGCGAAGCCTGCCCTGGGTTCTGGGCGGTGATGCCGAGAGAAACCAGTGTGGTGGTCAGTGGCCACACCGCTACGACAGCGGATGCCGTTACTCCCAGCGGCTTGCGTGCGACGACGCTACCCTCGCGGCTCAGGCCGATAGACAAGATGAGGATGGCGCTCGCCCACAACACGTCACCAAGAAGTGTCAGGGTGTTGTTCACAGCCGGAGCGCCGAGTATGGAGCCGCGAACTATGCCAGAAACACTGCACGCAACCAGTCCGATTCCGCCCAACAGCCATGAGAATCTGCGTCCATGCATGAGTACACGCTAGCGCGGGGCGAATCCTCCCTGCCTGGGAAGACCTCACTGGGAACTAGGGTTATGTGAGTTCTATGAAGAAAGGATGCTCCCTTGGCTGAAGGCAAGAAGCTCGTCATCGTCGAGTCCCCGACGAAGATGCGGTCGATTCAGGGGTACCTCGGCGACGGCTACGAGGTCCTCAGCTCGGTCGGGCACATCCGCGACCTCGCAGACAAGAAGGACATCCCCGCCTCGGACAAGCAGGCGTACGGGAAGTACTCGATCGACGTCGACAACGACTTCGATCCGTACTACGTGGTCTCCGACCGCAAGACCAAGACCGTCGCCGAACTCAAGCGTGCGCTCAAGACCGCCGACGAGCTCCTGCTCGCCACTGATGAGGACCGCGAAGGTGAGGCGATCGCCTGGCACCTGCTCGAGACGCTCAAGCCCAAGGTGCCCGTCAAGCGCATGGTCTTCCACGAGATCACCAAAGACGCCATCCAGGCGGCCATCGGCAACACCCGCGAACTCGACACCGACCTCGTCGATGCCCAGGAGACCCGCCGCATCCTCGACCGGCTCTACGGGTGGGACGTCTCGCCCGTGCTCTGGTACAAGGTCAAGACCGGACTGTCGGCCGGACGAGTGCAGTCCGCCGCCACCAGGATGATCGTCGAGCGAGAGCGCGAACGCATGGCGTTCGTCTCGGCCGAGTACTGGGACGTCGAGGCCGTCGCGACCTCGAGCGCCGGTTTCACGGTGCGTCTCGTCCGCGTCGACGGCGGCCAGCTCGCCCGTGGCACCGACTTCGACGACACCGGTGCGCTGAAGAAGGCCGTCGTCATCCTCGACGAGAAGAAGGCGGCAGCGCTCGCACTCGCCGTCGACTCGGCCGGGTCCGGCACGGTCACCAAGGTCGAGGCGAAGCCCGGAACCCGCAGCCCTTACGCGCCGTTCACCACCTCCACGATGCAGCAGGAGGCGGGGCGAAAGCTCTCGATGAGCGCCAAGCAGGCGATGAGCGTCGCCCAGCGGCTCTACGAAAAGGGCTACATCACCTATATGCGAACCGACTCGGTGGCGCTGAGCACGCAGGCGGTGCAGGCTGCGCGCAGCCAGGCCGTCGCGCTGTACGGCGACACGGCCGTGCCGCTCAAGCCGCGCGTGTACAAGTCGAAGAGCAAGAACGCGCAGGAGGCGCACGAGGCGATCCGTCCCTCGGGCGAGAACTTCCGCACGCCCAAGTCCGTCGCCTCCGAGCTGGACCGTGAAGAGCACCGTCTCTACGACCTCATCTGGAAGCGGACCGTCGCGAGCCAGATGGCCGATGCGAAGTACGAGACGACCACGGTCACCATCGCCGTGGATGCGGCCGGACAGAAGGCCGAGTTCACGGCATCCGGAACCGTCTACACGTTCCGTGGCTTCCTGGACGCCTACGAGGAGGGGCGCGATGAGAAGCGCAACTCCCAGGACCGCTCCGACGACCAGTCGCTCCCCGCGGTCGCCGTCGGCGATGAGCTCGCGATGTCGGATGCCGAGGCCAAGGGGCACCGCACCACGCCCAAGCCGCGATTCACCGAGGCCTCGCTGGTCAAGGCTCTCGAAGAGCACGGCATCGGCCGCCCCTCCACGTTCGCGAGCATCATCGGGACCGTGATCGACCGCGGCTACGCCACCAAGCGCGGACAGGCGCTCGTGCCCACCTGGCTCGCTTTCAGCGTCGTCCGACTGCTCGAGGAGCACTTCGCGCACCTGATCGACTACGACTTCACGGCATCGCTCGAAGACGATCTCGACGCGATCGCCCGCGGTGAGCAGAAGCGCGTCGAATGGCTGCGCTCCTTCTACTTCGGATCCGACTCGCATGTCGGCCTCCGCCAGGTGGTCGACAACCTGGGTGAGATCGATGCGCGGGCGCTGAACTCCACGCCGATCACCGAGAACGCGACTCTGCGCTTCGGCAAGTACGGTCCGTACCTCGAGGTGGCCGACCCCGCGGCGCCCGACGAGAAGCCGCGCATCGTGAACGTCCCCGAGGACCTCGCGCCCGACGAGCTCACCGCCGAGAAGGCGCAGGAGCTCATCGATGCTCCCGTCGCGGGCGATCGAGTGCTGGGAGTCAACCCGGAGAACGGCAAGATCGTCGTCGTCAAGGACGGCCGCTTCGGTCCCTACGTGCAGGAGAACGATCCGGTGTCCGACGACGCCGAGGTCGACGAGACGACCGGTGAGGTCGTCGAGGAGAAGCCCAAGCCGAAGCGGGGGGCGAAGAAGGAGACTGCGCCGAAGCCGCGCACGGGCTCGCTGTTCCGGTCGATGTCCGTCGACACGATCGACCTCGACACCGCGCTCCAGCTCCTGAGCCTGCCGCGAGTGGTCGGGGCCGACCCTGAGACCGGCGACGAGATCACGGCGCAGAACGGACGCTACGGTCCGTACCTGAAGAAGGGGACCGATTCGCGTTCGCTGGACAGCGAATCGCAGATCTTCGACGTCACCCTCGAGAAGGCGCTCGAGATCTACGCGCAGCCGAAGTACGGCGCAGGATCCCGTCGGGCCTCCAGCGCGCTCGCGGAGTTCGAGGCCGACCCGGTGAGCAACAAGCCGATCCGCATCCGCGACGGTCGCTTCGGTGCGTATGTGACCGACGGCGAGACGAACGTGACGATCCCCCGTGGGCAGAAGCCCGAGGACATCACCTTCGAGATCGCCGTGCAGATGCTCGCAGACAAGCGCGCCAAGGGACCTGCCCCGAAGCGCGGCGCGGCGAAGAAAGCTCCCGCCAAGAAGCCCGCCGCGAAGAAGCCCGCGGCCAAGAAGCCCGCCGCGAAGAAGCCTGCCGCCAAGAAGGCTCCGGCCAAGGCGTCGGCGACGGATGTAGAGAAGGCCGCTGCGCGCTCCGCCGCAGCCAAGAAGGCAGCGGCGACCCGCGCCGCGAACGCGGCGAAGCGTCGTACTGAGTGAGCGGAGCGAGTCGAAGTGAAGGCCGGTTCGTGACGTCGGGGTCCGGTGTCTGGATCACTCTCGAAGGCGGCGACGGGTCGGGCAAGACGACCCAGTCGGATCTCCTCGCGGACTGGCTGACGGAGGCGGGACGCACTGTGGTGCGCACCCGCGAGCCCGGCGGCTCCGAAGTCGGCCAGCTGATCCGCGACATCGTGCTGCACCACCGCGGTGACATCGCACCGCGCGCCGAGGCCCTGCTCTATGCCGCCGACCGCGCACACCATGTCGCCACGGTCGTGAGGCCGGCTCTCGCCCGCGGTGAGGTCGTGCTGCAGGATCGCTATCTCGATTCGTCGGTCGCCTACCAGGGTGCGGGCCGTGTGCTCGACGGCGATGAGATCCGCAACCTCTCGCTGTGGGCAGCCGAAGGCGCCCTGCCCGATCTCACCGTGCTGCTCGACCTCGACCCCGAATCGGCGCGGGTACGTCTCGACGCCGCCGACAAGCCGTTCGATCGGCTCGAGGCCGAGAAGACCGAGTTCCACGCCCGCGTGCGCGATTCCTATCTCGCCCTGGCCGAGGCCGAGCCCGAGCGCTTCCTCGTTCTCGACGCCTCCGCATCGCCCGAGGCCATCGCAGCGCAGATCCGCGACCGCGTGGCGACGCTGGTCGGCTGAGAGTCGCTGCGGTCGTCCACGCCCGCAGAAGCATGCGGGGCGGTGCCGCGCACGTCGGTGCTCCCGATTAGGCTGAGGGCATGCCCCAGACCGTCGCCGCTCCGTTTCCGTGGGCCGACGTCTGGGGGCAGGACGCAGCCGTCGAGACGCTGCGCCATGCGGCCTCCGATCCGACGGCCCTCTCGCACGCCTGGCTCATCACCGGGCCGCCAGGATCCGGGCGATCCACTCTCGCGCACGCATTCGCAGCGGCGCTGATCGCCGACCGCCCCGACGACGAGGCGGCGATGCGACAGGTCCTCGCCGGCACGCACCCCGACGTCACCGCACTGCGCACCGACAAGGTGATCATCACGATCGCCGAAGCCCGCGCCCTCGTCGAGCGCTCATACTTCGCGCCGTCTGCCGGCCGCTACCGCGTGATCATCGTCGAAGACGCCGATCGCATGGTCGAACGCACCTCCAACGTGCTGCTGAAGGCGCTCGAGGAGCCGCCCGAAGACACGGTGTGGATCCTGTGCGCGCCCAGCGAGGCCGACCTGCTCCCCACGATCCGCTCACGGGTCCGCTCGCTGCGGCTGCGAGAACCGGACGTCGCCGACGTCGCGCGTCTGATCACGCTCCGCACCGGCGCCGACGAAGCTGTCGCCGAGCAGGCGGCCCGTCACGCGCAGCGACACATCGGGATGGCGCAGCGGCTCGCCACCGACGAGGCCGCGCGACGTCGTCGCGATGACACCCTGAGGTCGGTTCTGGGCGTTCGCGGTGTGAACGACGCCGTGGAGGTGGCCGGTCGCATCATCCAGGCGGCGAACGACGACGCGAAGACCCTCACGGCCGAGCGAGACGCGAGCGAGCGCGCGAGCCTGCTCCGCACCGTCGGCATCGCCGAGGGGCAGGCCGTGCCGCCCGCGCTGCGGACCCAGATCTCCGCACTCGAAGACGACCAGAAGAAGCGCGCCACGCGCAGCCTCCGCGACGGGATCGACCGTGTGCTGACGGATCTGCAGTCGCTCTTCCGCGACGTCGTGATGCTGCAGTTCGGCCGGGGCGACGATCTCATCAACCGCGAGCTCCGAGAAGAGCTCGAAGCGCTCGCGGCCGCGTGGCCCGAGACCCGTACTCTTGTCGTACTCGATCACCTAGCCGATACCCGCCAGTCGTTGGAGCGCAACGTCGCACCGCTTCTCGCACTCGAGAGCTTGCTCGTGACTGTCACGAGCGGGAGGACACCGTGAACACCAGACCGACTTCCCGCCTCCGTCGCACCATCGCGGTGATCGCCGGCCTCGCCGCCGCATCCGTCGCCCTCTCGGGGTGCCTGTACTCGATGATCCCCGAGCAGGCCGAGCCGAAGCCGTCGACCACCAAGGCACCCGACACCGAGGGCGTCTCGGCAGATCTGATGCCCTTCTACGGGCAGACGCTCTCGTGGAGCGAATGCGGCACCGGCTTCGACTGCACCGATGTGACCGCACCCCTGGACTGGGAGAGCCCGGGCCAGGGCGAGATCACTCTGTCGGTGGTGCGCCACCAGGCGACCGGCACTGCTCAGGGCTCGCTGCTCACCAACCCCGGTGGCCCCGGCGCCAGCGGTGTGGAGCTCATCCGCGACAGCCTCGACTTCGCCGTCGGCGCCGACCTGATCGAGAACTACGACGTGATCGGCTTCGACCCACGAGGGGTGGGGCAGTCCACGGCGGTCACCTGCTTCGACGCGTCCGAGATGGACGACTACCTCTACTCGATCCCCACGGCCAAGCGCGGCAGTGCGCAGTGGGAGGCCGAGCTGCTCGCCGGTCACAAGAAGTTCGCCGAGGCATGCGAGGCGAACAGCGGCGGCATCCTGCCGTACATCACGACCATCAACGCGGCTCGCGACATGGACCTGATCCGTGCGGTGCTGGGGGACGCGCAGCTCAACTACCTCGGCTACTCCTACGGCACCTTCCTCGGAGCGACCTACGCGAACCTCTACCCCGACAAGGCGGGACGCCTGGTTCTCGACGGGGCCATCGACCCCGCGGTCTCCGGCCTCGACGTCGGCGCGACGCAGGCGCTCGGATTCGAATCGGCGCTGCGTGCGTACATGCAGGACTGCCTGGATTCGGGGGAGTGCCCGTTCACCGGCACCGTCGATGAGGCGATGGCCGACCTCGGCGCACTGCTCGCGAGCGTCGACGCGTCGCCGCTCAAGAACGGCGACGGGCGCCTGCTCGGTGCCGATGCGCTGATGACCGGCATCATCGCGGCGCTCTACTCCGCCGACAGCTGGTCGTACCTCACCCAGGCCTTCGACGAGGCGCTGCAGGGCGATCCGACGACCGCGTTCTTCCTGGCCGACTTCTACAACGGCCGTGAGAACGGCAGCTACCTCGACAATTCCAGCGAGGCATTCCGCGCCTACAACTGCATGGACTACCCGGTCGAAGACGACCCGAACGCCGAGGCGGCGACCACCGCCAAGATCGCCGAGGGTGCGCCGACGATCGCTCCGTACTGGAACGGCCCCGATTCGTGTGCCGTGTGGCCGTACCCGCCGACCGGCACCCGGGGCGAGATCACCGCCGAGGGCGCCGGCCCGATCCTCGTGGTCGGCACGACCAACGACCCGGCCACCCCGTACGAGTGGTCGGAGTCGCTCGCGGACCAGCTGCAGGAGGGCGTGCTCATCACACGCGTGGGCGAGGGGCACACCGGATACAACAAGGGCAACACCTGTGTCGACGGCGCCGTCGAGGCGTTCCTCCTCGACGATGTGGTGCCCGAGGATGGGCTGCGCTGCGAGTGACCCGACGCCGATTCGCGGTGCGGCTCAGGAACGGGTAATATCGATGATCGCGCCGCTTTAGCTCAGTCGGCAGAGCATCTCACTCGTAATGAGAAGGTCGTCAGTTCGATTCTGACAAGCGGCTCCAGCAGGCCCCGTGATCTGAAAAGATCACGGGGCCTTTTGGTTTCCGGATGAGCCGGCGTCGGATCCCGCGTACGCTCGGATCATGAGCCGAGCGCTTCTGATCGTCGACATCCAGAACGACTTCACCGAGCACGGCGCGCTCGCCGTCGCGGGTGGGGATGCCGTGGCATCCGCCGTCTCCGCCTTCCTGGAGGCTCACGCCGCGGAGTACGACGTGATCGTCGCCTCGCGCGACTGGCATGACGCGCAGGGGGACAACGGCGGTCACTTCGCCGAGAGTCCCGACTTCGTCGACACGTGGCCCTCGCACTGCGTCGCGGGCTCGGATGGGGCCGAGTACGATCCGCTGCTGGTGACGGATGCCGTCACCCATCATGTCCGCAAGGGGCAGGGTGAGCCGGCGTACTCGATGTTCGAGGGTACGACCGAGGACGGCAAGACGGTCGCCGGGATCCTGGCCGGAGCCGGCGTGGTCTCCGCAGACGTGGTCGGGATCGCCACCGATCACTGCGTCCGGGCCTCCGCCCTCGATGCGATCGCGCACGGTGTGCAGGTGCGGGTCCTCACCGACCTGATCGCCGGGGTCGCCGCGGAGCCGAGCGCCGCGGCCCTCGCCGAACTCGCCCATGCCGGAGCGGTCCTGGCCCAGAGCGGTGCGGCATGACCCGCAGCGTGATGCTGTTGAGAGCGGTGAACGTGTCTGGGCGCAACCTCGTGCCGATGGGGCGGCTGCGCGAGGTGCTCGCCCCGCAGCTCGGTGAGGTGTCGACCTACATCGCCAGTGGCAACATCGTGTGCGACGAGCCAGACGATCCGGCGGCCGCCTGTGCGCGAGTCCGTGCACTGATCTCCGCGGAGTTCGGTGTCGACACCCCCGTGATCCTTCGGACGCACGAGGCGCTCGTGCGCGCCGAGAACAGCCACCCCTTCGCCGATGCGTCCGACAAGCTGCTGCACGCGATGTTCCTCGAAGGTCCTGCATCCCCGGGCGCGGTCGCGGCGCTCGAGCAGAGACTCGTGCCGGGGGAGCGGATCGCCCTGACCGGCGAGGAACTGTGGATCGCCTACAGCGAGCGCGGAGTGCACAGCACCAAGCTCACCAAGGCCGCGCTCGACAAAGCGCTCGGTGTTGCCGGAACCGCCCGCAACCTCCGCACGGTCCGCACGCTCGTCGAGCTCACGGCGTGAGCCCGACGCCCCCTGCCTCTCGAGTCAGGGCGAGGGGCGGACGGTGCGGATGCGGCTGCAGATCCACTCGGTGCGCATCGCATCCCACGCAGCGGACATAGAGAACCGTGCCCTCGCTGGTGGCGTGGCGCGAGTCGACGGCCCAGGCGTGCTCGTGCGGCAGGGCGGTCGGGCGGAGGATCGGGAGAGTCTGCGAAGAGGTCATGCGTCCAGCGTGATGTAATGCCCTTATGCATCTCAACCCTTACGGCGAGTACGCGGTGCTTCTGGCCGCCTCGCTCGCGGACGACTTTCCCGACGATCGTGCCGGCATCGAGGACAGAACACTCGAGAGGGGCATGACGATGACGTTCCCGCCCGCACGCGATGATCACGAGCGCGTCCGCGAGGTCGTCGACGACTGGCTGCAGATCGTCGACGAGCACGATCCCGCGGCGCGAGCCGAGGTGCTCAATGCGCAGATGGCGAAGGCGGCGGCCTATCCCCGACTCACGAATCATGACGGGGAGGGCTGGCACCTGCACTACCGGGACGACGTGCAGTCGCTGCCGTACGTGCTCCGGGCGATCTTCGCGGTCGGCACGTCGCTGCACCTCGTCACGCGCGGCATGGATCGCCTCGGGCGATGCGAGGCCTCGCCCTGCACGAACGTCGTCGTCGACGTGACCCGCAACGGCAGGCAGCGGTTCTGCTCGGTGCGCTGCGCGAACAGAGCGGCGGTCCGGCGTCACAGGGCACGCATGGGCGCCTGACACCGGACCGCCGGAGGATCAGATCAGATCAGATCAGATCAGGATCAGATCAGATCCGATCAGGCCGTCTGCTCGGCGTGCCGCCCTTCGGCGACCTCTTCGATCAGCTTCGCGTTGAAGGCGGGCAGGTCGTCGGGGGTGCGGCTCGACACGAGACCTTCGTCGACCACGACCTCCTCATCGACCCAGGTCGCGCCGGCGTTGCGCAGATCGGTGGCCAGGCTCGGGTAGCTCGTGAGGGTGCGTCCGTCGACGACTCCCGCTTCGATCAGGATCCATGCGCCGTGGCAGATGACGGCGACCGGCTTGTGCTGCTCGAAGAACGAACGGGCGAGTTCGATGGAGGGCTTGTCGAGGCGCAGGTGGTCGGCGTTCACGACGCCTCCCGGGAGCACGAGCGCGTCGAACTCGTCGGCCTTCGCGGTGTCGGAGGTCAGGTCGACGTGCTGGACGTGGCCGTTCTTGCCGGTGATCTGCAGTCCCTCGGGTGCGATGAGCGTGGCGCTCGCGCCCTCGCCCTGCACCGCTTCCCACGGACTGGTCAGCTCGCTGTCCTCGAATCCGTCCGTGGCCAGGAATGCCACTCGGCTGTCGGTGAGAGTCGCCATGATGCGTCCTTTCGTGGAGGTCGAGGTCCCGGATGGGACACCTCGACACTCTCGTAGGACACCGGCCCCGTGAAGGGGGTGGCCGGATCGTCGATGCGGTGATAACGGTGGGCCCCGTGGGGCTCGAACCCACGACCCGCGGATTAAAAGTCCGATGCTCTGCCAACTGAGCTAGAGGCCCGCATGACCAGTCTATTGCGCAAAGAAGGAGCCGCTGACGACGTATCGCCAGCGGCTCCTTCTCCGTCTCGTCGTCCTCCCCCTGAGTGACGAGACGGTTTACCGAGAGTGCCTCGGTGATTCCCTGCCTTACGCGGCCGGGGGCATCAGCACCGAGTCGATGAGGTACACGGTGGCGTTGGCGGTCTTGACTCCACCGCAGATGACGTTGGCGTCGTTGACCATGATCGAGTCGCCGCTTCCGGTGACCTCGAGGTCGGCGCCGTTGACCGTGGCGTGGGTGCCGTCGATGTCAGCCGGAGCGATCTGGCCGGGGACCACGTGGTACGTCAGGATCGAGCTCAGCGTGGCGCTGTCGGTCTTGAGTGCCTCGATGGTGGCGGGGTCGATCTTCGCGAAGGCGTCGTCCACGGGGGCGAAGACGGTGAACTCGTCACCGTTCAGGGTGTCGACGAGGTTGACGTCGGGGTTGAGCTGACCGCTGACTGCGGCGACCAGCGTCTTGAGCAGCGGGTTGTTCGATGCGGCGGTCGCGACCGGGTCGAGCGACATGCCCTCGACCGATCCGGCGCCGTCCGGCACTGCCTCTGCGTATGCGGCGCAGCCGGGGCCGACGAGGTCCGCGGCCGGGTCCATCGTCTCGGCGGGGGCCGTGGTCTCGGAAGACTCAGGAGCCATCGACTCCGACGGCTCGTCGCTGGTGGTTCCGCCCATGGAACATGCGGAGAGCAGGAATGCGCTCGCAAGGCCGAGGGTGATCGCTGCGGTGACCTTCTTCTTGGTGCTGAACATCTCAAGCTCCTTCAGAACATTTGCCACGGCCTCTCCGTGGCGTTGACAGTCGTTCGGAGCCCCGTCGGGATCGGATGGGAGAAAGTCAGAACTTTTTTTCTCGGGTACCGGATTCAATCCGTTTCGCACCTCGCGGCGAACAGCTTTCGACGATTAGACCTTAAGAGGACTCGTTTACGTCTCTTTCGGGCGGCGGTTGCAAGGGAAAGCGAGGTGAATGCGGCATGCTGGTACAGATGGTCATCGATGGAATGGACGTACCCGAAGACGGTACGCCGCAGGATGCTGTCGCCGACCTGCTCGTGCGTATCGGCGGCGGTGATCAGCGCGCATTCGCCGAACTCTACGATGCGCTGTCCTCTCGGGCATTCGGCCTGATCCTGCGGGTCCTGGTCAACCGTTCGCAGAGCGAAGAGGTGCTGCAGGAGGTCTTTCTCGAGATCTGGCAATCCGCTTCGAAGTTCGCTCCGAACAAGGGGCAGGGAAGAACCTGGGTGATGACGATCGCGCACCGTCGTGCGGTCGACCGGGTACGGGCATCCCAGTCCAGTGCGGACCGGGATGTGCGGGCCGGGTTCAGAGATATCGGAGTCGCACACGACAGTGTGTCGGAGACGGTGGAACTGGGCATCGAGAGCGAGAAGGTCCACCACGCGCTCGCAGCTCTTCCCGAGGCGCAGCGCGAAGCACTCGTTCTGGCCTACTACGGCGGATACAGTCAAAACGAAGTCGCAGTGCTCGTCGGAGCACCGCTGGGGACCATCAAGACACGGATGCGAGACGGACTCTCGCGTCTCCGGGCAGCCATGGGGGTGACAGCATGAACGAACAGGAATTCGCGGAACTCGCGGCAGGAGCGGCACTCGACGCGCTGTCGCCGGACGACCAGCAGCGCTACCACGCCGCTCTCGTCGCGAACCCGCAGTGGCAGGCGATCGCGGACGACGACGTCGACACCGCCGGCATGCTCGCATCCGGCGCGACCCCGGTGGTCCCGGGCCCCGGCATCAGGGCCGCACTGCTCGCCCGCATCGCCGAGACGCCGCAGGACGGTCGGGCCATCGTGTCCGACTCCATCCCGGACACTCTCCCCGAATCGAACTCAGCCGGCGCGGAAGACTCAGCCGATGCCGAGGACTCCTCGTCCGTCGCGGACGAGCTCGAGTCCGACGACCTCGCGCCGGGAGACCCGCGCGCCGCGGCGACCCCGAAGGCTCCGCCGCATCGTCTCCGCATCCTGTTCACGCTGGCCGCCTGCCTCGCGCTCCTGGTCGGAGTGGGCATCGGCGCAGTGGCCGTCAACGACTACCTGAACCGCCCTGCGAGCGTCATCGCCCTGCAGGACATCCAGGCCGCAGGCGACGCACAGCAGGCGAGCGTTCCGCTGGAGGGCGGCGGCACCGCGACCGCACACTGGTCGGCCTCGCTCGGCACCTCGGTGCTGGTGACGGACGGCGTCCCGTCGCTCGCCGATGGCGAGACCTACGAACTCTGGTACGTCCGTGGTGAGACGCCGATCTCGGCCGGCGTGTTCGACGCCGACGGTGGAGAGGCGACGGCGGTGCTCGCCGGCGACATGCATGCCGGAGACGTGATCGCGGTCACGGTGGAGCAGGCCGGCGGCTCGCCGTCGGGTTCGCCGACGACCGATCCCGTCGTCGTCATCCCCACCGCCTGACCGCGTCGATCCCGCGTACCCTGGACTGATGCCTGAGCAGTTCTCCCGTCCCGTGCGCCGACCGTCCAGCGCCTTCGACAACATCGTCAGCGCACACGACCCTGCGGAGGAGACGCGGATCGCGCACGCGACCGCATCCGCACTCCTGACCCGTGTGCGTGCGGACGAGAGCGGAGTGAGCGCCGACAGGCTCGTCGCCTTCACCGCGGAGCACGGCATCGACGAGATCGCCGAACTCTGGTCGAAGGCACCGGCGCGGACGCTTCCTGGTGCGCTGTGGCGGCTGTACCTGCTGCAGCTCGCGATCCACACCGATCCGCACACGGCGGCCCTGCTGTACGAGCGCGGTCGGGTGGAGCTCGCCTCGGTCGACGCGATCGTCGCGGGAGCGCCGGTGCCTGCGAGCCCCGATGAGATCGTCGCCCTGATCGACACGATCCTGCGGGGAGCGTTCCGGGGCGACTTCGCCGTCGCGCTCGATCGAGCGGCATCATTCTGCCGGGTGCACGCCTCCGGTGCCACGCACACCGCCGACGATTACGAGCTCACCGAACCGTCCCGAGCGAGCGAACTGACCACCCGCGCCCTGCGTCTGAGCAGCTACGCACAGGATCTCACCGCGGCGGCGACGCTCTGGCGAACGGATGCCCTGGTCTGAGATCTCCCGGGCGCATCGCCGGGGAAAAGATAAGACCGGGCCGCAAGAACGCCTCTCGGCGGAAGGCCGCTCGCAGCGGCAAAAATTGGAGCCCGGGGTTATGCGGCCCGGCCACTACATTGTAACAAGATCGCTGCGGGTCTATTCCCTGGGCTCTAGGCTCGGACCATGACCCGGCGCTTCGCTCTGATGATCGACCCTGCAGCATCCGACGACGTCCGCGCGGACTTCGCCGACACGTTCACCCTCGTCGATGCGGCGGCACCCGCGCTGAGCGTCGGGGAGCTGAGCACGCAACGAGGAGACGGGGTCTTCGAGTCGATCGGCGTGGTCGACGGGCATGCGCAGGAGGTCGTGCCGCACCTGGAGCGGCTCGCGCACTCCGCGGCGCTGTGCGATCTGCCGCTTCCGAACCGGGCGCAGTGGCACCAGGCGATCGAACGCGCGGCGGAGCACTGCGAGGCGGGCGAGTACGTCATCAAGCTCATCCTCAGCAGGGGAGTGGAGCACGGTCCGACTCCGACCGCGTGGGCGACGGCTGCGCCGGCATCCGATTTCACCGCGGTGCGCGAACGGGGTATCCGCGTGGTGACGCTCGACCGCGGATACGACCTCGACGTCGCCGCGAACGCGTCCTGGCTGCTGCTCGGAGCCAAGACCCTCTCGTACGCGGTCAACATGGCCGCACTGCGCGAGGCGCACCGGCGCGGCGCCGACGACGCGATCTTCCTGTCGCGCGACGGCTTCGTGCTGGAGGCGCCGACCGCGTCGCTGATCCTGCGCCTGGACGACCGCTTCGTGACGCCCGCGCCGAACGGCGGCATCCTGCACGGCACCACCCAGCTCAGCGTCTACGAGTATCTGACGGACCGTGGTCTCGCGGCGGAGTACGCGCGCGTCCCGGCGTCCGACCTGTCTCGAGCGGATGCCGCGTGGCTCGTCTCGAGCGTGCGCCTGGCGGCTCCGATCACCGCCGTCGACGGGGTCGAGCTGCCGGTCGACCATGCTCTCACGGCCGATCTCAACCGCTACCTGCTCTCGCCGCGCGACTGAGTCGTTCGCGGGCTGCAGGAGAGGTTCATCGCGCCACTGCGGGCACGGCTTCGGCCCCACGACGACGACACGCCGTGCGGCCACAGGGCCGCACGGCGTGTCGAGACTCCTGCTCCGACGTCGTGCCCGCGAGACGCGGACCGGACGCCGGAGAACCCCGGGGGAGAGCCCGGGGGAGAGGATTATCCGAAGCGTCCGGAGACGTAGTCCTCGGTGGCCTGCACCGACGGCGTCGTGAACATCGTGCGGGTGTCGTCGTACTCGATGAGCTTGCCGGGCTTGCCGGTGCCGGCGATGTTGAAGAACGCCGTCTTGTCGGAGACGCGGCTCGCCTGCTGCATGTTGTGCGTCACGATCACGACCGTGTACTGGGTCTTGATCTCGGCGATCAGCTCCTCGATCGCGAAGGTCGAGATCGGGTCGAGGGCCGAGCAGGGCTCGTCCATGAGGATCACGTCGGGCGAGACGGCGATCGCACGGGCGATGCACAGACGCTGCTGCTGTCCACCGGAGAGGCCCGAGCCCGGACGGTCGAGACGGTCCTTGACCTCGTTCCACAGGTTCGCGCCGCGCAGGGACTTCTCGACCAGGGCGTCCTGATCGCTCTTGGCCATGCGCGTGTTGTTCAGCTTCACACCCGCGAGCACGTTCTCCTTGATCGACATGGTCGGGAACGGGTTCGGGCGCTGGAAGACCATTCCGACCTGGCGACGCACCAGCACGGGGTCCACGCCGGTGCCGTAGAGGTTCTTGCCGTCGATCAGCACCTCGCCCTCGACGCGTGCGCCGGGGATGACCTCGTGCATGCGATTGAGGGTGCGCAGGAAGGTGGACTTGCCGCACCCGGACGGGCCGATGAACGCCGTCACGGTATTGGGCTTGATGTCGATGCTGACGCCTTCGACAGCGAGGAAGTCGCTGTAGTAGACGTTGAGGTCGTTGACTTCGATGCTCTTGGACACGGGAGATCCTTCTTGTTCAGTCAGTCAGTCAGTCAGTCGGGTGTGTCGGCTCAGCGGCCGTTGATCTTGGGTGCGAACACCTTGGCGATGATGCGGGCCAGCAGGTTCAGCACCATCACGATGACGATCAGGGTGAGAGCGGCAGCCCACGCCCGGTCGAGATAGGCATCGACGGGGATGCCGGGGTACTTCGCCTGCATGTACGAGAACACCGGCAGAGTCGCCATCTGGCCGCTGAACATGTTGAGGTTCATGCCCTGCACGATGCCGACGGTGAGCAGCAGCGGAGCGGTCTCGCCGATGACGCGGGAGATGGCCAGCATCACGCTGGTGAGGATGCCGGCGATCGCGGTCGGCAGCACCACCTTGATGATCGTCAGCCACTTCGGCACGCCGAGCGCGTAGGCGGCCTCGCGCAGCTCGTTCGGGACGATGCGGAGGAGCTCCTCCGAGCCTCGCACCACGACGGGGATCATCAGCACCGACAGCGCGAGCGAGCCCATGATGCCCATCCGTGTTCCCGGACCGACGATCAGGGAGAACACCGAGTAGATGAACAGACCGGCGACGATCGAGGGGATGCCGGTCATGACGTCGACGAGGAACGTGATGCCTCGGGCGAGCTTGCGGCCCTCTCCGTACTCGACCAGGTAGATCGAGGTCATCAGGCCGATCGGCACCGAGATCACCGTCGCGCCGAGCGTGATCAGGAGGGTTCCCCAGATGGCGTGCACGGCGCCGCCGCCCTCGCCGACGATGTTGCGCATCGAGAAGCTGAAGAACTCCCCGTCGAAGCGCATCAGACCGTTGACGACCACGGTGTAGAGCAGCGAGATGAGGGGGAGGAGCGCGACCACGAAGGCCCCGGAGACCAGAGCGGTCATGAGGCGGTCGATCGCGTGCCGGCGACTCTCGACGAGAGTCGAGATCACCATGATCAGCGCCATGTAGAAGATCAGGCCGACGACGAGGGTGAGCGCGATGTTGAAGTCGGCCGGGTCGTTGCCCACGTTGACGAACGCGAAGATCGTCGCCGACACGATGAACGCGACCAGCAGCAGCGCCCAGGGCGCCCACTTCGGCAGGTGTCCGGCCGACGTGCTGTGGGTGGGAGCGACCACCGAGGACGGCGAGGGGGTGAGTGTGGTGGTCATGTCAGTTGGCTCCCGAGAACTCGGCACGGCGCGAGACGATCCAGCGGGCGACGAAGTTGACCGCGAAGGTGACGATGAAGAGGATCAGACCCGCGGCGATGAGCGTGTTGACGCCCTCGTCGTGGGCTTCGGGGAACCGCAGGGCGATGATCGCGGGGATCGTCGTCGGGTTCTCCGGGTTGATCAGGTTGAACGTGATGATCCCGAGAGGGGAGAGCACGAGCGTCACGGCCATGGTCTCGCCCAGTGCGCGACCGAGGCCGAGCATCGCGCCCGACACCATGCCGCTGCGGGCGAAGGGCAGCACGGCCATCCTGACCATCTCCCAGCGCGTCGCGCCGAGGGCCAGGGCGGCCTCCTCGTGGAGCTTCGGAGTCTGCAGGAACACCTCGCGGCAGATGGCGGTCATGATGGGCAGGATCATCACGGCGAGGACGAGGGATGCCGTGAGGATCGTCTTGCCGGTGCCCGAGGGCGTGCCGCTGAAGATCGGGATCCACCCGAGGTGCTCGTTCAGCCACTTGTAGAAGGGCACGAGCATCGGGGCGAAGGTGAGCGCACCCCAGAGGCCGAACACGACCGACGGCACCGCCGCCAGCAGGTCGATGATGTAGCCGAGGAAGCCGGCGAGCCTGCGGGGCGCGTAGTGCGAGATGAAGAGCGCGATGCCGATGGCGATCGGAGCGGCGATGACGAGGGCGATGAGGCTCGACCACAGCGTGCCGAAGACGAACGGCCAGACCCAGGAGAGGAACGACTGGCCCGAGAGGATGTGATTGTCCGACGTGTCCGCCGACAGGGCGGGGATCGACTGCACGATCAGGAACAGTGCCACCGCGGCGAGGGTGACGAGGATGATGATCCCGGCGGCCAGCGCGGTGCCCGAGAAGACCAGGTCACCCCGTCGGCGCAGCGTGTGGGGTGTGCCGGGTGAACGGGTGGTATCGGGACCCGTTGTGGTTGTGGTCATCGGAGCGACTCCAGGCTCTGAGGGACTTTCAGGGTTTTCATGCGGGTGCCCCCGGGTGTCGGTCGAGTCCTCTCGACCGACACCCGGGGGCGTCGGACCGGAGCTCAGCCGTGGGCTGAGCCGTCGGTCACTTCGTGACGATCGCGTCGATAGCGGTGCTGATCTGGTCGCGCAGGCTGTCCGAGATCGGCGCGCTGCCGGCAGCCTCGGCGGCGGCATCCTGACCCTCGGCGGACGAGACGTACTCGAAGTACGCCTTCACGAGGCCGGCGGTCTCGGCGTCGTCGTAGTCGACGCAGCCGATGAGGTACGAGACGAGCGCGATCGGGTACGAGCCGGCGGGTGCGGCGGCCGGGTCGACGGCGAACGCGAGGTCGTGGTCCGACCGGCCCTCCTCGAGCGGCGATGCCTCGACGAGCGCCGCGGCGGCGTCTGCCGAGTAGGGGACGTAGTCGCCCTCGACCTCGACGGCCACCTGGCCGAGCTCCGAGGTGCGCGACGCGTCAGCGAAGCCGATGTAGCCGGAGCCGTTGGTGATCGCGTCGACGACTCCCGAGGTGCCGTCTCCGGCCTCGCCCGTCTGCAGCGGCCACTCGTCGCTGGCCTCGTAGGTCCACACGTCGGGGGCGACGGCGCTGAGGTACTTGGTGAAGGTCTCCTGCGTGCCCGAGGGGTCCGAGCGGTGCACGGTGACGATCGCCTGGTCCGGAAGGTCGACGCCCTCGTTCTGCGAGGCGATGGCCGGGTCGTTCCACTGGGTGATCGTGCCGGCGAAGATCTTGGCGATGGTCTCGCCGTCGAGGTTCAGCTCGTCGATTCCGTCGAGGTTGAAGGCGACGGCGACCGGGGAGATGTAGACCGGGATCTCGACGATCTCGTCGGATGCGCAGGAGCCGAAGCCGCCCTTGGCGAGCTCGTCGGCGTTGAACGCGCGGTCGGATCCGATGAAGTTGGAGGAGCCGGCGATGAAGTTCTCGCGGCCGGTGCCCGAGCCCGTCGCGGTGTAGTTCACCGTCGTGTCGGGGTTGGCGGTCTGGAACGCGGCGACCCAGGACTGCTGGGCGGCCTCCTGCGACGAGGCGCCGGTGGCCTCGATGGTGCCGGAGAGGGTGGAGTCGGTGGGGGCGTCGGTGGAGCCGCCGGTGCCGCCTTCGTTCGCGGCACAGCCGGCGAGTGCGAGAGCGGCGACGGCGCCGATGGCGCCGATACGTGCGATTCGGGAGATCTTCACTGTGGATCCTTCGATCTTGGATGGGTGGGGCCCGGTGCAGGGCACACAGTGACGCTAGGTGCGGCGGTTAACGAGACTCTCCCGCACAGGTGAACGGAAGGTGAACGGCGATCGACTCTCTGGGGCGGGTCCCGCGCCCATCCGCGGGATCCCGGCGGAGTCGGGGTCAGACCTTGGGGATGTGCGTCTCGATCGCGATGATCCCGGAGCCGGGATTCGTCGCGGAGAGGTGGACGACGGAGAACGCGGCGGGCTCGAGGGCTGCGGCGCTGCTCACGTACGATCCGCGGATGGTGCCGGTGGCCAGCGCGAGCTCGGTGAGGATGCCGGGGAGCACGGGCCCGTGGCTGCACAGCACCGCGGGCTTTCCCGAGCGGACGCGGCGGCCGACCACGGAGCGGAGGTCGTCGCGACCCTCCTCCCAGGCGTCCTGACTGATCGCCTCGGTCTTCACCTTCTTGCGGTCGAGGGCGGCGGCCAGGGGCGCGACGGTCTGCACGCACCGCACCGCATCGCTGGTGACGATCTTGCGCACGCCGAAGGCGCGCAGCGGCCCGACGATCGACGACGCCTGGTGCTGGCCGCGCTCCGTCAGCGGACGCGCGGCATCGGCACCGTCCCAGTCCGAGCGGGACAGCGCCTTGGCGTGACGCAGCGCGATCACGGGAAAGGTCCGCAGCACCCCGTCGTCGACGAGGTTGGCGAAGAAATCGAGGATCTCGAGGTCGACCGGGTAGCTCAGGCGCGCACGCGCCTTCTTGATGCTGACCCATTCGAGGGCGGCGATCTCGCGATTGGGCACGAAGGTCGAGGCGCGGATGGCGTCGGCCGTGGCCTCGGCCGCCCAGTAGTGCACGACCTTCTGCTTCTTCGACGGCAGGTGGTAGCGGCTGACCCCGACCGGCACACCGAGGGACACCCGGATGCCGGTCTCCTCATGCACTTCGCGCACGGCGGTCTCCGCGAGCATCTCGCCGGGATCGACCTTGCCCTTGGGCAGCGTGATGTCGCGGTACTTCGTGCGGTGGATGAGCAGGATCCGCAGCTTGCCGTCGATCAGGCGCCAGACGACGGCACCGGCCGCGTACACGGCCTTGTCCGTCCACTTCGACCGCGCCGCCTGGGCCGTCGACGGCGAGCTCATCGGACCGACCGTGCGCGACGACGTCGCTGGATCAACCCCATGGTCTTGTCCTGCAGGTCGACGAGGGGGGTGCCGTCGGCATCCTCGGAGTGCCGCGTCCACACGCCCTCGGCCCCCAGGTGCCAGGAGGTGGTGCGCGGGTCCATGGCCAGGTCGAAGAAGTCGAGCAGGTCCTTGAGGTGCGCGGGGTCGGTGACCCGCACCAGCGCCTCGACACGTCGATCGAGGTTGCGGTGCATCATGTCGGCGCTGCCGATGTACACCTGCGGGTCGCCGTCGTTGTGGAACGCGAAGATCCGGGAGTGCTCGAGGTAGCGACCGAGGATGCTGCGCACCGTGATGTTGTCGCTGATGCCCTCGAGGTCGGTGCGCAGGCTGCAGATGCCACGCACCCAGACGTCGACCTTCACTCCGGCGGCGCTCGCGCGGTACAGCGCGTCGATCACCTCTTCGTCGACCATCGAGTTGACCTTGATGCGGATGCTCGCGGGCTTTCCGTTCTCGGCGTTCCGGCGCTCGTGATCGATCTGCCGCACGAGCCCCTTGCGCAGGTGCAGGGGAGCGACGAGCAGGCGCTTGAACTTCTTCTCGATCGCATAGCCGCTGAGCTCGTTGAACAGTCGGGTCAGGTCCTTGCCCACCTGCGCGTCGGTGGTGAAGAGCCCGAAGTCCTCGTAGATGCGGCTCGTCTTCGGGTTGTAGTTGCCGGTGCCGATGTGCGAGTAGTGGCGCAGCACGCCGTCCTCCTCGCGGATCACGAGCGCGAGCTTGCAGTGGGTCTTCAGCCCGACGAGCCCGTACACGACGTGCACGCCGGCCTTCTCGAGCTTGCGCGCCCAGACGATGTTGTTGGCCTCGTCGAAGCGGGCCTTGACCTCGACGAGGGCGAGCACCTGCTTTCCCGCCTCGGCGGCATCGATCAGCGCCTCGACGATCGGGCTGTCACCGGAGGTGCGGTAGAGCGTCTGCTTGATCGCGAGCACGTGCGGGTCGCGTGCCGCCTGCTCGAGGAACGACACGACGCTCGTCGTGAACGACTCGTACGGGTGGTGCACCAGCACGTCGGACTTGCGGATGGCGGTGAAGATGTCGGCGCGCGTGTTGCTGCCCGTGGGCTGGAAGGCGACCGCGGTGGTGGGCAGGTGCGGCGGGTAGCGCAGGTCGGGGCGATCGATCCGCGACAGGTCGAACAGACCCCGGAGGTCGAGCGGCCCGGGGAGGCGGTAGATCTCCTTGTCGGTGATGTCGAGCTCGCGGACCAGGAGGTCCATCGTGACCTCGTCCATGTCGTCGGTGATCTCGAGGCGGATCGGCGGACCGAATCGGCGCCGCAGGAGCTCGGCCTCGAGCGCCTGGATGAGGTTCTCGCTCTCGTCCTCCTCGATCTCCACGTCTTCGTTGCGGGTGAGGCGGAAGGCGTGGTGATCGAGCACCTCCATGCCGGGGAACAGATCGCCGAGGTGGTTCGCGATGAGCTCCTCGAGAGTGAGGAAGCGCTTGATCTCGCCCGTGCCCGGCACCTCGACGAAGCGCGGCAGCATCGGCGGCACCTTCAGGCGGGCGAACTCCTGGCGTCCCGTGCGGGCGTTGCGGATGCGGATGGCGAGGTTGAGCGACAGCCCCGAGATGTAGGGGAAGGGGTGTGCCGGGTCGACGGCGAGCGGCATCAGGACGGGGAACACCTGCGCTCCGAAGTACTCGCTGAGCTTGCCCCGCTCCTCGTCGGTGAGCTCGGACCACACGGTGATCTCGATGCCGGACTCGGCCAGCGCCGGCCGCACCAGCGAGTTCCATGCATCCGCATGGCGCAGCTGCAGGGCGTGCGCCTCGCGAGCGATGTCGGCGAGCGCGTCGGCGGGTGAGCGCCCGATGTTCGTCGGCACGGCGAGGCCGGTGACGATGCGGCGCTTGAGCCCCGCGACGCGCACCATGAAGAACTCGTCGAGGTTGCTCGCGAAGATCGCCAGGAAGTTGGCCCGCTCGAGTTCGGGGAGCGACGGATCCTCCGCAAGCTCGAGGACCCGCTGGTTGAACGCGAGCCAGCTCAGCTCGCGATCGAGGTAGCGGTGGTCGGGAAGCAGCGCGTCAGGAGCCTCGGTGGCATCGAAGTCATCATCTTCAGCGTCACCGAGACCAGCGTCGGCGAGAGCGGGATCGATCATGGGGTACATCTAAGCACCGTGAGGTGACGCGCGCGTGAACGGGCGCGGCCGGGTCACACCGTGGCGGCGACCGTCTCGTCGTCGTGGACGTTGAACCGGTACCCCACGTTGCGCACGGTGCCGATGATCTGCTCCTGATCGCCGAGCTTGGCGCGCAGTCGGCGCACGTGCACGTCGACCGTGCGGGTGCCGCCGAAGTAGTCGTAGCCCCAGACCTCGCTGAGCAGCTGCTCGCGGGTGAAGACCCGCGAGGGGTGCGTCGCGAGGAAGTGCAGCAGCTGGAACTCCTTGTACGTGAGATCCAGCGGGCGCCCCCGCAGCTTCGCCGAGTACGACTGCTCGTCGATCGTGACGCCCGAGGCCTGCACGCGAGTGGGCTCGGCGACCTCGTCGCGGCGCGCGAGCGCGAGGCGCACGCGGGCGTCGGTCTCGGCAGGTCCCGCGGTGGAGAGCAGCACGTCGTCGATACCCCACTCTCCGGACAGTGCGCTCATGCCGCCCTCGGTGACCACCAGCAGCAGCGGAGCATCCTGCCCCGTCGCGCGCAGCAGTCGGCACAGCGACTTGGCTCCGACCAGGTCGAGACGGCCGTCGACGATCACGATGTCGTAATCGGGAGCGCTCACCAGCTGGGCGGGCTCGGCCGGGATCTGACGCACGCGGTGGCTGAGAAGCTCGAGCGCGGGCAGGACCATCTCCGACACCGGAGCATTGGTCAACACCAGGACCTGGGCCACACGCACTCCTTCCGGACGGCGGGGAACGCCGTGACGCCATGATACCGGGCGCGGATGGGTGACAATGGAGGTATGTCCGATCCTGCGCTCGCACCGCGTAACGCCTTCGTCGGTGTCCTCATCGTCTGGGCGGTCGCCGTCGTCGCGTCCATCGGGGTGGGCGTCTTCGTCTCGTCGGAGTGGCGCGTCCCCTGGCTGATCGTGGCATTCGGGGGGATCGTCCTGCTCTCCTTCGCCACGCAGCTCTGGTACGGGCGCACGCAGGGGTTCATCCTCCGCGTCGGCGGGAGCACGATCGGGGCGCTGCTGCTGATGGGCGTCATCTCCATCGGATTCGGCCTGGCGGCGCTGGTCACCTGACCCGTCCGCGAGACATCCGACCCGCCCGGGAGACACCCGTGCGCGCGGAGGGTAAAGTGGGCGACATGGATCTCCTGGCGCTCGAACTCTTCTTCATCGGCCTGCTCGGCCTGGCGAGCCTCGCGATCGTGTTCGTCTCGGTCGTCGTGCTGCGCAACCTCTTCCGCGGTCAGCGCTGAGCGTCGTGCTCGAGCTGCCCACCGATCTCCCCGCCGACCTCGCGCCGCTCTCGTGGCTCCTCGGCGTCTGGGAGGGCACCGGCGTCATCGACTACCCCGTCGGTGACGATCGTCTGCAGGGCGAGTTCACCCATCGGGTGAGCTTCAGCCACGACGGCGGAGCCTTCCTCAACTACGCGGCGACCGCCGTCCTCGCCGGTGACGACGGCGAGGAGTCGATCCCCCTCGTCGCCGAGACCGGATTCTGGCGCCTCTCCCGGCCTGCGACCGACGCCGACGCCGGACCCGCGCTGCTGCCGCCGCGCGCCGCCGCCGTGACCCGCGGGGTCGACGACGTCGAGGCCCTCCGTGCCCCCTCGGGCGGCTTCCCCATCGAAGTCTCGATCGCCCACTCCGACGGGATGCTGGAGCTCTACCTCGGGGAGATCGCCGGTCCGCGCATCGACATCGCCTCCGACGCGATCGTCCGCGGCGCCGGTGCCAAGGAGTACGGCGCGGCCACACGCATGTACGGCCTCGTCGACAACCATCTGCTGTGGGCGTGGGACATCGCCGCCCTCGGAACCACGATGCGCTCGCACGCGTCGGCCCGCCTGGCGAAGGTCTGACATGACCGGTTTCACCGACATCCCCGGTGCCGTCGCCGACGAGACGGGGATCTCCCATTTCGGAGACGCGTTCCGCGAGCAGCGCCGACTCGCCGCCGGTGCGGCGGTGGCGCCGCTCGACGACCGCACGGTCATCGAGGTCGCCGGACCCGAGCGTCTGAGCTGGCTCGACTCGATCACCTCCCAGGCGGTCGGGCGACTCTCCGCAGGCGAGAGCACCGAGCTGCTGGTGCTCGACCCCCAGGGAAGAGTGGAGCACGCGGCCGGTGTGGTGGACGACGGGTCGTCGACCTGGCTCATCGCGGACGCCGGCGACGCCGACGCCCTCGCGACCTGGCTGACACGCATGAAGTTCCGCACGCAGGCCACCGTGACCGTGCGCCCCGACCTCGTGCTGCTGGGCTTCGTCGACGGGGGCGTCGCGGCCGAGCTGGCGCTCGCCGCGGCATCCGCTCCGTCGGGCGTTCCGCTCGTCTGGGTGGACCCGTGGCACGCCGTGAGCGCCGGCGGGCATCAGTACGCCGAGATCGCCGAGCACCCGGGGGCGTCGCTCGCCTGGCGGGTGGCGATCCTCGAGCGCGAGAGCTCCGATGCCCTCGCGAAGACGCTCGCCGCCGACCAGCTCGCGGGACTCCTCGCCGCCGAGGCGCTGCGCGTCGCCGCATGGCGTCCGCGCTGGTCCGCGGAGGTCGATGAGAGGTCGTTGCCGCACGAGTCCGATTGGATCCGCACCGCCGTGCACCTGAACAAGGGCTGCTACCGGGGGCAGGAGACGGTGGCGAAGGTGCACAACCTCGGCCACCCCCCTCGCCGCCTCGCCGCGTTGCACCTCGACGGCAGCGAGGCGGTGCTGCCCGCGGTCGGTGATCCGGTGTTCGCCGGAGACGACGAGGTCGGTCAGGTGACCTCGGTCGCCCGCCACCACGAAGACGGTCCCATCGCCCTCGCGATCCTGTCGCGCCGCACGCCGGTCGGCGATCTCGTGGTGAGGTCCGACGGCGTCGACGTGGCGGCGACGCAGCAGGTCATCGTGCCGGCCGACGCCGGTGCCACCGCCGACATCCCGCGGCTGACCCGTCTGTCGCGACGTCCCAGCGCACCGGACCCTCGTCAGGCGGGCTGAGCGCTCACCCGAGCGGCGCGACCGCGTGCCAGGGCAGCGTGAGCTCGCCCAGGCGCCAGCGGCTCTTGCCGCCGAGCACCGGCCACCCCTGCTCGCGCAGCGCACCGACGGCAGCGAGGAACCTCTGGGTGGCCCCGAAGGTCGACAGCGGAGCAGCGCGCGCCCACTCGCGATCGAGGTCGAGGAGCAGCGCGTGCACCCGCTCGCCGGGCACGTTGCGATGGATCAGTGCCTTGGGGAGTCGTTCCGCGACGATGCTCGGATGCTCGAGATCGGCCAGACGCAGCGAGATCGTGAACCGCTGCGGTGCTCCCGTCGGATCCACGTCGATCCAGCTCGACACGCGACCGATCTCGTCGCACGTGCCCTCGATCAGCAGGCCACCGGGTGAGAGACGCGCGGCCATCGTGCGCCAGGCCGTCGCCACATCGGCCTCGTCGTACTGCCGCAGCACGTTCATGGCGCGGATCAGCGCGGGACGACGGCCGGCCGGCAGCGGCACCTCGAAGCCGCCGCGGTCGAAGGACACCCGCAGCTCGGGGGAGAACGGCGTGCGGCCGGCGTGCACCTCGGCGAGCTGCCGGGTCGCGGTCTGCACGCGCGCGGGGTCGATCTCGAGGCCACGCACCTCGGCGTCCGGGCGCACGCGCTGCAATCGGGTCGCGAGCTCGAACGCGGTGACGCCGCTCGCCCCGAAGCCCAGATCGACGACGAGTGGATCCTCGGCGCGGCGGAAGGCGGTGCTCGCAGCGATCCAGCGGTCGTTCCGGCGGAGTCGGTTCGTCCCGGTGGTGCCGCGGGTCGGCCGACCGAGAGGAGATGACGCCATGCGTCAATCCTCGCAGGGCGCGGGCGTACACGTGCCGGGCTGCGCCGATAAACTGATGCCATGACTTCGAAGCGCACCCTGATCCTGCTCCGTCACGGCCGGAGCGAGTGGAACGAACTGAACCTCTTCACCGGTTGGGTGGACGTCCGACTCAACGCGCAGGGCGAGAAGGAGGCGAAGCGCGGAGGCGAGCTGCTCGCCGAGGCCGGCATCCTGCCCGATGTCCTGCACACCTCGCTGCTCAGCCGTGCGATCCAGACCGCGAACATCGCGCTGGATGCCGCCGACCGTCTGTGGATCCCGGTCACGCGCTCGTGGAGGCTGAACGAGCGTCACTACGGCGCCCTGCAGGGCAAGGACAAGGCGCAGACCCTCGAGGAATTCGGTCCCGAGCAGTTCCAGCTGTGGCGTCGATCGTTCGACGTGCCGCCGCCCGTGCTCGACGACGACAGCGAGTTCAGTCAGGTCCACGACGCGCGCTACGCGGGCATCGACGGCGAGGTGCCGCGCACCGAGTCGCTGAAGCTCGTCATCGACCGTCTGCTGCCGTACTGGGAGAGCGCGATCGTTCCCGACCTCGAGGCGGGCAAGACGGTTCTCGTCACGGCCCACGGCAACTCCCTCCGCGGCCTGGTGAAGCACCTCGAGGGCATCAGCGACGACGACATCGCCGAGCTGAACATCCCCACCGGCATCCCGCTCGTGTACGAGCTGGACGAGAACAACGTCCCGACCGGGCCGGGTCGCTACCTCGACCCCGAGGCCGCTGCGGCCGGCGCGGCGGCGGTCGCCGCCCAGGGCAAGAAGTAGCCCAGGGCAGGAAAAAGCCCAGGGCAGGAAAAAGCCCAGGGCAGGAAAAAGCCCAGGGCAGGAAACAGCCCGGACACAGCGAGGGGGCGGATGCAGTCAGCATCCGCCCCCTCGGTGCATCCGGGCCAGGATCAGGCGTGCCCGAGCTCCCGCTGCTGCTCGATCGCGAGGGCGATGTCCTCTTCCTCGATGCGCCAGTCTCCGGTCGCCAGGTAGATGACCTTCTTGGCGACGGCGACCGCGTGGTCGGCGAAGCGCTCGTGGTAGCGGCTGGCGAGCGTGGCGTCGACCGTCGCGGTGGCCTCGCCCTTCCAGTTGTCGCTGAGCACCTTCTCGAACACGCTCGCGTGCAGCTCGTCGATGTCGTCGTCGGTGTTGCGGATGGTGTCGGCGAGCTTCAGGTCCTGCGTGCGCAGCAGCTCGGAGAGGGTGCGGGAGATCTCGACGTCCAGCTCGCCCATCTTCGTGAAGGTGCCCTTGAGGCCCTTCGGGATCGCGCGCTCGGGGAAGCGCAGGCGCGCGAGCTGCGCGATGTGCTCGGACATGTCGCCCATGCGTTCGAGCGACGCGCTGACGCGCAGTGCGGTGACGACCACGCGGAGGTCGCGGGCGACCGGCTGCTGGCGGGCGAGGATCTCGATGGCCTGCTCGTCGAGGGCGACGGCGAGCTCGTCGATCTTGGCGTCGTCGGCGATGACCTCCTCGGCCAGCTCGACGTCGCTCGTGGCGAACGAGCGGGTGGCCTTGTCGATCGAGACCGTGACGAGGTCGGCGATCTCCACGAGCTGGGACTGCAGGTCCTCGAGGGACTGATGGAAGACTTCGCGCATGTCGGCGCAACCTTTCGTTCGGGTCTCGGCTGTGGTGTCAACGCGAGACGGCTGGGTCGTCCGCGCGGGGAGAGCACAGCGCTCCCGCACAGGCCCGAAAGCGATTGTCTGCTTCGAAGGTTAACGAACGGTGCCCAGCACGTGAATAGTACTTCTCGCCTTGTGGCCAGCGCGGGCGAACCCGCCGAATAGCGGGTGAACGCCCTCTACGCTGAGGGTATGACCCTGCCGCAGATCGCGCTGCTCGCACTGGCCGTCGGCCTCGCGATCGGTGTCGGACTCTCCCTCCTCGTGGCGTGGGCGTACCGCGCGAGGGCCCGGGTCGCCGACGAATCCTCGCTGGTCGTCCCCGACGGCGTCACCGCGGTGCTGGGCAGCATGGACGACGCGGCCTGCGTCGTCGACTCCTCCGGTCTCGTCCTCGCGGCCTCCAGGGCGGCATCGCGCTTCGGCATCGAGGTCGGTGCTCCTCTCGAGAATCCGGAGCTGCGCCAGCTCGTGCGGGGCGGGCGCGCCGAGGGCGGGTCCGCCTCCGAGTCGCTGCGTCTGACCCGCGGCGGCCTCAGCCTCGACCCGCGTCTGGTGTCGGCTCGCGCGAGCGTGATCAGTCCGCGGATGACGCTGCTGATCATCCGCGACGTCACCGAGCAGGAGCGCCTCGACCAGATGCGCAGGGACTTCGTGGCCAACACGAGCCATGAGCTGAAGACACCGGTCGGCGCGGTCACGCTGCTCGCCGAGGCGATCGAGTCTGCGGCCGACGATCCGGCGCAGGTGCGTCATTTCGCCTCCCGCATCTCCGCCGAGGCGTCTCGGCTCGGTCAGCTCACCGGTCGCATCATGAGCCTCTCCCGCCTCCAGGCGGAGGACGCTCTCTCCGACGTGCGGCCCGTCGCGATCGACGAGGTGCTCGCCACCGCGTTCGAGGCGCACGTCGTGCAGGCGGACTCCGCGGGCGTGGAGATCGCGCGCGGCGGCGACCGCGGCGCCTGGGTGCGCGGCGACTCCCAGATCCTCATCGAGGCCTTCGGCAACCTCATCGCCAATGCCGTCGCATACTCGCCGAAGGGCTCCCGGGTCGGCATCGGCGTGAAGGTCGTCGACGACGTCGTCGAGATCGCGGTGTCCGACCAGGGCATCGGCATCGCCGAGAGCGACCGCGAGCGGATCTTCGAGCGCTTCTACCGTGCGGACGAGGCGCGCTCGCGTCGCACCGGAGGCACGGGCCTGGGGCTCGCGATCGTCAAGCACGCGACCCAGCGGCACGGGGGCGAGGTGCGGCTGTGGTCGCGCCCCGGCCGAGGATCGACCTTCACCATCCGGCTGCCGAGGATCGATGCTCCCCCGAGGATCGACACGGACAAGAAGAACAAGAAGCGCGAGCGCAAGGCGGCGAAGGCCGCGGCCCGCGTCCGAAACGGAGAGCACGAATGACACGCATCCTTCTCGTCGAAGACGAGCCCGACCTCGCCGACCCGCTCGCGTACCTGATGCGCCGCGAAGGGTACGAGGTGGAGATCGCCGAAGACGGCCCCGGCGCGCTCACGGCGTTCCGCGAGCGCGGCGCCGACGTGGTGCTGCTCGACCTGATGCTGCCGGGGATGCCGGGAACCGAGGTGTGCCGCCAGATCCGGGCGACCTCGGCCGTGCCGATCATCATGGTCACGGCCAAGGACTCGGAGGTCGACATCGTCGTCGGGCTGGAGCTCGGCGCCGACGACTACGTCACCAAGCCCTACTCGTCGCGCGAGCTGCTGGCCAGGATGCGGGCGGTGCTGCGCCGCGTCGTGCAGGCCGACAGCGAGCTCGACGAGCGCGTGCTCGACGGAGGCCGCGTCTCGCTCGACATCGACAGGCACACGGTCTCGGTCGCCGGCGCGCAGATCAACATGCCGCTGAAGGAGTTCGAACTGCTCGAGGTGCTGATGCGCAACTCCGGGCGCGTGCTCACCCGGGGGCAGCTGATCGACCGGGTCTGGGGCAGCGACTACTTCGGCGACACCAAGACGCTCGACGTGCACATCAAGCGCATCCGGTCGCGCATCGAGGAGAACCCGGGCGAGCCGGTGATGCTCGTGACCGTACGCGGACTCGGATACCGTTTCGAGAACTGACCGCGCTCACCGCGCACCGACGAGAGAGGCCGGCACCCCGTGGGGTGCCGGCCTCTCTCGTCAGCGTGGTGGTGCGATCACTCCGCCGGGGCGGGAGCCGCGGTGTCGCTCGGGGTCGGCGTCGGCGTGGGCGTCGCCTCGGCCTCGTCGGGGACGAGGTCGGAGTAGTAGGGCAGGGTGCCGTCGAGCACAGGGACGGCCGTCTTGGTGCCGGCGCCGTCGCCGGACTGGAAGTGGATCTCGATGGTCGATCCTGGCTTGGCGTCGAGGTCCTCGATCCGCAGCGGCTCCTGGTCGGCGCCGTAGCTGAGGGTCTTGCCCGCGGGCACCGTGACGGTCAGAGGGTCGAGGTTGCCGACGGTGATCGTCAGCGTCGCCTTCTCGGAGCTCGGGTTCACGACGGCCCCGATGAAGTTGCCCACGGTGCCGTCTTCCGACGCGACGATGAAGGCGTTGCGGACGTCGATCGGTCCGTCGGAGTCGAGGACGTTGACGCCGTCGGACGCGGAGTACTCGATCTTGGTCGCCTGCGGCGAGATGAACGTGCATCCGGTCGCGCCCAGAAGGACGAGGGCGCTGATGGCGGCAGACGCAACAAGGCGCGATTTCACGGGTCCTCCTGAGGTCCGACGGGATATCCGCCTCCATTCTATGCGTATGCGGAGGGCGGTCAGAGGACGCAGGGGCGCGAACCTTAGCGCATATTCCCTGTGGTATCCTTGAGGTTGCCGAAAGGACAATTTTTTATGCTTTTTGAGGTTGGCGAGACTGTCGTCTATCCGCACCATGGCGCTGCGACCATCATCGAGGTCAAGGAGCGCATCATCAAGGGTGAGGCGAAGAAATACCTGAAGCTCAACGTCACCCAGGGGGACCTCATCATCGAGGTGCCCGCTGAGAACGTCGATCTGGTCGGGGTCCGCGATGTGATCGGCCGCGAAGGCCTCGATCACGTGTTCGAGGTGCTGCGCGCCCCGTTCACCGAGGAGCCCACGAACTGGTCGCGTCGTTACAAGGCGAACCTCGAGAAACTCGCCTCCGGCGATGTCATCAAGGTGAGCGAGGTCGTGCGCGACCTGTGGCGTCGGGATCAGGACCGCGGACTGTCTGCGGGAGAGAAGCGGATGCTGGCCAAGGCGCGTCAGATCCTGATCTCCGAGCTGGCTCTCGCGGAGAAGACCGACGAGGACAAGGCGGGCGCACTGCTCGACGAGGTCCTCGCTTCCTGAGAGATTCGAGAGAAGGCGGATGCTTCGGCATCCGCCTTTTTTCGTGCGCGCGGGTAACGTGAATCGAGTGAGCATGCTTCCCGTCCCAGACACCGCGATCCTCGTCGTCGCCGCCGGTTCCGGCACCCGACTGGATGCCGGAGCGCCCAAGGCGTTCGTCGGCATCGACACGCACACGATCCTGCGGCATGCGCTCGAGGGCGTCTTCGCCGCCGCCCCGGCGCAGGTGATCGTCGTCGCGCCCGCCGGGTTCGAAGGCGACGCCGAGACGGAGCTGCGCGCGGCGGCGGGCGACCGGATCGACCTCGGACGCGTCGTCACGGGCGGCGACACCCGTCAGCGCTCCGTCGCCGCGGGGCTCGACGCGCTGTGGGGCGATGTCACGCGGGTGCTCGTGCACGATGCCGCGCGGGCGCTGACACCCCCCGAAGTGATCGACGCGGTGGCTGCGGCGGTCGACGGCGAGACGGGGATCATCCCCGCCCTTCCGGTGGTCGACACCCTGAAGCGGGTCGACGGCGACACGATCACCGCGCCGGTCGATCGCTCGCAGCTGGCCGCCGCGCAGACGCCGCAGGGCTTTCCCCGCGCGCTGCTCGACGACGCGTACGCGGCGGCCGCGGCATCCGGCATCGACTACACCGACGATGCGGCCCTCTTCGCGGCGGCGGGCCATCGCGTGCGGCGGATCCCCGGGTCGGCACGAAGCTTCAAGATCACGACGCCGGACGACCTGGAACGCGCCCGCCATCTGCTCGCCGCCCGCGAGGCCGCGCCCGCCGAGGCGATGACGGAGCGGTCCTCGCGGCCCTCGAGCGGCCCCAGGGTGGGACTCGGCACCGACGTGCACGCCTTCGGAGGAGAGGGGTCGCTGTGGCTGGCCGGTCTCGAATGGCCGGGGGAGCCGGCGCTGTCCGGTCACTCCGACGGCGACGCGGTCGCGCATGCGATCGTGGATGCGCTGCTCGGTGCGGCAGGGCTCGGCGACATCGGCGAGCACTTCGGCACCGCGCATCCCGAGTACGCGGGCGCCCACGCCGAGGCCTTCCTCGCGCGGACCAGGGAGATCCTCGCCGAGGCCGGCTTCACGATCGGCAACGTGTCGGCCCAGTTCCAGAGCAACCGTCCCCGCTTCAGCGGCCGACGGGCGGAGGCCGAGCGCGTGCTGTCGGACGCACTCGGGGGCGCCCCGGTCGCGATCACCGCCACGACCACCGACGGCCTGGGCTTCCCCGGCCGTGGCGAAGGGGTCGCGGTCACCGCGGTCGCCATGATCCACCCGGTCTGACGATGCAGCATCCGGATGCCGGGAATGTCCCGGTCGGCTCACCCGTTGGGGCACACAGCAGCGTGCGGCGATCGCATGCGCAGAAGGAGATGTCATGAGGATCCTGGTCATCGGAGCCACCGGACAGGTGGGCCGCACAGCGGTCGACGCCCTCGAGGGGCACGAGATCGTCTCCGCCTCCCGCAGCGGCGAACCGACGGTCGACATCACCGACCCGGCGTCGATCGAGCGGCTCTTCGCCTCGGTCGGTCAGGTGGATGCCGTGATCGTCGCCGTCGGAGAGGTGCCGTTCGCCCCGCTGGCCGATCTGGGGCGCGACGCCCACGAGTCGGCGTTCCGCGGCAAGGTGCTGTCGCAGCTCGAGGTCGTGCGCATCGGCACGCCGTTCGTGCGCGACGGCGGCTCGATCACGCTGACCTCCGGCATCCTCGCCCGCGAGCCGATCGCGACCGGAGCCGCTGCCTCGATGGCGAACGGGGCCGTCGAATCGTTCGTCGTGGCCGCCGCGGCCGAGCTGCCACGCGGCATCCGCATCAACGCCGTGAGCCCGTCGGTGCTGGAGGACGCGCCGGCGTATCACTCGTCGTTCCCCGGGTTCGTTCCCGTGTCGTCGTATCGAGTCGGTCAGGCCTTCGCGAAGAGCGTGCTCGGCGTGCAGACGGGGCAGGTCTTCCCGGTCGACTGAACGCGGGCACGACCGTCCGCCCGATCTGCGGACGGTGTCCCGTTCCGCGGAGCGTGCGGCCCATCCGCACTGCTGAACGTGACGGCATCCGCAGATCGTGATCCGGTGCGAGACCGCCCAGTCTTCGGATTCCGGCGCCCGGTAAGCTTGTGCGGTGACACTCCGCCTCTACGACACCCGCGCACAGCAGCTGCGCGACTTCGTGCCTCTCGATCCCGAGAACATCACGATGTACGTCTGCGGACCCACGGTGCAGTCCGGCCCGCACATCGGGCACGTGCGGGCGGCGTTGAGCTTCGACCTGCTGCGGCGCTGGCTGGCGCACCGGTACGGTCGCGTCACCTTCGTGCGCAACGTCACCGACATCGACGACAAGGTGCTGGCGAACGCGACGGACGCCGAGCCCTGGTGGGCGCTGGCGTACCGGATGGAGCAGGAGTTCACGGCGGCGTACGCCGGCGTCGGCATCCTCGCTCCGACCTACGAACCTCGGGCGACGGCCTCGATCCCGCAGATGCAGGAGCTCATCGAGACCCTCATCGAACGCGGCCACGCGTATCCCGCGCCCGACGGCTCGGGCGACGTCTACTTCGACGTGCGCTCGTGGTCGCGGTACGGCGAGCTCACCAACCAGTCGGTCGACGCGATGGAGGCCGCCGAGGACGCGGATCCCCGCGGCAAGCGCAATCCGCAGGACTTCGCGCTGTGGAAGGGCGCGAAGGCCGACGAACAGGCGGATGCGACCTGGCAGTCGCCCTGGGGCGCGGGGCGTCCCGGCTGGCACATCGAGTGCTCCGCGATGTCGAAGCGCTATCTCGGACCGGAGTTCGACATCCACGGTGGCGGTCTCGACCTGCGGTTCCCGCACCACGAGAACGAGCTCGCACAGTCGACGGCCGCGGGCGACGGCTTCGCCAACTACTGGGTGCACAACGGCCTCGTGACCGTCGGCGGGCAGAAGATGTCGAAGTCGCTCGGCAACTTCACGCTCGCGCGCGACGTTCTCGCCGGGCACGATCCG
The DNA here is from genome assembly GCF_003367705.1 of Microbacterium foliorum. NCBI lineage: Bacteria > Bacillati > Actinomycetota > Actinomycetes > Micrococcales > Microbacteriaceae > Microbacterium > Microbacterium foliorum. The sequence continues at coordinate 2,630,813 of NZ_CP031425.1, read as the reverse complement.
CTCGTGATCCGTTACGCGCTCGCCGCCGCGCACTACCGTTCGAGCCTCGACCTCACCGAGTCGTCATGGGCAGAGGCCGAGGCGGCGCTGGGGCGCATCCGGACTTTCGTGGAGCGCGCGGAGCGCACTCTCCCCAAGACCTTCGGATGGGCGGAGCCGACTCCGGTTCCCGAGGCCTTCGGCGCGGCGATGGACGACGACCTCGGCATCCCGCAGGCCTTGGGAGTCGTGCACGAGACCGTGCGTACAGGGAATGCGGCGCTCGATGCCGGCGACACCGACGCAGCGGCGACGGCGCGGCACGAGGTGCTCGCGATGCTCGATGTGCTCGGATTCGACCTCGTCGGCGGGGCGCGGGGCGACGGTGCCACGGCATCCGCTCTCGACGCGCTCGTGCAGACGATGATCACCCAGCGCGCGCAGGCGCGCGCTGACAAGGACTGGGCCGCGGCCGATCGCATCCGTGATGCGATCGCCGCTGCTGGAATCACGCTGGAGGATTCTCCGGCCGGAACTCATTGGAGTATCGATGGCTAAGCCACAGCGCCCCGGCGCGAACAAGGGAAACAAGAAGGGCCCCACCAAGGGCACCGGTGGAATGGGACGCAAGTCCCTCGAGGGGCGTGGACCGACCCCGAAGGCGGAGGACCGCGCCTGGCATCCTGCGGGCAAGCGCAAGGCCGCGGCCGAGCGCTACGCCGCATCGGGCGGGAAGGGCAAGCCGGGACAGCGTCAGACCTCGGGCGGCAACCCGAACAGGTCGGCACGCGCCAAGGACAACACGACCGAGGTCGAGGTCGTCACCGGCCGCAACTCCGTGCTCGAGGCCCTGCGCGCGAAGATCCCGGCCTCGGCGTTCTACATCGCCCAGCGCGTCGAGATGGACGACCGCGTCAAGGAGATGCTGTCGATCGCCACGAACCGGGGCATCCCGGTGCTCGAGGTGACACGTCAGGAGCTCGACCGCATGGCCGGGTTCGACGGCGTGCACCAGGGCGTGGCCGTCAAGGTGCCGCCGTACGAGTACGCGCACCCGCAGGACCTCCTCGAGGCGGTCATCGACCGGGGCGAGGTCCCGCTGTTCGTCGCTCTCGACGGCATCACCGACCCGCGCAACCTCGGTGCGATCATCCGCTCGACCGGTGCGTTCGGCGGCCACGGCATCATCCTGCCGCAGCGCCGCTCGGCCGGAGTGAACTCCGCGGCCTGGAAGACCAGCGCCGGTGCGGCGGCCCGGGTTCCGGTGGCTCTCGCCACCAACCTGACGACGCAGCTCAAGGAGTTCAAGAAGCAGGGCGTGTTCGTGCTCGGACTCGACGGCGACGGCGACGTGCTGCTGCCGGAGCTGCAGCTGGCCGATCGCCCCGTCGTGATCGTCACGGGCTCCGAGGGCAAGGGGCTGTCGCGCCTCGTCGCCGAGACCTGCGACCAGATCGTCTCGATCCCGATCTCTGCGGTGACCGAGTCGCTCAACGCCGGGATCGCGACCTCCGTCGCGCTGTACCAGGTGTCGACCATCCGCAACGCGAAAAAGTAGGGGAGAAGCACATGGCACGCATCGTCGTCCTCGGAGGGACCGGCTACGCCGGACGCCACATCGTCGCCGAGGCGGTGAACCGCGGTCACGAGGTCATCGCGGTCTCCCGATCCACTCCGTCCGACGCGGTGCAGGGCGCCTCGTACGTGCAGGGTTCCGCCCTCGAGAAGGGCTCGCTCGCGAGCGCCTTCGACGGAGCGGATGCCGTCGTCTCGGCCCTCTCTCCGCGTGGCGACATGACAGATCGGGTGCTCGACGCGCTGCGCGTCGTCATCGCCGAGCTCGACGGTGCGCGAACGCGTCTGGGCGTCGTGGGCGGCGCCGGCGGCAGCCTCGTCGCCCCCGGCGGACCCCGCCTGTTCGACCTCGACTTTCCCGAGGAGTACAAGCACGAGGCCCAGGTCGGAATCGATTCCCTCGCCCTGCTCGAGAGCACCGACGAGTCGCTGGACTGGTTCTTCGTGCACCCCGCCGAGGTCTTCGGTCCGTGGGCCGAGGGGGAGCGCACCGGTCACTACCGTGACGGCGGCGATGTGATCGTGCGAGACGACGAGGGCAAGTCCTTCATCTCGGGCGCCGACTTCGCTGTCGCGGTGGTCGACGAGATCGAGCGTCCGGCGCACCGCCGCGCGCGGTTCACCGTCGGGTACTGATCACCCGAGCGGACGCCGTCAGACGAGGTCGCGCCAGTCGACCTCGTCGTCGGAGACCGTGGTCGCTCCGGTGATCACGGGCAGCCCCATCGTCTCGGTGGGAGGACCCATGATGGTCGCCTCGTCACGTCTGTGGCGCAGCACCTCGTTGATGTAGCTCGTGAGCACTTCGGCGAGGGGCACGGACCGGCCCTGCGCCTGCGACAGGTACCACCGGTGCTCGAGCACCTGGTGGAACACCTCGGCCGGTTCGAGCTTGGCACGCAGCTCGTAGGGGATCGCCCGCACCACGGGCTCGAACACGCGCGTCAGCCACTCGTGCGCGTACATCTCCTCGTCGGACCACTGCTTGGTCGAACGAGCGCGGAACTCGTCGAGGTCGTTGAGCAGGCGACGTGCCTGATTCTCTTCGACGTCGAGCCCCGTCAGGCGGATGAGGCGACGCTGATGGTGCCCGGCGTCGACGACCTTCGGCTGGATCTCGACGACCGTGCCGTCGGACGTCGTCGACATCGACATCTCGTCGATGTCGAACCCGAGGGCGTTCAGGCGCTCCACGCGTTCGGTGATCCGCCAGGTCTCGGCGGCGGCGAAGGACTCCTGCACCGTGAGCTCGGCCCACAGCGAGCGGTAGGAGGAGACGATGCCGTCGGCGATCGCGACCGCATCGACGCCGTGCTCGAGACGTCCGCCCGCGGCGAGGTCCATGATCTCGCCGGCGATGTTCGTGCGTGCGAGGTCGAGGTCGTAGGAGCGCTGGCCGTCGGTCAGGCCCTCCTCATGCAGCTCGCCCGTCTCGGCATCGACGAGGTACGCCGCATAGGCGCCCGCGTCACGTCGGAACAGCGTGTTCGACAGCGAGACGTCGCCCCAGTAGAAGCCGACGTTGTGCAGACGCACCAGCAGCACGGCGAGGGCATCGACCAGGCGGTCGGCCGTGTCGGGGCGCAGCACTCGGGTGAACAGCGCGCGGTACGGCATAGAGAAGCGCAGATGCGAGGTGACGAGTGCGGCGGGAAGCGGTTCTCCGGAGGCATCCGTCCGTCCCGCGATGACCGCCACCCTGTCGACGCACGGCACGTCGAGGCGGGCGAGGTTGCCGAGCATCTCGTACTCGCGTCGCGCCATCTCGTCGGTCGTCTCCTTGACGGCGACGACACGTCCTGACAGGTCTGCGAACCGCACCAGATGCCGGGAGAGTCCCTTGGGGAGCGACACGATCTGCTCGGACGGCCATTTGGCCAGGGTCGTGGACCAGGGCAGCGCGAGCAGCGCCGGGTCGACGGAGCTGGCGGTGATCCGCAGCGCATCCTGCATGGGACTCCAGACGGTGGGAGAAATCAGAAGCGGCGCGGGCGACCGAAGTCAGCCCGCGCCGCGTCCGTGGATCCGATCAGGCGGAGACGACCGGCTTGTCGTTCAGACGGACACCCGACTCGATGTCGAACGCGTGCACGTGGCCCGCGTTCGCGGCGAGGGTGACGGTCTCGCCGGCGTTCGGGTGGCTGCGACCGTCGACGCGAGCGACGAGGTCGGCGCGCTTGCCGTTGATCTCGGTGTGACCGTAGAGGTATCCGTCGGCGCCGAGCTCCTCGACCAGGTCGACGGTGACCGAGAGGCCCTTGCCGTCGGCCGGGCCGACCGTGATGTCCTCGGGGCGCACGCCGACCGTGACCTGCGAGCCGTTGGCACGGCCGACCGTGTCGCGGTCGAGCGGCACGACCTCGGTGCCGAAGCGGATGCCGCCCTCAGCGAGATCTGCCGAGAACAGGTTCATGGCGGGGGAGCCGATGAAGCCGGCGACGAAGACGTTCTCCGGCTTCTCGTACAGGTCACGCGGCGAACCGACCTGCTGGAGCAGTCCGTCCTTCAGCACGGCGATGCGGTCGCCCATCGTGAGCGCCTCGGTCTGGTCGTGGGTGACGTAGACCGTGGTGACGCCGAGGCGACGCTGCAGCGACGCGATCTGCGTACGCGTCTGGACGCGGAGCTTGGCGTCGAGGTTCGACAGCGGCTCGTCCATGAGGAAGACCTGCGGCTGACGCACGATCGCGCGGCCCATCGCGACACGCTGACGCTGACCACCCGAGAGGGCCTTCGGCTTGCGGGTCAGGTACTCCTCGAGGTCGAGGAGCTTCGCGGCCTCGAGGACGCGGGTCGCGCGCTCCTCCTTGCCGACGCCGGCGATCTTGAGCGCGAAGCCCATGTTCTCGGCGACGGTCATGTGCGGGTACAGCGCGTAGTTCTGGAACACCATCGCGATGTCGCGGTCCTTCGGCGGGACGTCGGTGACGTCGCGGTCGCCGATGAGGATGCGGCCTGCGTTGACCTCTTCGAGGCCGGCGAGCATGCGCAGCGAGGTGGACTTTCCGCAGCCGGAGGGGCCGACGAGGACGAGGAACTCGCCGTCAGCGACCTCGAGGTTGAGCTTGTCGACAGCCGGGCGGGTTCCGCCCGGGTAGAGGCGGGTGGCCTCGTCGAAAGTCACAGATGCCATTGTGTTTCTCCTTCACCGGCAGGTACGTGCCGGACGATCCGTAGTGATAGAGCGGTGGAGGACTCCACCGTGACCCCTCATCGGGTCACGATCAGTATGGCAGACGGGGGTGCATCTGGGTATTTCTCAGCCTGGCTGGTTAGCATCGATCTCGGCCGCCTACCGCGGCGTTCGCCGCCCGAGTGGCGTCCGGGGCCACCCTGCCCCCCTGAGACTGTCTAGAGGAACGATGTCGAGCGACGAGACGCCGAACGTCCCCAGCCCTCGCAATTCGCGTGAGGCCGTGCGGGAGAAGGCACAGAAGGTGCACGCCCAGCAGTCGAGGGCGCGCGTGATGCGACGGATCATCCTGGGTGCCGTCGCCGTGGTCGCCGTGGGTGCCATCGGCACCGCGATCACCCTCGCCGTCTCGGCGCAGGTCTCGAAGCCGCAGCTCACGCCCGCGGGGATGGATCACGACGGCATCCTCGTCTCCGACATCAGCGCCACCACGGTCGCGGCGGAGGCATCGACCGCCCCCGACCCGGACGACACCGGCGCCGGTGGCGAGACGGCACCCGCTCCCGCGCCGACGACGTCGAGCACGGTCGACATCCACATCTACGTCGACTACCTCTCTCCGGATGCCGGCGAGTTCGAGCGGGCCAACGCCCGCCAGCTCGTGAACTGGATCTCCGAGGGGGCCGCCACCGTGACGTACCACCCGGTCGCGCTGCTGACCGCGAGCTCGAACGGCACGAAGTACTCGCTGCGCTCGGCGGCCGCGGCAGCGTGCGTCGCCACGCACTCGCCCGCCCAGTTCTACGCCTTCAACCACGACCTTCTCGACGACCAGCCCGAGGTGAACACCGACGGCTTCTCCGACGCGCAGCTGGCCGACATCGCCGGTGCGGTCGGATCCGACAATGTGAAGAGCGTCCGCTCCTGCATCGAGGACCAGGACTACGTGACCTGGGCCAAGGACGCCACCTCGCGCGCCCTCGAGGGTCCGCTCGTCGGATCGGACGATCTGGTGCTCACCGCGGCGCCGATGATCGTGGTCAACGGCGAGGCCTATGTGGGGGCTCTCGACGACCCGAGCGAGTTCTCGCAGTTCGTGCTGACCGTCGCCAGCGACGCCTACTACGCCACCGAGACCCCGTCGCCGTCGACGTCTCCCTCGGCGACCCCGACGCCCACCGAGACCACGGAGCCTGCGCCCACCGAGACTCCCGCGTCGTAGGTCGTCGCTGATCACCGTCCCTCGCTAAGCTGGGGGGCGCCCGCCGACTTGGCGCAATTGGTAGCGCACCGTACTTGTAATACGGGGGTTGCAGGTTCAAGTCCTGTAGTCGGCACAAGAAATGCCTAGTCAGAGAACAAAAAATCGCCCCGGTTCCTTAACAGAATCGGGGCGATTCGTTGTTTATCCATGGTTTTCAGGTGAAGAGCTTCGACAGAACAAGTCCGGATGCCGGACCGCGGTGCACCTGGTCCGCGTAGTGCTTGAGCGTCGTGCGCTCCGACTCGTGACCGAGCTGGTCCTTCGCTGCCTCGACGCCGAGTTCATCGCGCAGGACCGTCGCGACTGTCTTTCGGAAGCTCTTGGGCGTCGTGCCCTTCCAGGCGGTGTCGCGCAGCGCGTCGCGCCACGACGTCCGGTAGTTATTCGGGTGGCGGAAAGTCCCGACGCTGGATGCGAAGACGAATGCCGAGTACGACGCGACCCGTCGACGCAGCAGCATGTCCACGAGATGGTCGGGCAGCTCGAGCTCGCGGTAGCCGGCCTCCGTCTTCGTGAAGTCCTGAACGAAGAACTTGCCATCGCGGTCCTGCGCGATCGTCCGGCGGATGGTGGCGAGCTTCGCATCGAGGTCGAGCTGATCCCATTGGAGTGCGAGCAGCTCGCCGGTGCGGACGCCGGTGCCGATGATCATGTCCGTCGTGTCGAGGAGGTCGCTCGCGCGCGGCCGTCGACGTCGCCGGTCGTCGGCGGGTCGCGGTTCAGTGCCAGCGTCCCACTCCTCGAAGCGGCTGCGCATCGCCCGCACGACCTCGAGGTTCGGAGCGGATCTCCTGGCCGCGCGCTTCGCCTTCTCCGGCGCGGGGACGTCGGACATCGGATTGGGCCGCACCGCGCCGTGACGGGCGGCGAGCGTGAACATCCCTCGCAGCACGACGTGCGCCGTCGTCGCGGTGCGGGGCCCCGAGGACTTCGTCAGCGCGGTGATGAACCGATCAAGCCGCGGCACGCTGATCTCGCTCAGGCGGACGGCGCCGAGGCCAGGGGTGATGTGCTTCTCGATCGCGTTCTTGTAGATGCGGATCGACCCCTCGGCCAGCCTGGACTTCGAGTCGAGCCACATCGCCGCGAGCTCGCGCACGGCCGAATCTGGCGTGAGCATCTCGCTCGCCGGAGCCAGCCGCTTCTTCAGCGCCTTGATCAGCACGCGCTCGGCATCCGGAGCCGTGCGGCCCTGTCGCTGCATGAGGCGCGTGATGCCGTCCGAGTCTCGGTAGTAGGCCACCGCGGTCGGCTTCCCCTTCACGGTGGTGCGACGGATGCGACCCCACGTCTCAAGCTCAAGAGGCGGACGGGGCACTACGCCACCTCGACGCGATGGTCGAACTGCGCGGCGCCCATGCGCGGACGGACATAGGTCGCCTGGTCGGTGCGCAGCAGCGTGCTGCGATAGATCGCGACGAGCTCGTCGGGCACGTTCAGCTCGATCGCCATCGACGTGATGTGCCCGTTCCGGTGCTGCTCGGCTTCTGCGTAGGCGTCCGGGGTGATAAGCGTGTGCGCAGCCCAGACGTTAGCGGATTGCTCTTGGCGCTTCCGGATGAGTCCGAACTCCGTCGGTCGATGACCGAGCACGTGATGCCCGATCTCGTGGCAGATGACCCCTCGGAGGATCCGGCCGCGCATGCCCGGCGTCAGATCGATGTGGTCGTCGCCGGGAGCGTAACCGCTCCGGTGCATGCCGCGTCGTTCGCGGACTGTGAGGCCGAGATCATCGGCGAGCTGCCAGACATCCATGCGGAACCCCCTCGGTTGTGCATGTTCAAGCGTGGTCGTAGTCGGCGTCATCGCCTTCAGGGAACTCGTTGATCGAGTCGTTCGCGACCAGGTCATAATCGGCGATAACTATCACAAGGGTTTGATCACCGCGTACTGTGCCGGAGTGACGGTGTGCCCGCAGTGGGTAGTCAACGCGGCGGGATGATATGGAAGGCGGTCTCATGGAATCCATTAGCGTCGTCGACGCGGTTCGAGCCGCGTGGGCCAGGGTGGGGGGCACGCAGATTCTTCCTGGTGAGTTCAAGTTGCTTGAGGTCACCGAAAAACACGAGACGCTCGAGCTCCTCGTGACGGGGCCAGCCGGTGAATCATTTGGTTACCGCACGCCACTGCATGATCCGGAGCGGAGCTTCGAACAGGCCCCGGATGAGTGGGTGATGTGGAACGTGATCGTCCCCCTGGTGGAGGAACTCGAGACGGATCCCGCCAGTCGGTACCCCGCGGACGAAAATGAGATCCGGTGGATCGATAGCGACTAACGAATCGGACCGCGAGCGGGCGTAGGGACTCGCCGCAGCGGCCACGAGGCACCCGCGTGCGCCGTAGGCGCGCGGTGGTCGGCGCGCACCTTCCCCTGATCCTCTCGCGAGCCGAAGACCCCCACCTAGCCTTCGGGCCGGGTGGGGGTTCTTCGTCGTTTCAGGCGCGGCGCACGGAGAGCATGCGCCACCCGTCGGGCACCTTCGCCCGCAGCGCCGGCATGTCGTCGGCGTCGATCTCACGGATGCCGTCGACCCGGGTGAACGTGCCGACCGCTTCCATCTTCGCCTCGCCCTTCAGCATCCGCACCGCGGCGTCGGCGAGGTCGAACCCGGGCTGACGGTGTGCGGCGAGCTGCGTCTGCACGTCCTCGAGAGTCGTGCCGATTACGTCGACGGTGCTGGTCTCGTGGGGGGGCGGATCAGGGCGATGAGCATCATCCCAGCCTAGGCGTGCCGCTGCGGCCACGAGGCGCCCGCGTGCGCTTCCGGCGTGCGGTGGTCCGCCTGTGCACGCCGGGCCGCGCCTTCGGCGGATCCACGGCTCGAGGTGTGGGAGATCGCGCAGCGCGGTCGCGAGCGTGAGCGTGTAGGCGTCTTCGTATTAGCCGATCCAGGAGCCGACGGACTGCTGCAGGATATCGACTCGGTCGCCGGCGGCCGCGATCAGTTCGGCGATCACCGGTCCAGGGTCCGAGGTGTATCGGTTCCGGGAGCAGATCGAGCCGAGCTCGATGCTCAGCATCGTTTCGGGGGAGAGTCAGACCGGAAAGCGGGACGCGGAAGGTCGAGCCCGGACGCTGCGCTGCTCGCGAGATCCATTGTTTAGTCGTGGTTTTGGATGTGTACCAACCTGTACATGGTTGTACCGACTGAACGGGAGGGCGCGGAAAGTCCATGAAAGTACAGGCATGGACAGGCGATCTTTCAAACGGGGGTTGCAGGTTCGAGTCCTGTAGTCGGCACCAACTCCGGGGAGCGTTCGGGAAATACTGCGCGCAGCGCGCGGGTTGTCCCGAATATGACCCGTATCGGAAACAGTGACCTCGACGTCTTCCCCCTCTCGCTCGGCGGCAACGTGTTCGGCTGGACCGCCGACCGTGACGCCTCGTTCGCGGTGCTTGATGCGTTCGTGGCCGGGGGCGGCGACTTCATCGACACCGCCGACGTGTACAGCGCCTGGGTGCCCGGCAACGCGGGCGGCGAGAGCGAGACGATCATCGGCGAGTGGCTGGCGTCGCGCAAGCCCGAGGGCGTGGTCGTCGCCACCAAGGTGAGCCAGCACCCGGAGTTCACCGGCCTCGGTGCCGCGAACGTGCGCAGAGCCGCGGAGGCCTCGCTCGGGCGTCTCGGCGTCGACACGATCGACCTCTACTACGCCCACTACGACGACGAGACGGTTCCGCTGGAAGAGACCGTCGGCGCCTTCGGACAGTTGGTCGCCGACGGCCTCGTGCGCAATGTCGCCGTCTCGAACTACAGCGCCGAGCGCATCCGCGAGTGGGTCGACATCGCGCGCCGGACGGGCGTCGCCCTGCCCGTCGCCGTGCAGCCGCACTACAACCTCGTGCACCGCAACGATGTCGAGGAGACGATCATCCCGGTGGCCCAGGAGTTCGGCCTCGGCCTCGTGCCGTATTACTCGCTGGCGAGCGGCTTCCTGACGGGCAAGTACCGGTCCGCCGACCCCGAAGGGCAGACCTCGCCGCGGGCATCCGGCGCCGCGAAGTACGCGACCGAGGCGGGTCTGAAGGTCATCGACGCTCTCGAAGAGATCGGTGCCGCCCACGACGCATCGATCGCCGCGACCGCGCTGGCCTGGCTTCGGGCCCAGCCGACAGTGGTGGCGCCCATCGCCAGTGCGCGCACCGTCGAGCAGGTGCCCGACCTGCTCGCCGGCGCGCGACTCGAGCTGACCAACGACGAGGTCGCAGACCTCGATCGGGTCTCGTCCTGGACACCGACCGCCCACTGACGCCGACCGCCTCCTGACATCCGCCTGCCTGCCCGCGACGACGGGCGGCTCCGACGCCCTGCCTCCCGATGCTCAATCGGAAGGCGGGGCGTCGTCGTCGGTGAGGCCGAGGCGGTGGGCGAGTATCACCAGGTGGATGCGGTCGCGCGCGTCGAGCTTCGCGAGGATCCGGCCCACGTGGGTCTTCACCGTCGACTCGCTGACGTACAGAGTCTGGGCGATCTCCAGGTTGGTGAGACCCCGCGCGATCTCGAGGAACACGTCGCGCTCGCGGTCGGTGAGCTCGGACAGAGCCTCGTCGCGTGATGCGGTCGACGAGGGCGTGGCGGTCGTCGAGGGCGTGGCGGTCGACGAGGGCACGGTCTCGGACGCCCCCAGGGTCGGCGCGACGTGCTGCAGCAGCATCCGGGTCACCCGCGGTGCGAGCACGGCATCGCCGCGGTGCACGGCGCGGACGGCGGCGATCATCTCGTGGCGCTGCGCATCCTTCAGCAGGAATCCGCTCGCACCGGCGCGGATCGCGCCGAACGCGTATTCGTCGAGATCGAAGGTGGTGAGCACGAGGACGCGGGTGTCGGGATGCTCGCGCACGATCGCCTCGGTCGCGGCGATGCCGTCGAGCCCCGGCATGCGGATGTCCATCAGCACGATGTCGGGGCGGAGCGCCGCCGCCTGCGCGATCGCGGCATGGCCGTCTGCGGCCTCGCCGACCACGATCAGATCCTCCTCGGCGTCGAGCACCATGCGGAAGCCCAGTCTGATCAGCTGCTGGTCATCGACCAGGAGGATCGAGATCGGAGGGGTCATGGCAGGTCCTTCGGGTCGAGTGCGACGGGGTCGGGGGAGTGCACGGGGAGTTCGGCGCGGAGGGCCCATCGGCCCCCACCTGCCGGCTGTGAGGTGATCTCTCCTCCCGCGTGCGCGGTGCGCTCGGCGAGCCCGCGCAGCCCGAAGCCGGAGGGGCGGACGGAGGAGTCGACCGCCGCGGTCACACCGTCGTTGACGATCTCGACCGTCACGCTCCCGGGCGCGTGGGTCAGGCGCACCGAGATCGATGTCGCACCCGGCGCGTGTCGCATGGCGTTCGTGACGCCCTCCTGCACGATGCGGCCGACCGCGTGGGCGACCGCCGGAGGGAGCTCGGCGCCGCCGCTGACCGAGAGCGTCACCGGGTAGCCGGCGCGCTGCGCCTGGGCCACGGTGTCCTGGGGCGGTGTCGGCGCGAGCGGCGCGAGCGGCAGCGGGGAGTCGTCGGCGCGCAGGACGCCGAGCATGGCGCGCATCTCGGTGAGGGCGCTCCTGGCCGTCTCCGCCGACGCGGACGCCGCGGCCTTGGCCTGCGCCGCATCGGGAGTCGCCGCCGCGCCCTCGGACAGGGCGACGATCACGGTGAGCGAATGCGAGACGATGTCGTGCATCTCTCGGGCGATGCGTGCGCGCTCGTCCGCCGCGGCCAGTTGGGCCTGCTGGTCGCGTTCCACGAGCAGCTGACGGGAGCGGTCGATCACCGCGGCGAGATAGCGCTGGCGACCGCCGACGTTGACGCCGATCAGCGTGCCGATCAGGCCGAGCACGAGAGACCCCACGAGGGTGTTCATCGCGATCTGCAGTGTGATCACACCCGTGAGCAGGAGCACGCCGGAGACGGCGGCGAGCGACGCGAGTCCGAGTCCGAGGCCGACCCACGCCGCCTTCGATGACCGGTACACCGCGAGCGAGTAGCTGGTGACGAGCAGCAGCGGCGACCCGATCGGCTGCAGGGCGAAGAGGAACGCCGCGTCGAGCACGAATGTCGCCACGAACGGCACCCACGGTCGACGCCGGCGCCAGAGCAGCGTCGCGCAGACGGCGAAGACCCCGACGGGCACCGCGATCGAGACGCCGACAGCGAGCGGTACCGGCAGGTCGCGGGTGATGACGCCGACCGGGACGATGGAGAGCAGGGCGCAGACGATGACGACCAGAACGTCGGCGACCACCGGATGCCGTGCCCAGAATCGCCGCATCACCCCCGGAGGACGCGGCAGCCGCAGCGCCTCGTCCTCACGGACCGAGGTGCTGCGGCTGCGCGGTCTGCTCACCGGGCGACTCTACGCGGGTGCGGCTCGGGGTGACGGGTCACGCGTCGCGGGTGCGCAGCACGGTCCAGGCGGCGAGCATCCCCGCGACGACCCATGCGGCCAGCGTCAGATACGCGACCGGGCCTTCGAGGGCGGCGTTCTCCGGCAGGATGGCGCTCTGCGCGGCTGCTACCGGCAGGTAGTTCGAGGCATCCGTCACCCACGCCCAGGCCTCGCCGGCCACGGCGAACAAGCTCGCGACGATCGGCAGCACGAACAGCACTCCGACGGTGGCGGCGATCGCACCGGCGCCCGAACGCAGGAGGAAGCCGAACGCGACGCCGATCAGTGCGAACACCGACATGGCCAACGAGGAGACGACGATGGGCAGGATCGATGCTGCGGGGTCGGACCAGTCGATGCTCTGATCGCGAGACGCGACGACGACCGAGACCGCGGCCGCGGCGGCGGCGAAGATCACCAGCGACGACACGAACATGAACACGCCGACGACGACGGCCTTGGCGGCCAGCATCGATCCGCGCTTCGGGTTCGCGGCCAGGGTCGACCGGATCATGCCGGTCGAGTACTCCCCGGTCACCGAGATCGCGCCGAGGATGCCGGCGAGCAGCATCGTGAACTGGATCGGCATGACGACGGCCTGGATCGGCTCGAATCCCGGCACGTCGATCGCCTGCGCGATGAGCACGGCGATGCCGACCGTGAGCAGGGCCGCGATGCCGATCGACCACCAGGTGGAGCGGAGCGTGGACAGCTTTATCCACTCGCCGCGGATCGCCCGCACGAACGTGAGGCGGTGTGCGGACTCGACGCGCCGGGTGACGGGCGGGGCTGCCTGAACGGTCATGAGATCTCCTTGGTGCGGTACTCGACCGATTCGCCGGTGAGGGCGAGGTAGGCGTCTTCGAGCGAGCCCGTGGTCGGGGTGAGTTCGTGCAGGGGGATGCCGCGTTCCGCCGCGAGATCGCCGATCCGTGCGGCGGGCAGACCGACGATGTCGAGCACGTCGGGAGCGGCGCTCACGATCTCGACCGACGGGCCGCCGACGGCCGCTGCCAGATCGGTGGCGCGGGGGGTGCGGACCCGCACCGTGTTGGTCGTCCAGGCGCGCACCAGCTCCTCGAGCGGCGCATCGGCGAGGACCTTGCCCCGGCCCATCACGATCACGTGATCGGCGGTCTGCGCCATCTCGCTCATCAGATGGCTGGAGAGCAGCACCGTGCGTCCTTCCGATGCCGCGTGGCGCACGAACTGGCGCACCCAGCGCACACCTTCGGGATCGAGACCGTTCACCGGCTCGTCGAGGATGAGCGTGTGCGGATCGCCGAGCAGCGCCGAGGCGATCCCGAGCCGCTGTCCCATGCCGAGCGAGAACTTGCCTGCGCGCTTGCGGGAGACCGAAGCGATGCCGGCGAGGTCGATGACCTCGTCGACCCGGGAGGCAGGGATGCCGTGGGTGGCCGCCATCGCCCGCAGATGGTCGCGGGCACTGCGGCCGGTGTGCACGGCCTTCGCGTCGAGCAGCACGCCCACCTCGGTGAGCGGAGCCCGCAGCTTGCGGTACTCGCGTCCTGCGACGGTCGCTGTGCCGGAGGTCGGCCGGTCGAGGCCGACGATCAACCGCATCGTCGTGGACTTGCCGGCGCCGTTCGGACCGAGGAACCCGGTGACCGTTCCCGGCTGCACCGTGAACGACACGTCCTGGACGGCGGTCTTGTCTCCGAATCTCTTCGTGAGGCCATCTGCTGTGATCATGTCGTCGACGCTACCGAGCGCGACAGGGGGTGCGCGTCCTCCCCGGGTACCGATCCGCTGCAGACGCGTCATCCTCACGGGGGATGCGGCCGTCAGGGTGCGGGTCTGCCGAAGAGCTGCGGATCGACCGGACGCTGAGCCTTCGGCAGCTTCTCGACCACCAGTAGGTACGACTCCGTGACGAGCTCTCGCACCAGTTCCTCCTCGAGCGAGCCGCCACCGGCCACCAGCGTGATCCAGTGCTTCTTGTTCATGTGGTACCCGGGGACGATGTCGGCGAAAGACTCTCGCAGAGCGATGGCGTCTTCGGGGTGGGACTTGAGCGTGACCCGGCCTGTGCCGTCGACGGGCGCCAGCAGGAAGACCCTCCCGCGCACCTTGTAGACGTCCCATTCGGGGCCGAACGGGTTCTCGCGCGCGGAACCGGGCATTTCGTCGGCCCGGGCCGTGGCGATGGCGGTCAGCTGAGCGGCGTCCATGGTTCAGAACAGCCGATCCGTGCCCTTGTCGTCGCGGCGGGGAGCGACCCGCACGCGATCGTCGAGGGCGGCTGCGGCGAGCAGCGCCTCTTCCAGGATCTCGCTGCTCGGCTCAGCGGTGAGCCAGTCGCCGCTCAGCGACGCGGGGATCAGCACCGGCATCCGGTCGTGGACATCGGCCAGATGATCGGGAGCGGGGCGCATCACGATCGAGTAGCAGGTGAAGGATCGGTCGTCGGCCGTGCGCCCCTGCTGAGTCACCGCCGCCATGCCGAAGAGCACGCCGTCGTCGAGCCCGAACTCGTGCCACACCCGCTCGGGCTTCTTCATCTCGTACCAGCTGGTCGCGGGCACCAGGGCGCGATTCCGCAGCCCTCCCGGACGCTCCCTCAGTCGCTCCGACCGGGTGTTGATGGAGGGGAACTTCGACGGCTCGCCGCCGACGAGGAACCCCCACCAGCCCGGTTCGAGAGTGGGCGCACCCTCTGACGGCACGACGATCGGATTCAGATTGCGCAGGTTCCTGCCGGTCGGGCGCACCGTCTCGCGATCGTTCTCCTCCGCCCACCCGCGGAGTCCGTCGAGCACAGCCTCATCGGCGGCGGCCAGCAGCTCGGTGTCGGTGAATCGCGGATCCAGTCCATAACTCGCGCACATGCCGCCAGGGTACGCCCGGGCACAGACATCCGCGTCGCGCATCCGTTGCGCCCGTCTGCCCTCTACTAGGGTCGACGGGTGACTCCGACCCGCCGACTCCCTGCGCCCGTCGCCCTCGGCGGAGCGGTGGCGATCGGCATCATGACGGCCGTCCAGGCGCGGATCAACGGCGTGCTGGGGCTTCGTGTCGAGAACGGCGTCGTGGCAGGGCTCATCTCCTTCGCCGTCGGCCTCGCCGCCCTGATCGTCGTGATCCTCTGCATCCCCGGCGCACGCCGGGGAGTGGGACGTCTGCGCGTCGGTGTCCGCGATCGCACGATCCCGTTCTGGATGCTCCTCGGCGGGGCGTGCGGAGCGTTGACCGTGTCGACCCAGGGGATCACCGCCGGCGTGCTCGGGGTCTCCCTGTTCACGGTCGGCGTGGTCGCGGGCCAGACGCTGCACGGCCTCGTGCTGGATCGCATCGGCTTCGGCCCCGCGGGCGTCGTCGCCGTCACGCCGGGGCGCGTGGTCGGCGGACTGCTCGCGCTCGCCGCCGTCGGCATCTCGCTGAGCGGCGACGTGCTCGCCACGGCGCCGCTGTGGATGCTCCTGCTGCCCTTCGCCGCGGGAGTGGGCATCGCCTGGCAGGCCGCGACCAACGGCCGACTCGCGCAGCGGGCGCAGTCGCCCGTCGCCGCGACGCTGATGAGCTTCATCGCGGGCACGATCGCCCTGCTCGTCGCCGCGGGGATCAGCGTCGCACTCCGCGGGATGCCGGCCCCACCGCCCGCGGAGCCGTGGCTGTACCTGGGAGGATTCCTCGGTTCGGCGTACATCCTGCTGGGCGCCTTCATCGTCGCGCACACGGGGGTTCTGCTGATGGGGCTCGGGTCGGTGCTCGGTCAGCTCACGACATCGGTGGTCATCGACCTGGTCTGGCCGGCGGCAGCGGGCCCCGCGCTCTGGCAGCTCGTCGCCATGGTCGTCGTCGCCGTGGCATCGGTCGTGGCTGCGCTGCCGCGACGACGACGGCGCTGAGCTACTTCGTGGCGCTCTTCTCTTTCTTCGTGCTCTTCTCTTTCTTCGTGCTCTTGGGCATGCGCGTCACGAGAGCACGCGCATCGACGGGTTTGCGGCGGCCGGGCTTCTTGCCCTCGGGCTTGCCGCCCACGTACAGCCAGCCGAGGAGCTCCTCGTTCTTGCCCACCCCGTGGGCCTTCGCGACCGCCTTGGACCGCGTGTAGTGGCCGGTGCGCCAGAGCACCCCGTACCCGGCCTCGTCGAGCAGCAGACTCAGCATGTGCGCCACACCCGAAGCGACGGCCTCCTGCTCCCACCGCGGCACCTTCTCGCTCTTGCGGTAGCTGGCCACCACGGCGATCAGCAGCGGTGCGCGGAGCGGCTTCGACGACGGCGACCTGTCGCCCTCGGCCTTCGAGATCGCCGCGCCGAGCGTCTCGCGGTCTGCGCCGCGCAGCTCGATGAGCCGCCATGGACGCAGCGAGGAGTGGTCGGCGACGCGACCGGCGGCCGAGACGAGCCGCAGCAGCTCGTCGCGCGACGGAGCCTGGTCGGTGACCTTCGACCAGGACTGCCGGGCGCGGACGGCGTCGAGCGCGCTCACGAGGCGTCGGGAGTGAAGTTCAGGGCGATCGAGTTCATGCAGTAGCGGTCGCCGGTCGGGGTGCCGAAGCCGTCGGGGAACACATGCCCGAGGTGCGAGCCGCAGTTCGCACAGCGCACCTCCGTGCGCACCATGCCCAGAGTGGTGTCCTCGATGAGCTCCACCGCATCGGGGCGGATCGACTCGTAGAAGCTCGGCCATCCGCATCCGGAGTCGAACTTGGTTCCGCTCTTGAACAGCTCGGCGTTGCACGCGCCGCACGTGTAGAGGCCGGCGCGGCCCTCATCGAGCAGCTCGCCGGTCCATGCCCGCTCGGTCGCGGCCTGGCGCAGCACGGCATACTGCTCCTCGCCGAGCTCGGTGCGCCACTCTTCTTCTGTCTTGTCCACGCTGTACGACATCGGTCCTCCTGGGGTCTGCTCCATTCTCTCGTGTTCCGCACCCCCTGGCTCCACGCGAGAATGGGAACATGACGGATGCCGTGCAGCTGCGCTACGCGCGCTTCGCCGAGCAGGAGGCGCCGGGACGCAGTGAGCTGTACGGCGAATGGGCACGAGGCGTCGCGGCGGATGCCGGGCTCGCGGCGATCCTCGCGCGCATCCCGGAGAACCGCCGGCAGCCGCCGCTGGTGTTCGCGGTGACCAGGATGCTCGGCAGCGGCCTGGTGGGCGCCGAGGCGTGGCGCGACTTCGTGATCGCGCACGCCGACGCCGTCGTCGCCGAGTGCACGGCACGTCGGCTGCAGACCAACGAACCACTGCGTCTCGCGCCGCTGCTCCCGGTGCTCACCGAGGTCGAGGGGCCGATCGCCCTCCTCGAGGTGGGCGCATCGGCCGGGCTCTGCCTGTACCCCGACCGCTATTCGTACCGCGTGGTCGACTCGCAGGGAGGCCTGCGCGCTGCGCTGGATCCCGAGGACGGCCCGTCGACGGTCGTGCTGCAGAGCACCGTCGACGGCGTGCTCCCTGCGCTGGCGATGCCCGACATCGTCTGGCGTGCCGGCATCGACCTCGCCCCTCTCGACGCCCGAGAGGACCTCGATCGCCGCTGGCTGCAGGGGCTCGTGTGGCCGGGGGAGCAGGGCAGGGCCGAGCGGGTGGACGCCGCGCTGGACATCGCGGCCGCCGATCCGCCGCTCCTCGTCGCGGGCGATGCGGCCGCGCGCATAGACGCGCTCGCCGCGGACGCACCGCGCGACGCCACCCTGGTCGTCACCACCCCCGGCGTTCTGGTGCACATCCCGCGCGAGGCGCGGACGGCCCTGGTCGCGCGCATCCGCGCTCTGGAGGCGCGCTGGATCACGATCGACCCGCCCGGTCTGCTCGACGTGTGGGAGCCCGCCGTGGACGCGGCGGACTGGCCCGGATTCGTCGTCGCGCTCGACGGTCGGGTCCGCGCCTCGGCCGATCCGCTCGGGCGATGGTGGGAGTGGCGTGCCGGCGGGAGCGCCGCAGCGACCTAATCTGGTCCCATGCTGGGAGAGCTGAGTGAGCGGGATCGCGCGATCCTCGCGCTGGAGACCGCGTGGCCGCGTCACGGCGGCGCGAAAGAGGAGACGATCCGCACCCAGCTGGGCATGAGCGCGGCACGGTACTACCAGCTCCTCGGTCGGCTGATCGACTCGGAAGCGGCCCTGGAGTACGATCCGATGCTCGTGCGTCGTCTGCGGAGGATTCGCGACTCGCGCTCCTTCCGACGCGCGACCAGGGCGCCCGGGTTCGTCGGCTGACCGCTGCGGATCTCCGTGTCGCGGCGCCACGATGCGGCGTCGCGCGCGAGTGCCGTTAGCATCGAGGGGTGTCAAAGCCCTCGCGAGATCGATTCGACGACGTCCCCCGCTCGTCCGGACGCGTCGGAGCGCATCGCGCCGAAGCCCCGGGGATGAACGGCTGGGTCGTCCTGCTGTGGTCCTTCGTGGCTGCTCTCGTTCTCATCATCGGCGGTATCTTCGGATCGCTCGTGGTGATGGGGCGCATCGACCTCTTCCCCGAGGCCGTGCCGACGTCCACCCCCACGCCCGCCGAGACCGGCGTGGTCGATGTCGCCTACTCCGTCATGATCCTCAACGCCTCGCCCGACGACGGCCTCGACGATCAGATGCGCGAGCTGCTGATCACCAACGGCTGGTCGGCCGACATCGTGTTCGCGACCGACAGTGCGAGCCAGGACTTCGCGACGACCACCGTCTACTACGTCGCCGACGGCGACGAACTCGCCGCCATCGGGCTCGCGAACCTCATCGGCGGAGCGGCCGTCGAGCAGAGCGACTTCTATGCGGATCTCAACGACACGGGCGGATCCCAGCTCACGGTCGTCATCGGGGTGGACCGTTCCTCGGCGGCGCCCGCGACGCCCGCTCCGTAGACCTCGGTTCCGTCTCTCCACGCGGCTTGCACTCGATGGGGTCGAGTGCCAGAATGGCGTTAGCACTCTCTCACTCTGAGTGCTAAAACCCAACGTCTACGTCCAGGAGGGACGAAAAAACTCATGGCAAAGATCATTGCTTTCGATGAGGAGGCCCGCCGCGGCCTCGAGCGCGGCCTCAACATCCTCGCCGACGCGGTCAAGGTGACCCTCGGCCCGCGCGGTCGCAACGTCGTCCTCGAGAAGAAGTGGGGCGCCCCCACGATCACCAACGACGGCGTCTCCATCGCCAAGGAGATCGAGCTCGACGACCCGTACGAGAAGATCGGTGCGGAGCTCGTCAAGGAGGTCGCCAAGAAGACCGACGACGTCGCGGGTGACGGAACCACCACCGCGACCGTCCTCGCCCAGGCGCTCGTCCGCGAGGGCCTGCGCAACGTCGCCGCCGGCGCCGACCCGATCTCGCTCAAGCGCGGAATCGAGAAGGCCGTCGCCGCGATCACCGAGGAGCTCCTCGCCAGCGCGAAGGAGATCGACTCCAAGGAGCAGATCGCCGCCACCGCGTCGATCTCCGCCGCTGACCCCGCCATCGGCGAGCTCATCGCCGAGGCGATCGACAAGGTCGGCAAGGAGGGTGTCGTCACCGTCGAGGAGTCGCAGACCTTCGGCACCGAGCTCGAGCTCACCGAGGGCATGCGCTTCGACAAGGGCTACCTGAACCCGTACTTCGTGACGGACCCGGAGCGCCAGGAGGCTGTCTTCGAAGACGCCTACATCCTCATCGCGAACCAGAAGATCTCGAACATCAAGGACCTTCTGCCCATCGTCGACAAGGTGATCCAGGACGGCAAGGAGCTCGTCATCATCGCCGAGGACGTCGAGGGAGAGGCTCTGGCCACCCTCGTCCTGAACAAGCTCAAGGGCATCTTCAAGTCGGTCGCCGTCAAGGCTCCCGGCTTCGGCGACCGTCGCAAGGCGCAGCTGCAGGACATCGCGATCCTCACCGGTGCGCAGGTCATCACCGAAGAGGTCGGCCTCAAGCTCGAGAACGCCACGCTCGATCTGCTGGGTCGTGCGCGCAAGGTCATCGTCACCAAGGACGAGACCACCATCGTCGAGGGTGCCGGAGAGGCAGACCAGATCGAGGGTCGCGTCACGCAGATCCGTCGCGAGATCGACAACACCGACAGCGACTACGACCGTGAGAAGCTGCAGGAGCGCCTCGCGAAGCTCGCCGGTGGCGTCGCCGTCATCAAGGCCGGAGCCGCGACCGAGGTCGAGCTCAAGGAGCGCAAGCACCGCATCGAAGACGCGGTCCGCAACGCGAAGGCAGCCGTCGAAGAGGGCATCGTCCCCGGTGGTGGCGTCGCGCTGATCCAGTCGGGCACCAAGGCGCTCGCAGGTCTGTCGCTCTCGGGCGACGAGGCGACCGGTGCGAACATCGTTCGCGTCGCGATCGAGGCTCCGCTGAAGCAGATCGCGATGAACGCGGGCCTCGAGCCCGGTGTCGTCGCGAACAAGGTCTCCGAGCTCGAGGCGGGCTTCGGCCTGAACGCCGCGACCGGTGAGTACGTCGACCTGTTCGCAGCCGGCATCATCGACCCCGCCAAGGTGACCCGTTCGGCGCTGCAGAACGCGGCATCGATCGCGGCCCTCTTCCTCACCACCGAGGTCGTCGTGGCCGACAAGCCCGAGAAGTCCCCCGCTCCCATGGGTGACCCGTCGGGTGGCATGGACTTCTGATCCATCCGCAGTGACAGAGACGCCCCGACCGCATGGTCGGGGCGTCTCTGCGTGGCGGGGGCATGATTCGCCGCAGCCGCTCGAAGGAGCTCAGCGGAACAGGCTGGCCGAGTACTGGTCGGCATCGGCGTACTGTGCGGCCGCGCTGCCGAGCGAATGCCCGATCGATTCGAGTGCCTGCTCGACGTGCAGCTGCGCTCCCCGCCATTGGTCGGCGCAGGACTGGAAGGCGGACGACGCGGTGCCGACCCAGCTGCTCTGCAGCTGGGTGAGCTGGGACATCAGCACGGCGGACTCGCTCTGCACCCGCTGCATGGTGGCGAGGGCGGCACTCTGGGCCGCACCCACTGCTTCGGTGTCGACGGTGAAGACGGACATGGGAACTCCTTCTCGTTGGGTCTCCGACGATAGAAGGGTTCGCGGATCGGCCGCAGGCCCGCACGGAGTCGCGCCCGGCGGCTGTGCAGAACGAGGCGGAGCGCCTCCCCGTGCAGGAGCGCCTCCCCGTGCAGGAGCGCGCGCATCGCGCAGGAGCAGTCGGAGAACGCGTGAGAACGTGCGGAGGAGCGGCTCAGAGGTCGAGCGGCTCAAGAGGCTGAGTGTCCTCCAGCAGATGAGCGGGGGTGGCGCGGGAGGGGGCGAGCGGCAGGGTGACGGTGAACGTCGCACCGCCCCCTGGCGTCTCCGACACCGTCACGCTGCCGTGCAGCGCCTTGACGATCGACGAGACGATGGCGAGCCCGAGGCCCGAGCCGCCGGTCTCCCGTGCCCGCGACGTGTCAGCGCGCCAGAACCGCTCGAAGATCTGCTCGCGGATCTGCGGGGGGATGCCCTCGCCGTGGTCGACGATCGAGATGCTGCCGGTGCCGCGCACGCGGTCGGCATCGACGATCAGCTCGATCGGGCTCTCCTCCGGCGAGAAGCGACGCGCGTTCCCGAGCAGATTGGTGATCACCTGACGGACCTTGTTCTCCTCGCCGAGAACGATCGGGGGCGTCCGGACGGGGATGTCCGCCGCCTCGGTGAAGTCGATCCCGGGCACCTCGACGCTCGCCGCGCGCGGGCGTCGGCGCAGCCGGGCGAGCGTGCCGCGGGAGAGCCCGCGCGGCGCGGGCGCGGGCGGGGCCGTCACGGGGGTGGAGCGCGTGGTCAGATCGATCAACGGCGCCTCGACGGTCCGGTCCACGACCGTGACGGTGCGGGCCGGCGCGGCGGCCCGCAGATCGAGGGCGGCGTCACGGGCGATCGGGCGGAGGTCGAGCGGTTCGATCTCGGGTTCGCGCTCCTCGTCGAGGCGCGCGAGAGCGAGGAGATCCTCGACGAGCACACCCATCCGGATCGCTTCCTTCTCGATCCGCTCCATCGCTCGCGCGGTGTCCTCTTCGCCGGTGATCGCCCCCATCCGGTACAGCTCGGCGTAGCCGCGCACGCTCACCAGCGGCGTGCGCAGCTCGTGGCTGGCGTCGCCGATGAAGCGGCGCATATGCCGTACCGTGCGGTCGCGCTGCGCGAGCGACCCGTCGACCCGGTCGAGCATGGTGTTGATCGCGCTGTTCAGACGCCCGACCTCGGTCGTGGGCTCGAGGTCGGTGAGGCGCTGGCTGAAGTCTCCGGCGGCGATCGACATAGCCGTGGATTCCACCTGGCCGAGGCGACGGAAGGTCAGAGTCACCAGCCCCCGGGTGAGCAGCGCGGCGAGGAAGATCGTCACGAACGCGACAGTGATGTAGATGCCGAAGTACTGGCCGATGATGCGGTCGGCGTATTCGAGCGGCATGGCGACGATCTGGATCCTCAGCGATCCGTCGCCCTCACCGGGTACACGGGCCACGGCGGCGCGGTAGCTCGCGCCCTTCGTGCCCTCGAGTGTGAAGCGCGTGTCCTCGTTCGCCTGCACATCGAGGGGGGAGTACGACGACGGGAACAGCGGAGCGCCGTTCGCGGAACTGGAGCTTCCCGTCGTGGTCTGCAGCACGCCCTCGGCGTCGTAGATCGCGACGAAGAAGTCGCGGGGCGAATCGCTGGGCGTGTAGACGGTCTTGCCGTCTTCGACGGAGACCTCGAAGTAGCGGTTCGCGAGATCGGCCGACACGAGCGCGGGCAGCTGCGCGTCGATGTTGTCGACCAGGGAGTTGCGCAGGATGGGGACGGTGCCGATGCCCGCAGCCAACAGCCCCAGTGCGAGCACCGCGACGGTGACGCCGGTGACCTTGGCGCGCAGGCTGATCGACCGCCACCAGCGGGTGATCGCATCGGGCTTGTGCGCCATGCGGTCGGTCCTCCCTGCAGCGGATGCGGTACGTCGTCAGCGGCTGCCGCCGCGGGGGACTACTTGCCGACCTTGAGCATGTAGCCGAAGCCGCGCTTGGTCTGGATGACCGACTCCTCGGTGTGCGGGTCGATCTTGCGGCGGAGGTACGAGATGTAGCTCTCCACGATGCCCGCATCGCCGTTGAAGTCGTACTCCCAGACGTGGTCGAGGATCTGCGCCTTCGACAGCACGCGGTTCGGGTTCAGCATGAGGTAGCGGAGCAGTTTGAACTCCGTCGGGCTGAGCTCGATCGACTCCTTGCCGACATGCACGTCGTGCGTGTCCTGATCCATCGACAGCTCTCCGGCGCGGATGATCGACTCCTCGTCGGCCTGCATCGTGCGGCGGAGGATCGCCTGCGCGCGTGCGACGATCTCGTCGAGGCTGAACGGCTTGGTGACGTAGTCGTCTCCACCGGCGTTGAGACCCTCGATCTTGTCGTCCGTGCCGTCCTTGGCGGTGAGGAACAGGATGGGCGCGGTGAAGCCGGCGCCGCGCAGGCGCTTCGTCACGCTGAACCCGTTCATGTCGGGGAGCATGACGTCGAGGATGATCAGGTCGGGCTCCTCCTCCAGCACGGCGGAGATGGTGGCGGCGCCGTTGGCGACCGTCTTCACCTGGAACCCGGCGAAGCTGAGACCTGTGGAGAGCAGGTCGCGGATGTTGGGCTCGTCGTCGACGACCAGGATGCGCGCATCAGTCATGACCCCATTATGGTGACTTCCGCCATGCGGATGCTGACTATCCGTCGGAGCGGCGCTTTCGCCCACCGCGTACCCGGGTGCCCCGAGGGGCATCGCGGGGTCATGCGGCGATGGCGTCCGCATCCATGATCGTGTAGCTGTACCCCTGCTCGGCGAGGAACCGCTGCCGGTTCTGCGCGTAGTCCTGGTCGATCGTGTCGCGGGCCACGAGCGTGTAGAAGCTCGCGGTGTGCCCGGACTGCTTCGGGCGCAGCAGGCGGCCGAGTCGCTGCGCCTCCTCCTGCCGGGACCCGAAGGACCCCGACACCTGGATGGCGACGGATGCCTCGGGCAGATCGATCGAGAAGTTCGCGACCTTCGACACGACCAGCAGCGAGATCTCGCCCTCGCGGAAGGCGCGGTAGAGCTCCTCGCGCTCGTCGACGGGGGTGGCTCCGGTGATCTGCGGGGCGTCCAGCGCCTGGGAAAGGGAGTCGAGCTGGTCCAGATACTGGCCGATCACCAGGATCCGCTCCCCGTCGTGCTTCGCGATGAGCTCGCGCACGGCATCGATCTTCGCCGGCGCCGAGGCGGCGAGTCGGTAGCGCTCGTCGTCGGTCGCCGCCGCGTACTCGAGCCGGTCGTCCGGGGGCAGATCTACGCGCACCTCGTAGCAGGCGGCCGGCGAGATGAACCCCTGCGCCTCGATCTGCTTCCACGGAGCGTCGAAGCGCTTGGGCCCGATCAGGCTGAAGACGTCGCCCTCTCTGCCGTCCTCGCGCACGAGCGTGGCGGTCAGGCCGATGCGTCGACGCGCCTGAAGATCGGCGGTCAGCTTGAACACCGGTGCGGGGAGCAGGTGCACCTCGTCGTACACGATGAGTCCCCAGTCCAGTGCGTCCAGAAGCGCGAGATGCGCGTACTCGCCCTTCCTCTTCGCCGTGAGGATCTGGTAGGTGGCGATCGTCACCGGCTTGACCTCCTTGGCCTGGCCGGAGTACTCGCCGATCTCCTCGGGCGTGAGGCTGGTGCGCTTGAGCAGCTCGTCGCGCCACTGGCGCGCCGAGACCGTGTTGGTGACGAGGATGAGAGTGGTCGTCTTCGTGGCGGCCATCGCCCCCGCGCCGACGATCGTCTTCCCCGCGCCGCAGGGCAGCACCACGACGCCGGAGCCGTCCTTCGAGAACGCGTCGACCGCATCCTGCTGGTACGGACGGATCGCCCAGCCGTCTTCTGCGAGCTCGATCTCATGCGGGGTTCCGGGGGTGTATCCGGCGAGGTCCTCGGCGGGCCAGCCGATCTTGAGCAGCTCCTGCTTGATCTGGCCGCGTGCCCACGCGTCGACCACGAAGGTGTCGGGAGCGGGGTGCCCGATCAGCAGCGGCTGGATGCGCTTGTTGTTCGCGACCTGGGCGAGCACCGCGGGGTCGGAGGAGCGCAGGATGAGCACGCCCTCGTCGTCGCGCTCGATGACGAGTCGGCCGTACCGGCCCACGGTCTCTCGCAGGTCGACGGCCACGGACGGCGGCACCGGGAACCGCGACCAGCGGTCGAGAGTCGCGAGCATGTCTTCTGCGGTGTGGCCGGCGGCACGCGCGTTCCAGAGTCCGAGGCGGGTGATCCGGTACGTGTGGATGTGCTCGGGGGCGCGCTCGAGCTCGGCGAAGATCGCCAGCTCATGACGAGCGCTCTCGGCATCCGAGTGGGCGACTTCGAGCAGCACGGTGCGATCGCTCTGGACGATCAGGGGGCCATCAGACATAGCTGTCCAGTTTACTGCTCGATGATGGTGGCGGCGCGGATGCTGGAGACCGGAAGGGTGCGCTCGACGTCCGCTGCACGATCCCTCCCGCGCAGCCGGCCACCGCCCAGTCCCGTCGCCTCGAGCACGAGATCCCGCGTCGAGCCGTCCGGCATGCCGACGCTCACCCGCAGCACCGCGCGTGCGCGCACCGCCGCATCGAGTTCGCGGTCGAGCCAGGCCGCATCGGCATCGGCCCCCTCGTGCGACCGGAGGGCCTGAAGGAGCGGCCCGTAGTCGGCCGCCGTCGGGACCGGCGTCGACGGCGCCGGGTGGCGCTCGCCCATGATCGCCGTGCCCTCCTCATCGACGAGGGTCGCGGGGTAGCGGGCATCGGTCAGCGCCCAGTAGACGGTGTCGCGCCCGACCCGGGTGACGAGCGATGCGTCCTCGCGCGTCAGTGCGAGTGCCCGGAGACCCTGGTCGACCGACATGGCCTCGATCAGGTGCGGATCGCTGCTGTCGATGCGCGTCCTCCCGGTGTCGGGATCGAGCGATACCCGCACCAGGCCGTGTCTCTGCGCCGTCTGGGTCACGAGGTAGCGGAGCGGCTGCGGGATCCCTGTGAGCGAGAGCGACTCGAGGAACTCGAGGATCGACTGCTCCGTCTCACCGAGCACGAGAGCGTGGGCGATCGACTCCGGGGTGAACCGGTACGTCGAGGCCTGGGCCGCCGACTCCCTCGTGGCCACGGTGCGCAGCCGCACGTCCAGCGCGGGCGCGAGCGGGCCGGGGGAGATGGCGCTCAGATCGTTCTGGAGGAAGATGCGGTCGACCTCGGCGGGCAGCAACGCGGTGAGCGGGCCGGCGTCGACATCGCCCCCGTTCCGCAGCGTCGCGGCCCAGGCGGTCTCGCTGCCGTCGTCGGTGAGCAGACCGAGGAGGCGGGCGCGTTCGAGGAGCGCGCTGCTGCGTTCCGACCAGGCAGGGTCCCAGGGGTGCGCCAGCGGCCACGAGGCTGCGGGCGACCAGCCTCCGTGTTCGGTGCGCACGCCGCGAGGCAGCGAGTCGCGGAATCCGCCCACGAGGGTGCTCCAGCGTTCGCCGACCGAGGAGCGCAGCCATGTCTCGGCGTCTGCCGTGGTCCGCAGCTGTCGGTCGACCTGGACGACGAGCGATGCATCGGTCACGATCGCGATGAGGGCGTCCATCGACTCGGGCGCCATGCCCGCCTCAGCCAGCATCCGCTTCTCGCCGGCGCTGATGTTGCCCCCGGCGAGCAGAGCGAACGGCCTGTCACGAGCCAGCAGCAGGATGTCGGCGAGCGCCGACACCGTCGTGAACGCGCGCTCGGCGGCATGGGCGGTGGCGGCCTCGTCGGCGGCTCGGGGCTCGACCGCGTCGACGGCCTCCGGTACAGCACGCTCGGCCACGGCCGCCGCGACCGGAGGGAAGGGCGAACCGTCCTGCCGGAGCAGCGCCAGCGCGCGCAGCGTGTCGGCCGACGGCCCGCTCACTCGCGTGTCGTCGGATGTCGCTGCCGTGAGCAGAGCCGTGGCTTCCGCGTGCGTCAGCGCCGGAAGGATGCGGTTCACGGAGGCCGTGTCGAGGAGGGCCTCTGCGGCGTCGAAGTAGTCGTGCCATCCGGCATCGGGCCGCACGCGTCGCGCGGAGAAGAGGGTGGCGAGCTCCGCATCGCTCGCCGCGGACAGCCATTCGGCCAGCGGGCGTGCGTGCGTGCTCATGCCGGAGTCCTCAGCGCCGCGACGTCGCGCGGCCCTTGCGGACGAAGCTCATGATGAGCAGCGCGATGATCATCAGGAAGGCCGCGGGAAGGCCCCAGTAGGGGATCGCGGCCACGAACGGCCAGGCCCCCGCGCCGAAGTCCTGCTGCTGCATCCCGACGGCGGTGCCGATGATGATCGCGAAGAAGCAGATGATCGAGGCCGCCGCGAGTCCGAGCGCCGTGAACGCGAGAATGCGATCCACGGTGCGAACGGGAGGCTCGGGGTCGGGACTCTGGGTGCTCATCCCTCTGAGCCTAGTCGCTGTGCGACCGCGCGGTTCCGCGCCGTGACCTACGGATTCCGTGCCGGACGACCGGTAGGCTGGTGGTGGTCGCATCCGTGCGTCCGATCCCAGCTCCACACCGACTCAGCGAGGTTTCTCCCATGCCCACCGGCAAGGTCAGGTTCTACGACGAAGACAAGGGTTTCGGCTTCATCGCCGCCGATGACGGCCAGGACGTCTTCCTGCACGCCTCGGCCATGCCGGCCGGTGCCGCGGTCAAGGCGGGGACGCGTGTCGAGTTCGGCGTCGCCGACGGCAAGCGCGGACTGCAGGCGCTGTCCGTGCGGGTGCTGGAAGCGCCCCCGAGCCTCGCCAAGGCCAAGCGCAAGCCGGCCGACGACATGGCGATCATCGTCGAGGATCTCGTGAAGCTCCTCGACGGGATGGGCGGCGACCTGCGTCGCGGCCGTTACCCCTCGTCCACCCACGGCCGCAAGATCGCGGCCGTCCTGCGCAAGGTAGCCGATGACCTCGAAGCCTGAGCCCGACCGGCGTCTTCTCGGCGCCCACGATCTCGCCCTGTCCGCCTTGCACGAGATCACCCCTGCGTCGACCGTGGGTCCGGCCGCTGACTATCGGGCCGAAGACGATGGCTCGGTGTCGCTGCGCTTCGAGAACCGACTGCCCGGCTACCCGGGCTGGTACTGGACTGTCACGGTGGCCCGGGTGGAGGATGCCGAGCCGACGGTGCTCGAGCTCGAGCTGCTGCCGGGCGACGGCGCGCTGCTCGCTCCCGAGTGGGTGCCGTGGGCCGAGCGTCTCGCCGACTACCGTGCGCATCAGGTCGAGCTCGCGGCGCAGGCGGCCGCGGCCGAGGAGGGCGATGCCTCCGCCTCCGCCGACGACGACGCCTCCGACGACGAACTCGACGACGATGACGAACTCGAAGACGACGAGCTCGAAGACGACGAGCTCGACGACGATGACGACGAGGATGACGAGGACGACGACGACGACCTCGACGAGGACGATCTCGCGGCGGTGCCGCGCGAGCTGCATGCGGGTGATCTCGACGGGGTCGACATCGACGAACTCGACGACTCCGCCGCAGACGACGAATCCGACGACTCCGACGACGAGTCCGACGATGACGAGTCCGAAGATGATGATCTCGACACCGATGATCTCGAGTCCGACGAGGGCGCCTCAGACGACGAGGAGTGACCTCAGGGAATGAGAAAGGGCCGCGTGCGAACGCGGCCCTTTCTCATGTGCCGGAGTCAGGCTCATCTCCCCGGCGTCAGACTCGCCCTGGGGTCAGGCATCCTGCTGCGCGAGGACGTGGTCGAGCGAGCGGGTGAGCTGACGGACATCCTCGGGCTCGATCGAGACGAAGGTGGCGACCCGCAGCTGGTTGCGGCCGAGCTTGCGGTAGGGCTCGGTGTCGACGATCCCGTTGGCGCGCAGCGTCTTGGCGACGGCGGCGGCGTCGACGCTGTCGTCGAAGTCGATCGTCACGACGACGGGAGAGCGGTGCGCGGCCTCCGCCACGAACGGCGTCGCGACCGCGGACGATGCGGCCCAGTCGTAGAGGATGCCGGAGGACTCGGCCGTGCGGGCGCCGGCCCAGGCGAGTCCGCCGTTCGACAGGATCCAGCTCAGCTGGCTGTCGAGCAGGTGCAGGGTCGTCAGAGCGGGCGTGTTCAGCGTCTGGTTGAGGCGGGAGTTGTCGAGCGCGTTCTTCAGGCTGAGGAACTCGGGGATGTAGCGATCCGAGGCGGCGATGCGCTCGATGCGCTCGATCGCTGCGGGCGAGACCGCGGCGAACCACAGTCCGCCGTCGGAACCCAGGTTCTTCTGCGGGGCGAAGTAGTAGACATCCGCCTGCGTGAGGTCGAAGTCGATGCCCCCGGCGGCGCTGGTCGCGTCGATGACCGTCAGCGCTCCGTCGGCGACGACGCGGTCGATCGGGGCCGCGACGCCGGTCGAGGTCTCGTTGTGCGGCCACGCGTAGACGTCGACGCCGTCGACGATCTCTGCGGCCGTGCGCGAGCCCGGCTCGGCCTTGCGCACGTCAGGAGCCGCGAGCCACGGTGCGGCGGCGGCCGCCGCGAACTTTCCGCCGAACTCGCCGAACACCAGGTTCTGGCTGCGGTGCTCGATCAGGCCGAAGGCCGCGGCGTCCCAGAACGCCGTCGATCCGCCGTTTCCGACGATGATCTCGTAGCCGTCGGGAAGAGCGAAGAGCGCGGCGAGGTGCTCGCGGACGCTGCCGACGAGATTCTTCACGGGCGCCTGGCGGTGCGAGGTGCCGAGCAGCGTCGGCCCCGCGGCGAGCAGCGCCTCGAGCTGCTCGGTGCGCACCTTCGAGGGGCCGCATCCGAAGCGGCCGTCAGCGGGCAGGAGGTCTCGGGGAATCTCGATCGCCATGCGTCGATTCTAGGGTGTGCACGCGGCACCGCCTCGCCGCGTGACGCCCCGATGTCCCCCCGGGAATGTAGGCTTGCCTAAGAAGACCCGGAGGGCCACATGACGGACTTGATCGACACCACGGAGATGTACCTCCGCACCATCCTCGAACTCGAGGAGGAGAACATCGTGCCGCTGCGCGCACGCATCTCCGAGCGGCTCGGGCACTCGGGGCCGACCGTCTCGCAGACGGTGGGACGCATGGAGCGCGACGGGCTCGTCGTGGTCTCGGAGGATCGCAGGCTCGAGCTCACCGACGCCGGACGCCGCAAGGCGGTCGACGTCATGCGCAAGCACCGGCTGGCCGAGCGGCTGCTTTCCGATGTCATCGGGCTCGACTGGGCCTACGTGCACGAAGAGGCCTGCCGCTGGGAGCACGTCATGAGCGAACAGGTCGAGCGCCGGCTCGTCGAGCTTCTCGGGCACCCCACCGAATCGCCGTACGGCAACCCGATCCCCGGTCTCGACCAGCTGGGCGACACCCCCGCCCGCACATTCGACGAGGGCGTCATCGGACTCGTGCAGAAGCTGAACGCCGCAGGCGCGCCGATCGAGGGCACCGTGCGACGTCTCGCCGAGCCTGCACAGGTCGACCCCGAACTGCTCGAGCAGCTCCGCGACGCGGGTGTCATGCCCGGCGCCAAGGGCGACTATCGCTTCAACGAGGGCTACGTGCTCATCCAGATGGAGGGCAAGGACGACGGCCTCGAGCTCCCCGTCGAGCTCGCCTCGCACATCTTCCTCGTCGGCGAGCCGCTCTGATCCCTGTCCTTCCGGTGTCGGATCCGCAGCATTCCGCCGCCCCGGTGATTGCCAGCTTCACGGGGTGACAGGATCGTTATCTTCCGGTAACCTCGGACGAGTCGTCGAAGAAGCCCGCTGACGACACCCGAGAGGATCCGCCTTCCAGGCTCGTCGACCTCTCGGTCAGACCGCACAAAGTACCCGAGATACGTTCGTGCCACGAGAGCAGAGTGCCGACGAGCCAGCGCCCATGGGCGTGCAGGCGCAGGAGGATTTAGTTTTGGCCACAGACATCGAATCGCCCGCGAAGACAACCGAAGATCGAGCAGTCGCCCGCCGCACCGGCGGTCGGGTGGACGCACGCAAGGTCGTGAAGCCCCTGCGGTCGATCGCGATCTTCGGGGCAGTGGGTGCTCTCGTCGCCGCCGTGGCGCTCCCCGCGTACGCCGCCTCCAAGCCGATCGATGCCTCGGCGACGGTCCAGCAGATGGCCGCGGTCGATGCGCAGTCCCTGGTCGTCGCCTCGGATGCCACCGCGTCGTCGCTCGGACGGGGAACCTTCACGGCAACCACCCCTGACGAGATCGAGAAGAAGAAGGCGGAGGAGGCCGCAGCCGCACGGGCCGCAGCCGCCGCCTCGACCGCGTCGACGTCGGGCTCCGGAAACTACGACATCGGGAACTACTCCCTCGTGTCACCCGGCTCCGGCGAGGTGCGCTACCCGCTTCCGCAGGGGTCCTACAACGTGAGCCGCACCGTCGGCGGCGCCCACCAGGGCGCGGACATGCTGGCTCCTGCGGGCACCCCGATCTATGCGGCCGCCGCCGGAGTCGTGCGTGCCTCGGCCGAGAGCATCGGCGGCTACGGTGTGGCCGTCATGCTCGACAGCGTCGTGGGCGGCCAGCGCGTGCAGACCACCTACGGGCACATGACCTACGGCTCGCGCCAGGTGCAGGCCGGCGAGACCGTCGTCGCCGGGCAGCTGATCGGATTCGTCGGAAGCACCGGGCGATCCACCGCGAACCACCTGCACTTCGAGGTGTGGGTCAACGGCGGTCTCATGGAGCCCATCGCCTGGCTCGGCGCGAACGCCGGCTGACCCCGGTCGTCTCGCCCTTCCGCGCGTCGTCACGGACACGCCTCTGAGCGTTCACCCCGGGTTCGACCCCGGTGTCCGCGGGATGGGTTAGCCTGAACCCGTTGTCGCATAGGCGGGAGAGGCAGATGGAGCGAATACCGAGCATCCGAACCATGGATGCCCTCGGTCGTCACGTCCTCCTGCATCGTCCGCAGGGACGTCACGGTCTTACTGTGTGCGAAAGGCGCTGTCTGTAGACAGCGCCTTTTCTCATCCCTGCGAACGCTTCCGCCCTGCGCGGCTTCGTGTGAGTCGAGAGTGCCGGGAAGCCGTCCCGGCGGATCGAGAGGATGACGATGCGCACACTGGTACTGAACGCAGGATACGAACCGCTCGCGATCGTGTCGTTCAAGAGAGCCCTGGTCCTGGTCATGAACGACAAGGCCACCGTGATCGAACGCGTGGAGGGCGACCCGGTCTGGGGCAGCCACGGCGTCTACGATCGTCCGGCGGTCATCATCCTCTCCCGGTACGTGCGCATCCCGTCCAGCAGGCGCGTGCCCGTCACCCGCCGCGGTGTGCTCCGTCGGGACAACCACCGCTGCGGCTACTGCGGCAAAGCGGCGTCGACGATCGATCACGTGATGCCCCGGTCCCGTGGGGGCGCCGACTCCTGGGAGAACCTCGTCGCCTGCTGTCTCCGATGCAACAACATCAAGAGCGACCGCACCCCGCAGGAGATGCGGTGGGAGCTGCGCTTCGCTCCCCGGCCTCCCCACGGCTCCGCCTGGACCGTCCGCGGCACCGAGCGAGGCGACCCCCGATGGGAGCCGTATCTGGCTCTGGCCGCCTGAGCGCGGGCGGGGGTTCCTCTAGAATGGAATCCTCGCCCCCGTAGCTCAGCAGGATAGAGCAGCCCTCTCCTAAAGGGCAGGTCGCTGGTTCGAATCCAGTCGAGGGCACCCTTCTCGCTCACTGCTCGCGCGTCCGCTCAGGGATGCGGCTCTCATCACCGCGTCGACGTTCGCGTCCAGAACCGACGCAGCCCGCCCTGCGGTCCAGCGGGTGCCGTGGGCATCGTGATACTCGAGCAGCGTGAGAGCATCCGCCGTGCTTCCCGCTCCGAGGCTCGTCTGATGAAGCGAGAGGACCTCGAGGGTGATGCCTGAGTCGACGAGAGCGGACACGAGGCTCTCGACGGGCCCGGCGCCGACCCCTCGATGGGTGCGCTCTGCCGAGTCCGACCGCAGAGTGACGTGCACCGGGGAGCCATCCAGCCGATAGTTCGTCAGCGTCGGCACATCGCTCGCAGGTGCAGACAGGTAGGTGTGCGCGAACAGGGCCCACAGGTCCGTCGCCGTCAGCTCATCGCCGACACTGTCGGCATGCGCCTGAACCGTCTTCGCGAACTCGATCTGGAGTCGCCGTGGCAGCTCGATCCCGAACTCCTTCTCGAGCAGATAGGCGATACCGCCCTTCCCCGATTGCGAGTTGACCCGGATGACAGCGTCGTAGCTGCGACCGAGGTCGGCGGGGTCGATCGGCAGGTAGGGGACGAGCCACCGCTGTTCGCGAGCATCCGCGCCTGAGGCACCGGCGCGGGAGC
Organism: Microbacterium foliorum; assembly: GCF_003367705.1. Classification (NCBI taxonomy): domain Bacteria; kingdom Bacillati; phylum Actinomycetota; class Actinomycetes; order Micrococcales; family Microbacteriaceae; genus Microbacterium; species Microbacterium foliorum. Next base: position 2,597,284 of record NZ_CP031425.1, on the reverse strand, counting down.
GACGCTCGGCGAGTCCCTTCCGGATCGCATCCTGATGGGTGCCGCTGAACGCGGTGTGCACGAGGTCGCCGACGTAGGGATGCCGTGGATGCACCTCGATGCCGTTGCAGTGCTCGACGGTGCGTCGGATCTCGTCGATGTCCGAGAAGTCGATCATCGGATCCACTCCCTGCGCGTGAAGATTGAGAGCGAGGGTCGCGAGGTCGACGTTGCCGGTGCGCTCGCCGTTGCCGAAGACGCATCCTTCCACACGCTCCGCCCCCGCGAGCACCGCGAGCTCGGCACAGGCCACCCCGGTGCCGCGGTCGTTGTGAGGGTGGACGGAGAGGATCACCCCTTCTCTCCTGGCGAGGTTGCGGTGTATGTACTCGATCTGGTCCGCGTACACGTTCGGCGTCGCGACTTCGACGGTCGCGGGCAGGTTCAGGATCACCGGGCGCTCGGGTGTCGCATCCCAGAGCGTGGTCATGGCGTCGGACAGGTCGAGCACGTAGTCGGGTTCCGTGAGGTTGAAGACCTCGGGCGAGAACTGGAAGCGCACATCGGGGAGTCCGTCGGTGAGATCGAGCACATCCTGCCCCGCTCTCAGGATCAGGTCCTTCAGCTCGGTGCGGGTGCGACCGAGGACGGTGTCCCGCCAGGTGGGGGCGGTCGCGGTGTAGAGGTGGATGACGACCGGATTGCGGATGCCGCGCACGGACTCCACCGTGCGTTCGATCAGGTCGCGACGCGCAGCGGTGAAGACGACGATCGTCACGTCGTCCGGAGCGAGGTCCGATGAGGCGAGGAGCCTGACGAAGTCGTAGTCCGTCTGCGAGGCGGGGGGATAGCCGACCTCGATCTCCTTGTAGCCCATCGTGACGAGAAGCTCGAAGAAGCGTCGTTTGCGCACAGGATCCATGGGCTCGGCGAGTGCCTGGTTGCCGTCGCGGAGGTCGACCGGCACCCACAGCGGCGCGGCTGTCAGCTGCGCGGTGGGCCACTCGCGGTCGACCAGCGGCACGGCGACGCGGTCGAACACCGAGGCGTAACGATGCGACGGCATCTGGGACCGGCGTTGGCGGTTCCATGACGGTGATGAGTCCGGCACCGGGCCGGCGGGGGTGGAGAGGGTGGGGAACAGCATGGACATCGGGGACTCCTGGTGCGTGGGGTGTGATGACCGGCGGCGCCATGCACCCCACGACGGGGAGCCGGTCGGCTATGTCCCGTCGTGGCGCAGAAGGAGAAGGTCGAGCGTCATGCGCTCACCGTAGCAACTCCTCAGACAAGTTGACAAGTTAAGATGGACGGATGATCCGGATCGAACGCACGCCTCTTGCCGACCAGGCGTCGGACATCCTGATGACGCGCATACACTCGGGGGAGTGGCAGCTCGGGCAGAAGCTCCCGGGAGAGACCACGCTCGCCGCGCAGCTGGGCGTCGGACGTTCGACGATCCGCGAGGCCATCCGTCAGCTGGCAGGACGGGGGATGCTGTCGACGCGCCAGGGGTCGGGAGTGTTCGTCACCGCGCTCGAGGTGCCCGAGGACTGGGATGCCGTGCTCCGCCGCGCCGACATCGTCGCGGTCATCGAGGCGCGCACGGCGATCGAGGCGGAGGCTGCCGCGCTCGCGGCGTCGCGCCGCACCGCATCCGATCTCCGACTCATCCGTCGAGCGCTCGTCGGTCGCCGGGCCCACCCCGCGGGGGTCGAGGCGCATGTCGATGCCGACACCGCGTTCCATCGCAGCATCGTCGCGGCCGCCCACAACCCGATCCTGCTCGAGCTGTTCGACGGCTTCACCCCGCGTATGCGGCAGGCGATGATCGAGATGCTCCGGCTGCGGGCGGATGACGGTGGCCGGGCCGATGACGACCGCCACACCCTGCTCGCCGATGCCGTCGCAGCGCGAGACTCGGCACGCGCGGCCGCCGAGAGCCGCACCCATCTCGCCGACCTCGCGAAGACGCTCGGCTGACGGCCGTCATCGGATTCAGTCGCGACCGCTGCGCCACAGCTTCGACGGCCACCAGATCACTCGACCGAGGTCGTACGCCAGCGCCGGCACCAGCAGCGAGCGCACCACGAACGTGTCGAGCAGCACGCCGAACGCGACGATGAACGCGAGCTGCGCGAGGAACAGGATCGGGATCACCGACAGCGCCGCGAAGGTCGCGGCGAGCACGAGCCCCGCCGAGGTGATCACCCCGCCCGTGATCGAGAGCCCGCGCAGCACGCCCTCGCGTGTACCGTGGGCGAGCGACTCCTCCCGCACCCTGGTCATGAGGAAG